>CAZZIC010000026.1:0-10219 GCA_964653985.1 uncultured archaeon | reverse complement strand
AGATAATCCCCATCTTAAAAATTTGGTTGAAAATTATATTCAGAAAGAAATAATTATGCTTAATTTTACGAACTTAGTGAAGAAATGAATAAAAATAATATACTTAAATATCTCCTTTTTCTTTATAGAAGGCTTCTGCTTACAATTGATGATCAAGAGGGAATAATTGGACTCCGAATTTTTTTTATAAACTCAAAACTAAAAATAGTTGTGTATGATGATTGAATTATATTATTTCTCCGGAACTGGAAACAGTATTCATATCGCAAGAGAATTAAAAGAAAGGATCCCCGATTGCATACTAATTCCCATTATTGGTTGTTTGAATAGGAAAGAAATCAGAACAAATGCGGACATTGCAGGTATTATCTTTCCTATCCATGCGCATACATTTCCGTGGGTAGTTAAAGAGTTTCTCAAACGATTTGATGGCTCTTCCACTACTTATCTGTTTGCGATATCAAATCGGGAATGTGCGGACAAGGTTTTTCGCGATATGGATAAAATCTTGATGAAAGAAAATCTCAAATTGGATGCTTCATTTGCTGTGAATACACCCGTCAATTTTATTCCTGTTTTTACCGTTCCAACCAAAGAAGAGATCAAGGAATTGGAGGAAAATCTCCAAAATAAATTGGATATTATCAAAGATATTATATCCAACAGAAAATCTTATCATGAAAATACGGGAGGAGCAATAAAGGGGTTGGCTAAGACATTTCTCCGCATGAGTACGTTCATATTTCAGAAATCAGCTTATTTTGGTTTACAAAAATCGTTTTATGTGGATGAAAACTGTATTGGTTGCGGGACTTGTGAGAGAGTATGTTTATCTAATAAAATAAAAATCTTGGACAAAAAACCCGTCTGGGATAAGAGTATTGCGTGCGTATATTGCTTTGCGTGCATTAGTTATTGTCCTACCACAGCAATTCAAGCAAGGCGGAAGAGAACGAAACATAAGGGAAGATATCATCACCCCTTAATCAATGCCAAAGATATCGCAGAACAGAAGAAATAGAACGAGAATATCTTATTTTTGAATCGTAAATGGATTTCTTCTTTAAATTTCTAATTTTTTGGGATTTGACTGAAACCAGTCTTTAACTTCATCCAAATTTTTGTGTTTTTGAACAACTTCTAAATTGGAACTCCAAGATGCTAAAATCATGAGTTTTGACAAAGTTGTATTAAATATAAGTAATTTAGAGTATTTCATCAATCACATAATTGTAAAAAATTCTAAAACAATAAGATAAGGAGAATTGATGAATGATGGCGGAAGTAGCGGAAGTAGCGGAAGTTAATGGTATTAAAATAAGTTATCAGATCCAAGGAAAAGAAGATGGAGAGCCTCTAATCTTGGTAAGCGGATGGGCGGGTTATATCCGATGATGATAGTTCCGAAATCGTGGGTAATGCAATCATTTATTATTTTCCTTGAGATCTTATGAAATTTATCCCTAATCAAGTTATTTCTTTTTCGGGTGATTTTCTTTAGCCGATTGGTTTCATAGAAGATCCCTCGCTTATCCTTTTTATGCTTCCGTAAAGATTTTTAAACTTTCACATAAAATCTTTTTAGGGACTTCAAATTGAATAAATTTTATTTTTTGATTCTTGAGATTAAAAAGATTTATTTTAGAAATTTATAATATATTTAAATATGAGCGAAAAATTTGCTGAAGTAAACGATATTAAGATTTGCTATGAGATAAAAGGAGAAGGTGAGCCTTTAATATTAGTTCATGGATTCGGTGCAACTAAGGAAGTTTGGATTGCCCAATATGAACCACTAGCGGAGCATTTTAAAGTCATAAGATTTGATAATCGGGGAGCGGGTAAGTCAGACAGACCAGATGAACCATATAACATGGAAATATTTGCTGATGATATTGCGAGCTTAATGGATCATTTAAATATAGAAAAATCTCACATTATGGGTTGGAGCCTCGGTGGAATGATTGTCCAACAGTTTGCCTTGAAATATCCCGAAAGGATTAACAAAATCGTTCTTGTTAACACTCTTCCTCAATGGCCCGGTGATAAGGCAGGTATTGAAATGTACAAGAATAGTCAAATAGATAAATATCATAAAAAGCTTGAAGACCCAAAAGAAGCCTTTTTTCAAGGGGCAAAATTGGGATTTTCTCGCAGTTTCAGAAAAAAGATGAGAGAAAACCCAGAGAAAAAATTCTATGGACTATTTTCAGCACAAGATCTAATCGATGATAGTATAGAAAATCCCTCAAGACCTCAAGATATTGAAAACCAAGCTCATGCTTTAGCTAGTTTTGATGTTTTAGATCGACTTTCAGAAATTAAAAACCCTACATTGATTTTAGCTGCCGAAAAAGATCGACAAACTCCAAAAATCATGAATGAAAAGATTCATGAGGAGATCCCCAATAGTAATCTTATCATCTTTGAAGGTGTGGGTCATGATTCTCCAAGGGAGAAAGCACATGAAATAAATGAAGAGATAAGTAATTTTCTAAAAAAATAGGGATAATTTCTTTTTATTTTTTCTTATTTTAGAATTAAAAGTCTATTTTTTTTGGGAATCAAGGATTTATCTATTAAATTCATACACTTAGAATATTATATTCGGTATAAGAATGCTATAATGAAAATTATAGATTCAGAATTTTCCCGCTATAGAAATTGGGATACTTTTAACGATATCGGGAGTTTTTCGAGCCTTAATGACATTTACTTTATTCAAACCAGTTTATAAGAAAATTATTATATATTCGATTTTCCTAAGCTTTTCCCTAGCAACTGTAAGAGGGGCTTTACAAAGCGTAATAATACAATTAGTCAGTCCTAAAATTCAAGGAAGCATTAATAGTTATACTACCTCCTTAGATTCTATAGCTCAAATAATAGGATCGCTCATCGGCGGTTTGATCTTTGACTTAAGCGTTAGGGGGATCATTGATGTATCTTGGTGGGGATTCATTACTGCCTTATTTGGCGGAATTGCGTTGATTTTATTCTTTAAAAAGTATACATCGGATGAAGTTATCAAATATCGAAAAAGATTAAACGAGTATAATTAAATATCCTCATATATCTTTTATTCTCCAATCGGATTAAAATTGGTTCTGATACATATAGATTATTTTCAAGGTAAGAACATCCTTTCTCAGGTCAATAAGCATTCTAAAACTTAGGTTTATTTAAATTAGTAAATAATATTAAACTGTTAATTAAATCTTTTCAGTTGAGCAAAATGAAGAATAAAAATTCGGAAGTAAATGATTGGGAAAACTCTCGGATCTTTGGTAGAAACAAAGAACCTGGACACAGTACTCTATACCTCTTAGATTTAAACACACAACAGGAAGAAGAGGAGGAAAAAGAGTTCTTAAGGAGAATTAGTTTAAATGGATTATGGAAATTTAATTGGGTAGAAAAGCCTTCAGACCGTCCACATGAATTTTATAAGAGAGATTTTGATGCAGAAAATTGGGATGTTATAGAAGTTCCCAGCAATTGGCAATTGAAAGGATATGGAATTCCAATTTACACAAATATAAATTATCCATATAGTGTAAATACAGAAATAATACCATCAATTGACCATAACTATAATCCTGTTGGTTCCTACAGGCGAACGTTTAAAATACCAGAAACTTGGCAAGATAAACAAATATTTTTGCATTTTGCGGGAGTAAAATCTGCCTTTTATTTATGGATCAATGGAAAGAAAGTTGGATATAGTCAAGGGAGCATGACTCCTGCAGAATTCAATATTACAAGGTATGTTGAGGAAAAAAAGGAAAATATAGTTGCTGTAGAAGTTTATCGATGGTCAGACGGCTCATATTTAGAAGACCAAGATATGTGGCGTTTCAGCGGGATTTTTAGGGAGGTATACTTATATTCTACGCCTAACCTTCATATTCAAGATTTTTATCTTAGAGGTGATCTGGATGAGAATTATAGGAATGCGGAATTCAGCATAAAAGTAAAATTAAAGAATTATGGTAATATCAAATATCAAAATCATTCACTTGAAGTTCAGATCAAGGATAAGGATAATAAAGAATTAATTGCTGAAAAATTAACTTCAAATATTGATTCCATAGAAGCACTGGAAGAGAAAATAATTTATCTTTCTCAATTTATTTTAAATCCTAAAAAATGGAGCGCAGAAATACCTCATCTTTACAATGTTTTTATACATTTAAAGGTTCATAATGGAAAAATTCTCGAATCTCAATTGTGTAGATTTGGCTTTCGAAAGATTGAGATAACTGAGAAAGGACAATTTTTAATAAATGGAAAACCAACAATCTTTAAGGGAGTAAATCGACATGAACATGACCCTGATGAGGGTAGAGCCATTTCTGTAAAAAGAATGGAAGAAGATATAAAGATTCTAAAACAAATTAATGTCAACGCAGTCAGAACAAGCCACTATCCAAATCATCCTAAATGGTATGAATTATGTGATCAATATGGTTTATATGTTCTTGATGAGAATAATTTAGAATCACACGGTTTGCGAGATGTTTTACCCGCAAGTGATCCAGACTGGACGGAAGCTTGCATTGACCGAATGGTTAGTATGGTGGAAAGAGATAAGAATCACCCCTCTATTATTATGTGGTCCCTTGGAAATGAAGCAGGGTTCGGAGAAAATTTTAAGATAATGAAGACTAAGACTTTGGAAATTGATCAAACTCGTCCTATTCATTATGAAGGTGATTATCGTCAAGAGATCTCAGATGTGGCAAGTAATATGTATTATCCCCCTCAAAAAGTTGAGAGAATGGCAAAAAGAGTAATAAGACGAAAAAAGAATAAAATTAAACCAATTATGTGGTGTGAATATGCTCACGCTATGGGAAACAGTTTAGGCAATTTTTTTAAGTATACCGAGCTTTTCGAGAAATATCCCCACATTATTGGAGGATTTATCTGGGACTTTGTTGATCAAGGACTCAGAAAAAAAGATGAGAACGGTGAGGAATTCTGGGCATACGGAGGAGATTTTGGAGACGAACCGAATGATAAGAATTTTTGTATAAACGGGATTGTAATGCCTAATAGGAAGCCCAATCCTTCTTTATATGAGGTCAAAAAATTATATCAAAACATTGAGATAATTCCTTTTGATTTAGACAATGGGTTATTTGATATTAAAAACAAATATCAATTTCTTAATCTTGACTTCGTGAAAATTGCTTGGGAATTATCAGAAAATGGTAATATTATTCAAAGTGGAAATTTAAAAACTCCTTCCGTTAGTCCAAATCAAAAAGGGCGTTTCTATATCAAATATCAAGAACCAGAAGTAAAGGTAAACTCTGAATATCATTTAACTGTCAAGTGTTCTTTAAAAAAAGATCAATCATGGGCGAAAGAGGATTATCTACTTGCTTGGGAACAATTTAAATTGCCCATTTTAAGAAAAAAGAAAACGAAAAATGTCAGTAAGATGAAGGTTCTCCAATTAAAAGAATCATCAGATAACTTTAAGATCAATGGTGAGAAATTTGAAATTAATATTAGTAAAAAAACAGGATACTTAAGATCATACAAGTTTAACTCTGTTGAACTAATCCATTCTCCCATCCAACCAAACTTTTGGAGAGCTCCTACAGACAATGATTTAGCTCAAATTGATGAGGACTTTGGCGGGGCTTCCTCATTAGGTATAGATTATAGTTGGAAAAATCTAATGCAAAGAAGTAAATTAGTTAAATTTAAACCAGAGAAAATCCAAGAGAACCAAACAAATATACTTTGCTTTTATAAAACTCCCAATTCTGAAGAAGAACTCGAGGTGAATTATAGAGTTTATGGGGATGGAAATATCATCATTTCTATGAGATTTACTCCGATAAAGGAAATGGTTCGTTTTGGTATGCAGTTTAAGATACCAAAAGAATTTAAAAGGATGACTTGGTTTGGAAAGGGTCCACATGAAACCATGACGGATCGGAAATGTGGAGCGAGAGTTGGAATTCATTCAGGAACGGTTGAAAGTTTAAATCACCCCTATGTTAGACCTCAAGAGAATGGTAATCATACGGAAGTAAGATGGGCTACCTTTACAAATTCTAAAGGAGAAGGTATGTTGATTACTGATGTTAGTGAAGAATTACTATACGTAAGTGCTTGGCCTTATAGTATGGAGACCCTTGAGAAGGCAAGGCATATTAATGATTTAGAATCTAGACCTTTCAATACAATCAATATTGATCTCAAACAAAAAGGTGTTGGAGGAGATTTACCGGGAATAGCAAATGTTCATAAAGAATTTACTTTGAAGGGAGAAGAAACTTATTATTACGCTTATCAAATTGTTGGGTTTTCAAATGATTCCGAAATTCAAGATAAAATGAAAATCCCAAAAATAGATTAATCTTTAAATAAATCTATACACTTTTTTTTAATCCCGATGGTTTTTTTTAATTTTTTTAATTAATACCGATGAAATTAAAATGGGCTTTGAAAATAAAGCGAATAATTTTTTATTGAAATTCTAATATTAATTTTGTATGAATAAAGAAAAATCGGTTGAAGCAACCTATCTAAGAGAAATCGAGAGAAATATTAAACAAAAAAAAGCGGATGTCAATATCTTCGATTTCTTTAAAATCAATTTAATTATATATCTACTTCCATTTTATGTCTGCTTAGGAATTTTTTTAGTGATTGAGTTTTTTCTGTTGAATGTGCTTGTAATTCCAATTTATCTTCATTTTCTAGTTTTTCCATTGTTGTTTCTGTTTTTATATTATGTTTATATAATAGTTCTTATCGAGATCTGCGCTCTTTGGGTTAAGTATTGGAACAAAAAATCTCCGCCATTAGAGGGAATTTTTTCCCGAAATTTAGATGAAAGCACCCCCGAAGGAAAATTACTAAAATATTATCACAAAAGAGGTTTTATCATTAAGTTCCCGGTTTGGTTGGCTAAGAAATCTCCGTTTCCTTGGTTAGTTAACCGAGTATTAAGAAGAATTGGTCATAATCAAATAGGGAAAAATGTTATAAACTGCGATAATTTTGTAGGACTTGAATTTACCCGATTAGGAGATAACTCATTTATGTATCCTAGTTCAGCTATAAGTAGTCATGCCGTTAATTCAATATTCGGAAAAATATCAATTATAGAAGTTAAGTTCGCTAAAGACACTATCTTATATCCCAACGTTATTGCGGGGCCTGGTTCGAAAACAAAAGAAGGTTTTATAATCTATCCAAACACAGTATTACACAAAAACTGGCGCGGAAAACCAAATATTGAATACTATCAAGGAAGTCCGGGACAGCCGATTAAAACAAAAATGAAAGAAAAAAAGTAGAACTTATTATTTGGATTTTGGATACTTACCGTAAGCTTGTAAAAACTCTCTGTAAGTATTCATTCGATCCAAAACTTTTCCTGCCAAATCAAAACTTTCAAAAACCGGAACGTTACGATTCAATAACTTTAGTTTAAACTTATATCGGCTTTTATATTCTTCGAATCCTTCGCTGATCTTTAACATTACACAGATCATCGGTTTGTCGCATAATCTTTTCGCCTTACTAATGTACTTAATAAAGGAGCGACTTAAATCCACATTCTCGTCAAAACCCATACCGCTAATGATAGTTTCTTCTAAACTCTTGAATCTCTCGGGATCTTTTACAAAAACTATCGCATCAATATTTGGATCTTTATCTAAAGTAATTATTGTCCTATAGTAAATATGTGGAAGAGCTCCTTGACCTCCTAAGTCTAATGGATTAGTGACATTCGTGTTTACATCTGGAAGGAATCGTTGCATTTTCTTGATGGTTTTTTCCTCTAATGTTGGTATTTTGAGATTGTAGTTTTCTAACGTATCTCCCGCTTCAATTGTTGATCCTCCACCAATCCCGATTAATCCAATATTCCGAGTCGCGGGTAAATGAATTAATTTATAAGCCGATGCTAAAGCGGCTAATTCGGTGGAATTATTCACCAATGAACACCCAGTTTGTTTAGCAACCGCTTGCCAAACTTGATTATTCCCTGCCAGACCTCCCGTATGAGATTGGATTGCTTGTTTTGTAGCTTCTCCATATCCCGCTCGCCATAAGATCACCGGTTTTCTATTAAGGTTGCATTTCGTTGCTGCATCAATAAATCTTCTTCCATAGTTTTGTGATTTAAGGTTTTCTACATATAATCCGATAATTGCGGTCTTATCATCCTTTAAGAAATATTCTAAAAAGTCCGGATGAGAAAGATCAATTGCATTTCCAATAGAAACCATTTTAGAAACAAAACACCCATACGAAACGGCGAGTTGGGATACATTAACTGCTAAACCTCCTGACTGAAGTACACCCGCAAAATTTCCCGCTTTCTTAGATTGATCCCTTCCAAAATATAAATTAGATTCAGGGCAATAAACTCCAATACAGTTTGGGCCAATGATTCGTATATTATATTTACTTGCAATATCTAAAACTTCTTGTTCAAGATCTTCCTTTCCTACTTCACTAAAACCTGAGGCAAAGACAGTTACAAAAGGTACTCCCTTTTTTCCACATTCCTCCAATAATTTAGGACATAATTTCGCAGGTACAGCCAAAATTACGTAATCGATAGGTTTTTCTTTCGGTATATCTAAAATTGAACTGTGAACCTCATATCCAAACATTTCTTCTCCGGCATGTTTCGGATTAAACAGATACATCGGAATGCGGATTCTATCTTTCATTGCTTGAACAAAATATCCTCCTCCTGCGGGATTATAACTTGCTCCAATAATTCCGATTGCTCTAGGATAGAACAACTTTTTAAAATCGATATCTTGAGTTTTAATTGTGTTTAACATGATATCTTACTAAATAGCTTATTATTATAGTAAAATTGCGTTTTTGATAATCAAAATAGTGAAATTTTCCTAAAATATTTTATTAGACTAAAAAGTTGATAAATCGAAGAAGAGAAAGCAATAAGAAAAATCATTGATAGAAGATATTACACCTTAAAAACAGAAATAATGGTACTTCTTTACAATAGAGAAAGATTAAATAGCTTTCGTTCTAACTTATTGAAAGAGAGGTTGGAAAATATCTGATAAAATAAATATTCACCAAACTCTTTTTTTCTATAGGTTAAAAAATTTCAGGAATTTCAGGGTTAATACCATAAATTTATCCGTCAAGTAATCCCTTAGCTCTTTTTATATCATTAGTAATGATACCATCAACTCCATTTTTAATTAGTTTTTTCATCGCATTTTTTGAATCAACTGTCCAACAATTTACCTTAAGATTCTGTTCATGGGCGTATTCGATGAAATCTTTATTTACTAACTTATAGAGAGGATGAATACCATAAAAGTTATTAGAGATTGCATTGTCAATAATCTCCTTTTTTTTAACCCAATCTTTAATCCAACCAACCCCAGAGGGCTCTAACGCAGCTAATTTAAGCTTTGGTTCAATTTCTTGGATTGCTTTTAATTCATCATGATCAAAGGAACTTACTATTGTTGATTCGATAAGATTTTCTTGCCTAAAAATCGTAACTACGTTTTCTGCTATACCGCTGGCTTTAATCTCGCATTGTAGATTTATTTCTCCTTTTGCTAATTTAATTAATTCCTCTAAAGTTGGAATAGATTCTCCATCACCACAATCCAATTCTTTTAATTTGTCCAAAGTCATATGACTTATCAATCCGGGATACCCTGTAGTCCTTAAAGTGCTGGGATCATGCATAATTACTAAGACCCCATCTTTCGATTCATGGACATCGAACTCAATATAATCAGCACCCAATTCAATTGCTTTTCGAAATGACTTCAATGTATTTTCGGGAGCCTCCTTATTTGCTCCTCTATGTCCAATTATTAAGGGAGTTTTACTTTTTTCTTTCATTATTTATGAACTCGACTTTTAGAGTAATTTAGAGCAGATTTTTATTTAAAGTTTTTTAGAATAAAAAACTTTTGAAATATAAGAACTCTTTTCGTAAGTTTATTCGAACTTTAATTGAAATATATAAATCTATTTTACTTAATATGGCAAAAAATAGGTTTTATCCTTATTTGGAAGGTGAAGATAGGCATATTGGAGGAGAAAAGGAAGAAAAAAACATTTAAGAAACAAATTAAACGACCAGATAAATTAATACATATATAGAGCAAGATATTCTAGCATTTTTATATAATTTATTTTTCTCATCGGATTTGGAGATTGAATTTTTCATTAAAAA
>CAZZIC010000025.1:30374-36190 GCA_964653985.1 uncultured archaeon | reverse complement strand
GATAAATATGGATAAATTTGAAAAGATTTTCAAAAGAATAGATGAAATTGATCGAGATAAAGTTATGGAAATTATGAGGGCATTAATTAATATTTCTACGGTGACTCCTCCGGGAAATAATTATAGGGAATATGTTGATGTGATATCGAAATATTTCAAAAAATTAGATTATGAATTAGAGGAGGTCGTCCAACCCGAGGAATTGGTTGACCAAATACCTTATCACTTAGAGGGGCCACGAATTAATCTTATTGCTACAAAGGATCTTGAAAATAATAAAGAGATTACTTTTTACGGACATATGGATGTAGTTCCTGCATCTGAGGAAGAAGATAAATGGCGATTTCCTCCCTTTGAAGCTACAATGATTAAAAGTGGAAAAATATATGGACGGGGCGTTGCCGATATGAAAGGAGCTATGGCTTGTTTAATCTTAGCTTTGCAAATTATTGAAGAAGAAGGATTGAAGCCAAAATATAATATCAGGATTGTAAATTGTACAGATGAAGAACTGGGAGTTTATCCCGGAGTGAAATATTTGGCTGAAAAAGGATACATCAAAGGAACAGTCTGGTGTATGGAGGGAATAGTGAACCCAATTATGGTAGCGGGAGCTGCGGGAGATCTGGATGTGGAAGTAAAAACAATCGGTAAAAGTGCCCATTCCGGCATGAACTTTATGGGAGTGAATGCACTTGAGGAAATGATACCTATCTTAAATGAACTTATGGAATTAAAAAAGAAAGTTGAACAGAGAGAGAGTAAGGATATCCCTGGTTTTCCAAGATTTGGTACAGGTGAACAAAGGAATATGACACCGATGTTCAACCTCGATATAATCCGAGCAGGTGAAAAATCAAATATCCTCCCCGGGGAATGTGATTTGACAATTAACCGTAGAATTATTCCCGATGAGAAGTACGAAGATGTCAAAAATGAAATTAGGGAAGCAATAAAAAGAGGGAAAGAAAAAAGTAAAGCTCTTGATATAAAAGTTGAATACAAATATGAATATCCTCCCTTGAAAATGGACGTAAATGCTCCAGACATAAAGAGATTAAAGGAAGTAATTAAGATAGTCCAAGATGTTTCCGAAGATAGAATCCAAACAATTGGATTTTCTGCAAGTACTGATATGGGTTTTGTTTCTGAGATATTGAATACAAATGATATTATCTTTTATGGGGTAGGAAATGCGGGGTCAGATACTCATGGGGTTAATGAAACCATAAGATTGAAAGACATTAAAACATTCATAAAAGAAATCATTTTATATCTGTGCGGAGACTTATAATACTCCTATTTATAGATCTACCTTAGCATATTATTAGAAAATAAAAAATGAGTTCTATATTAAAACCACAAAAAAGGCATATAGCAGATATTCTTGAAATCTGGAAAGAACTCATCACGGAATTACATAGAGAAAAAGGTCCTTGATATCCTTTAAAACAAAATAAAACAGAAGAATTTAATGCTTATCTTACGGATTTATTAAGTTCTTCAAATGCAAATGTTTTAATTTCTCAAGATGATAAAGAAATTACTGGCTTTGGGATCGCTTCTTTTTCTACACCGCCACCACTGGGAATATCCTAACCGAATGTATCATCGGTTCTAACAAATTGCCCTTGAAAACCATAGAATTTCTTAAGAATTTCAATACTTTTTTGAAAAATAGGTTGAAAAAAGAAAAAGTAATAAAAAAAAAGAAAAAGTAAAGTTTCTATGATTTTAGTAAGAGATAGTTAAATTATCAAACGCGATATATGGAAAGAAGCTGTTTTCTGCGAATTTTCGCTCCTTAGAAATGTATTTACAATTTTTTAACATCTTTAAAGAACTTCCGCTAATATTCCCTCCCTTAATTGGATATTGAATCTCCCCGTCTTTAATGTAATATCCGATCCGAATTTCGGAACCAAAATTTCCAGTCAATGCTTGAGGATTAAGCCATGAACATTTTTCAATGTAATAGCCCTCATTTATATTTGAAACAATTTCTTCATAAGACATATTTCCGGGCATTATTTCTAAATTTGAAATTCCGTTATTTATGGATCCATCACTCACTCTCATTCCGTTACCAGTTGAATCAGTGTCATCTAGAATAGCGTATCTCTGATCATAGAGTCTCTTCTTAAAGGTACCGTTAGCTATGATCTCATTTTCTTGATGTGGATTACCTTCTCCATCCCATGGACCGCTTCTCAATCCACCTTCTAATAATCCATTATCTAAAATCGTCAATTTTTCAGAAGCAACTTGATTGTCAATTTGAAATTGTGAGGTTTTCTCATGGTAGGCTTGACTTGAAGCATGGTGTGCAATAACAGAGTTTAAGGCTGATCTTAACAAACCTGGAGAAAAGATAACTGTTGCGCTAGTACTAGACATTGGAGCTTCAGCCTTAAGGGCATCTCTTGCGATTCGAGACCATCTTTGGACTCTTTCATCAAAATTTAAATGATCAAGCTCTTTTATATAAGTTGCATCCCAAAATTCCGCGATATCGGCATTTTCTTCAGCTTTTACAGCAAATTCAACATATAAGTAAGTAGATTTAGCGTTTAAATCAACACCGTTACTATTTATTAGGTAAGAATCATCGATATGAATTCTAAATCTTCCAAATGTAGGTGTTGTTTCCGTAAGTGAATCGATTTCAGATTCTAATTCTTCAGATCGATCCTTTAATACGCCTTCTGGATCGTTTAAAATCTTTTGATCAGCAACATCTAACCTTGGGATATCTTTAGGAACTGGAAATCGGTACTTTGAACTTGTATTACTATTTGCCAGTTTTAAACAAGATTCAATATTTCTATCTATAGATTTTTCGTCTAAGGTATTACTTTTCAAAATCCCTATTCCTGTTTTATCGTCTTGTTGGGAAAGGATTCTTAGAACGTAATCATCTTCAATGATATTTCGGTTAGTATCAATTTTATCCTTTAAAAATTGCGTTTCGACAACATTCTTTTCTACGAAAAAGATTTCGTATTCTTCTATTCCTTTTTTATTTAATCTTTCTTCTATTAGACCAATCTTTTCTAGACTCATTATTTTTAACCTCCTGGACTAATTAATGCTTTTTTAACTCGTAAATAACTCCCTCCGCTCGTAACTGGAACGAAATCTTCGTAACCTTTACCGCACGTACCCGCACTTAAATCTAATTTATCTTTGCTTACAGCATCAATATTCTTTAGAAGTTCTAACACTGAGCCACTTAAGGTGACTGCCTTAAGTAATTTAGTTTTTTGACCATTCTCAATTAAATAACCTTTCTTTGAAGTTACTTGTAAACCCCCACCCAGAGGATCTTCCATTCCAAAAAAACCCCTTATAAGCATAACACCTTTATCGATACCCGCAATCATTTCATCAAGATCTTGATCTCCTGTTCCAAAATATGTATTTGACATTCTTACATGAATTGGATGAGCGTAACTCTGTCTTCTTCCATTTCCTTTAGGAATAGCATCTAATTCTGAAGCTGTTCTTCGATCGTATATAAAATTTTTCAATATTCCATCTTCTACTAACACATTTTTGCTCGGTTTAATACCTTCATCATCAAAAAGATATGAACCAATTCTATCTTTAATATTTGCTGCGTCATAAATATCACACATTTCTGATGCAACTGGTTTATTTAATTTATCTTTTAGATAACTTCTATCTCTAATTATTTGATCTGCTTCTAGACCATGTCCAAAGGATTCATGAGCAATTAAACCCGCCATATCAGGATCTAAGATAATTGGATAATTTCCCGAAGGTGCTGATTCTGCTTTTAGCATTTCCAAAGAATTTTGTGCAACTCTTTCCAAATGTTCGTCTATATTGTTGAAGACTTCAAAGCCTATTTCCCCACCAAGAGAAACATAATCGAAATCAATATTTCTTCCCTCCTTTGCTACAGGTCTTGCAACTATTCGGATTCGTGGTATAACTTGACGTAATCTACTTCCCTCGTTATTAACGAAAATCCTTGTAGTATAAAGCTCTAAATATGCAATTATTGGATTAACAATTCTTTCGTCATAATCCTTTAAGTATTGATAAGCATTTCTAACTTTCTGGATCTTTTCGTCAATGGGAATCTCTCGAGGATCAATCTGAGTCTCAATCTCCTCATTTAGCTCCCATCCATCAAATTCTTTTAATTGCGAACCTTTATTGGTAGCTCGGGGGAAATACTGCTTGATTTTATCGAGATCCTCAAATTTCTGGACCGACATTTCTTTCCAAGAATCCACGAAAGTTCGAGCAACGATCCCAGATTTATCAGAGCTAACTGCTATTGTTTCCTCAGAAGGACTTTTAGTAATACGTATAGATGAGATCGAATCATATAAAATATCAACGTATTGATCGGATCTTTTATAGTCGTGAGCAATTTCTTCAAACAAAGAGAAAATTTCTTCGTATGATTTTTCCTTCATTTTAATTTCACTTTATAATTTAGGTATGTAATTAAAGAAAAAATAATGAAAAAGATTTTAGATTTTATTTTTAATTACATACCGTTTAATAATTAAAATTTGGGCTAAACTTTAAAAAATAACGGTTTGCATTTATTCAAGATCCAAAATTTTCTTAACTAGATCTTTCTTTGAATCAAGATCACTTTGACGACGTATCATTATTCTCTGGGCTTGAGGGGACCCTGCTCCATGCATAGACTCTGTTCTATATGACACCGATGAAACTCCCATTGTAAGATTTTCAATAAATCTTAAAAGTTTATATCTATCTAAGATAGAGGTCTCTTCATTGGTGACTAAGTATTTTTTCAGAAAATCACCTATTTCTTCAGAATTCAGATCTAATTCAGAGGGGAGAGTACAAATAAGACCCCCAGCTATATCTTCGGCTAGTCTGCCAATCTCATAGGGAAAGCGGGTAACATTTTGTTTACAGACATTTGCTAATAGCATATCCATTTCATAATTACCTGCTGATCTTTCGGATCCAAGTGAGCTGCAGGCAATGCCACATGAAAATAGAGTTTCGTTAAGGTGAGTCATTTCAACCAATTTATCTTTGATATGAGATGCTCCATCAACACCATTATATTCTGAAATGAGAGCGCTTGCGCCAATTAGAACATCACCTACACCTACTTTGCATCCTCCATATGATTGCCTATGAAATCCAGCAAATCGATTCACTAATGAACCAGAATAGTCAACTTCTCCATTCATAAAAATATTTTTCCGTGGGATAAATACATCATCGAATATAACGAAGATTTCTTGACCTCCGTACTTAAAGTTCCCAATATCATATTTACTTTCTTCTAACTTTCTTGTATCTGATGTTTGTCTTCCATATATCAAAGTTAAGCCATCAGCATCTGTATCAATACCAAAACTAACAGCATAGTCTTCTTCTCCTTCCCGTAAAGATAAGGTAGGCATAATTATTGCCTTATGAGAATTAAGAAACCCTGTTTGATGGATTTTAGCCCCTTTTACTACTATACCATCCTCATTTTCCCTTACTTTATGAAGATAAAGATCAGGATCATTCTGATCGACAGGTCGCTTGTTTCTATCTCCTTTTGGATCAGTCATTGAACCAGCGACCATCAGATCATTATTTTGAACATCTATCCAATAATCTTTAAAATTGTTATGGTAATTTGTTCCTTTTTCTTGATCTATTTCATAGGTTACACTATAAAGGGCATTCGCGGCGTCAAAACCCACACAGCGTTGAAAACAGCATGCTGTTTTTTGCCCGAGCAATCTCTGCATTTTAACTTTTTTAATCAAATCATCAGTAGATTGATGAATATGTGTAAA
>CAZZIC010000025.1:0-30274 GCA_964653985.1 uncultured archaeon | reverse complement strand
TCTGCATTTTAACTTTTTTAATCAAATCATCAGTAGATTGATGAATATGTGTAAAACGGTTAATTGTTTCACCTGTTAAATGAGATATTACGGTCATTAGGCCTTTATATTTATCTTGTTGGGCAAGTTGATAAATTTTCCTAATTGTATTTATGGAAGGTTTCACGATAGGGTGCTCCCAAAATTTTTCCACCTTCTTACCGAACATATATATGTTTAAAGGTCTTTTAATACTCTCAATATACTCTTTAGGTGTTTTCAAAGTCATAAAAAATCAACTGCTTTCTTATTCTATATAAAAATAGTAAATTAATTTTTCTAAATAAGTGGAACTAATTATTTCGATAAAAATTTTCCATTGAATATTAATGAATTATAGGGCTAAATTAAATAGTCAAATTTTTTTTTAATCATTTTCTTCCATATTACTGATCCTTTCTTCTAAAATGCTCATAGATTCTATAATATTATCAATTTTTCGATTTAAATTATTTATGTGAGTCTCAACTTGACCCATTTGATTAAGAATCCAAGCAAGTACATCTTCATCTTGAAAAGGATCCATCAACCACTCCATAATATTTCGAATGAACTTTCTATTATCTAATTTTAAGATCCCGATGTTTTCATCGTTTGAAAATATGTCAACATCCCCAATAGCAAATATTTTACCTCGTCCATATTGCATATATGAGGCTATTCTTTTAATTCCTCCAGGTTCATCCTTTTTCCATTCATTTTTCGTTTCATCGTAGGTCTCTGTCCAAGCAGAAGAATTAGTTTCAATTACACTTTTTGCTTTCCCATTAATGAGCAAAGAACAAGCACCACCAATATTGACCTCTCTTAATTGGGATGTAGTCGGATGTTCTTTAAACTTACGTATTTTGACAATACTTGAGCAATTTTCATTGAATTCATTTTTCTCTTTAATGATGTTTTTTTGAAAATAGATACCAAACTCATTTCCGCTCAAATCATTTAAATTCGTCTTTTGAAGATAATCTGCTCCGTATTCGCTGATTAATAATAAACGGCCTCCCTCCCTTACATAACTTATAATTTCCTTAATCTCATCTTTCGAAAAGTATTCATTAATAGGATTCCCTATTACTAAAACGTCTATATTGCCAAGAAGAGTTTTCTTAAGATCGTGGTTGTCGTTTGTCTTAATTTCTAATCCTAAGTCTTTTAATAATTTAGCAAACTCAGAAAAATCCTCTTCTTTAATATTTAACATTTCAGAATGAGTTAAATCAAAAAGAATTGTTTGTGTTCTTAAATGAGACATATAAAATGGAAGATTGTTATATTTTTTCTATTCTTCATAAGATAATCTAAATATAAAAATAAATCTAGGATTGAAAATTCAAAATTTAACACGAATTTCATTATCATTATGAAGCTCTCAATTTGAAATTATTGTAATAGAATGTTTTAATATTCTACGGTTTACCCGAGATAACAACGCTATGCTTGAGTATTTCCAACAACGGGGATATTATTTAATATAAAATCAAGCGATAATGTGATGCAACTTAAAGGAAAGTTTTTAATATTAGCTTTTTTAGCATTTACCTTCAAGAGTAGTTCTTTTTCCAATTCACTATAAGACTCTTTAATTATATTTCTTGACTCTTTTAATAAATGGAGTAAGCCAAGACCCCAATCTATATTTAAATATAAAAGATAAGATTTAAGAAATTTCTCAGCGGATTGTTGAACTTGAAAACATGCCCATTCAAATGTTTAATTTTTTTATTATCTCTCGCAGCTTTAAGATCCTCATCTGCTTGCTTAAGCCAATCCTCAAATCTTTTCATTTTATTGAATCTATAAATTTCTTCTTTAATTTCTTATGAGCAATTAGTATTAAAAATTTTTCTTCTCATTCCTAAAATAAAAAAGGAAATAAATATAATGAGGAGGTTATAATTACGAAAGAGTTACAAAAAAGATTCTCGAAAAATATTTTAATTTTCATGAATAAACAATTTTGGATTTGAAACAACTTAATGTAGAAGAATAAAAAATTACAAAGTTTAAACTTATGACACATACAATAGCCGTGGTAGGTTTATCTTGGGGAGATGAAGGTAAAGGAAAGGTTACCGATTATCTCTCTCAATATGCCGATATTGTTGTTCGATACCAAGGAGGAAATAATGCAGGACACACAGTGGTAAGTAATGGGACAACTTATAAATTCAAACTCATTCCTTCGGGAGCACCTTTAGAAAAAACAGTAGTTATAGCGAATGGATGTGTGGTTGATCCAAAGGTATTGATTGATGAGATAAATAATTTAAAAGGTATGAATAAGGAGGTTAATCTAAAATTAAGCTCAACAGCACACGTAATATTTCCTTTTCATCGTATATTAGATGGATTAGAAGAAGAGACAAAAGAGGATTATAAAGCGGGTACTACAAAACGGGGAATAGGTCCGACATATTCAGATAAAGCAGCCCGTTGGGGGATTAGAGTGTATGATCTTGTAAATTCCAATTTATTAAAATCGAAGTTAGAAAAATTATACTACCTAAAGAAAAAAGAGATAAATATATATGATCCTGATTGGGAGTCTCAATTTGAATCTATTTATGAGGAATATAAGAATTATGGTCAAACCCTAAAGCAATACTTAACAGATACTGCCTTTTATTTAAACCAGCAAATCGACAAAAATAAAAAAGTAGTTTTTGAAGGTGCTCAAGGAACTCTATTAGGTATTGATCATGGAATGTACCCTTTTGGTACATCATCAAATTCTAATGCTCTTGGAATCTCAAATGGAACGGGAGTTCCCCCTAAAAAGATTCAGAAAGTCTTAGGGATAATTAAAGCCTATACTTCAAGAGTAGGAGAAGGTCCCGTACCTACAGAGTTAGAGGGTGAAATTGGAGAGATTATTAGGGAACAAGGAAAGGAATATGGAACAGTAACAGGAAGACCACGTAGAGTTGGATGGTTAGATCTCTTTAATATTCAATATTCTGCCATGATTAATGGTGTTGATCACGTTGCGATTACGTTATTAGATGCTCTAGGAGGTATTGATCCATTAAAGATATGTGTGGGTTACAAATTTAATGGAAAAGAGTTAGAAAGTTGGCCAATCCAATCAGAAATACTTAAAGAGTGTGAACCAATCTATCGGAAATTTACCGGCTGGGAAGAAAGATCAAGAGAAGAATGGACTAAAATAGCAAAACAAGGATATGAAGATTTGCCAAAAAACATGAAAACCTACTTAAACTTTATTAAAAATGAATTAAATGCAAAAATTGGGTTGATCTCAATCGGACCTCAACGTAAAGAGACCATCATTGTTGATAGAGATATACTATTTTAATTTACTTTTTAGTATTTTCCTATTTGATTTTTTAGATTACTATTTTTATTAAGATTATATAATAAAGAAACTAAATAGAAAGAAATTATCTTTAATTTATCCCGATTGAAGCCCTATTCGGTTTCCTTTTTCTTCTAAGGTAAATATCCTTATTGATTCAGTAGAACTAAGAGCTTCCCAACCATCATCTTTATCAAAACCATGTGCTTTCAAGAAAGTTTCCGAATAGCTTTTACTTGCTTCATCAACCATTTTTTTAATTACTGATTTTTTGCTTTCCAAATTCTCTATTTCAATTAATCTCCCTTGAATAGATATAAACTGATATTTGCTTAAATCTTCGTCAAATTCTTCGATTGCGACACAAACATGATTATTGGTTTTAAGTATACGTACCTTTTTTCCATAGTCCGTAAAGTGAAAATAGAACCTACCATTATCATATAAATATTGAAATGGACTAACATAAGGAAAATCACCATCAATAAAAGCAATCCTACAAATATTATTACCCTTTATGACATCCTCTATAACTTCCTCGGTCATTTTAGGCAATTTTTTAACTATTTTTAATCACCCTCTTTTATTATTTAACTATTATAGATGATTTTCTAATATAAAATTTCATCTATTAGACTATTAATTTTCTATTATATCATTTTCTTTATCGTGAATTATACCAATGAATTATAAAATTGGCTGCTAAAATTAATGATCCCCCTAAAATTGTAAAAATTGACAATTCACCATAAAAAATAGCAGTATTAATTGTAGCCATGACGGGTTCAAAATAAGAAAGAAGTACGATATCAGCTCCTGTATCATTTCTTAATCCGATATTATAGAGGATAAATGCTAAAGCAGTAGGAAGTAAGCCTAAAAGTAATGAAATAATTAAATCAAAAAAACCAAGAGTAAATATTTCCAAACCGCTCATGGGGAAAAATATGAATAATGTTAATGTTCCCCACCATGCCAAAAAGATATCAAAATCTCCTCGCATTATGAAAATTCCTTTATTTTCTCGTCTCATATTATAGATTTTTTTCTTAAAAAATGTTAAAGCACCCAAAGAGATACCAGAAAAGATTCCAAAAAGAAATCCGAATGTGATATTCTCAATATGCCACACCTCCATAATGATACCAATTCCAAATAAAGCTAAGCAGAGACATATGATATTAACTTTTGAAACCCTTTCTTCTCCAGATACCATCAGAAAGAATATTAAGAAGATTCCACCTGTGTATAATAAAAATGCGGCAATTGCATATCCCGAAATAATAATTACCAAAAAATAAAATAAGATAACTAATGGATTTACCAATGCAATAAGGAGCAAGGTTTTCCAATGATTTGTAAAGACCTCTTTAAAAAAGTTTTTTGAAAACGATTTCCTAAAGACCAGAACAAGAGTTAAAAATAGAGTTCCAAATAACCCCCTTAATAGGACGATGGTAAATACAGAATAATTGCCAAGTAATGTTACAAAAAGACCCACATTTCCCATTAGAATCGCAGAAAAAAACATAGCAATTTTTGATATTGCGGGAGTAACTTTACTGCTTTCAGAACTATCCATAACCATTAGTTCAAATAATTAAGAATTCTATTTAGGTTTATTTAGCGTATTATAACTATATAACTATTCAATATCTAGACTTATTGTTATTTCTCTTTACTCTGGTCAATTTAAGATGTACTTTAGTAATTCAAGAAAGATTAAGTCCTCTTTTTCATTAGATGAAAATAATTTAGATTTTGAGATTTCAATTATTTAAAGCAAAAAGGAGAATTATAATTTGAAATAGAAAAAAATTGAAAGTTCATAATTCATTTCCACAATAGGTGCAGTAAAAGGCGTTAGGACGAACCCTATTTCCACACGCACTACAATAATTCACATCGGAAGTTTCTGTGCTTCTTTTATCATTATTTTCTTCAGTTTGCTTTTTGTTTTTACCTATTGTCCGCCAATCTTGGGGATACCAATGTTCTTGCTTGATATCTTTTTTAGTCTCTATCCTTCTATTTCCTATTTTTCTCCAATCTTGAGGATACCAGTGTTCTTGTTTGATATCTTTTTTAGTCTGTTTTCCCCCATTTCCTATTTTTCTCCAATCTTGAGGATACCAATGTTCTTTTGATTGGGGACTTTTTGCTGGTTCTGGAGGTATCGTATATGATTTTTTATTTTCTAAAAATTCTGATATTTCTGTTGACTTTTTTTCAGCATTAATGTTATAGTGAATTAATTTGTATATAATAAGGATTAACAAAATGAACCCAATTATTGTCAAAATGAATATTTCGCTGATTAAAGCTTGGGCATAAATTAAAAACCCTAAAATAATTAATTTCCCCATTTTACAGACCACCACTTGTTATTTGTCCATTATATTTAAAGTAAAATGAACTTAAATAATTATCTTTTAACTAATAAAAATTCAAATAAATATAAAAAAAACTAAGAGATTAACATCTTTTTACCAGATGTTGATAAGAAATTGAACTGATTCAGAGTTTCATTACTTACGTTAATCTTGAACATAATCAGTAAATTTTGGAATAAATCCTTCTTTCATTAAAAGTTTTGTCTGATCTTTAGCCTTTTTAATAAGATTTCGCGCATTTTCCTCTAATTCTTGCTCTGAAAGGTTTATTCTAGCAATATTTTGTTCACTTGCTTTTCTCCCAACAGCTACCGCTTCTCTAATGTAAATCTCTTCATTTTCCATAGTAGGTAAAATACAATTCTCTACCAAACAACCTTCTATCTCTTCTACTAAGTTTGCTAAAGCATATGCTGCAGCTATACACATTTCATCAGTTATTGTCTCCGCTCTTACATCCAAAGTACCTCTAAAAATACCAGGAAATCCTAAAGAATTGTTTACTTGATTGGGGAAATCTGATCGGCCAGTTGCTACAATTCTCGCTCCAGCTTCTTTCGCATCCCAAGGGAATATTTCAGGTATGGGGTTGGCCATAACAAAGACAATGGCATCATCTGCCATTTGTGAGATCCAATTCTTTTTAATAATATCTGGACCTGGGACACTCAGTGAAATTAGGACATCTGCTCCAACTAAAGCATCATCTGCTTCTCCTTGTAAGCCTTCGGGATTACTTATCTTTGCTATTTCACATTTATAGTTTTCGGGACAATTCAGATCTGGTCTTCCATCATATAATATTCCATCTGAATCAACAAAAACTGATTTTTTCATATCAAACCCCGCTTCTTTCAATAATCGTGAAACCGCAAAATTAGATGCCCCAATTCCATTGAATACAATCTTTACCTCTTCCTTCTTTTTTCCCACAATTTTTAAAGAATTAAGTAATCCTGCCAAGGTGACTGTTGCAGTACCTTGTTGATCATCATGCCAAACTGGAATAGTAACTTCCGGATCTTTTCTAAGTGTATCTAAAACAGTAAAACATTTGGGTTTAGAAATATCTTCTAAATTAATACCCCCAAAAGTTGGTTGAATTAACTTGACAAATTGAATAATTTGATCGGCGGAACAACATTGATCATTCCCAATACTTAAAGGAAATGCATCAACACCACCAAGATACTTAAACAGTAAAGCCTTACCTTCCATGACTGGTAAAGAGGCTTCAGGACCTATGTTCCCTAATCCTAAAACTCTCGATCCATCTGAAACTACTGCGACATAATTCCATTTACTAGTAAAATCATAAACCTTTGATTTATTTTCTTTAATTTCTTTACACGGAGCTGCAACTCCAGGCGAATACCAAATTCCAAAGTCGTTAAAACTATTTATTTGGCAGCGTGGCATAACTTGAAGTTTTCCCTTATAAAAAGGATGCATTTTAAGCGCATTTTTTGAAGGAATTTTAGACTTTTTAATAAGCTCTTCTTCAGTAGTTTTTTCCATAGTTTAGAAAAACTATCCTTTAATTTCTAATTTCCGATAAGAAAAAAAGAATAAAACCTTTTGGAAATCGTAAATATATAGTTTGAAAAATAGAAGGAAGTCTTGTATTATCAGAGATAATAATTTTCTTTATTCTTCATTGGTTTTTTGCTCGACAATAGAGCCTTCTTCACTTAAATCATTTGTAAGGTCATCATCAAAATAAATATAGACCACAGTTAAAATAATAACAATAATTAGGACATAAATATTTATTCGTACAATTGTCCAAACAAGGAAAAAGATCGTCAAAATTACGACTATTGAATAAAAAATAATCTGTAGTTTAGTTAAATCTTCTATATCCCCTTCTTTTTTTTTGTCATCTAATTCTGAGCTTTTAGTTTTTTCCATATTAAAAAATCGCCAATATAAAATATCAAAATTATTATTTTGTATTAAAAAAGAATTACTATTTATTCTATTTTAAAAATATTTTTCTTAATATTAAAATTTCCAATATAGATCAATTTTAATCATTTTAAAAAATTAAACCCTAATTCTGTAGAATTCCAAAAATTCAACATAAAATAATCATATTAACTATTAAGCCTTA
Organism: uncultured archaeon; assembly: GCA_964653985.1. Taxonomy (GTDB): domain Archaea; phylum Asgardarchaeota; class Lokiarchaeia; order Sigyniarchaeales; family SOKP01; genus CAZZIC01. The sequence goes on along the minus strand of CAZZIC010000025.1, from coordinate 22,413 downwards.
GAATTTTCGGTATCAATGAAAGGATTGATTAATTCACTAAATGTCTTAGATCTACGAGTGAACCTTATTTCCGTGAATTGAGAATTTTTGATCCCGTTTGGATAATAGGTAAAAATTATGGTATCAGAGGAAATTTTTTGTTGAATAGCGCAGGGATCATAACCAACAACATGAAAGCCATTATCTATAGCTAACTTCTGGAAATAGATTGACTTTTCAGAATTTGTTGGAATTCTCCATTCTATGAGATTCCAATTGGAATGTGAATCTAATACTTTTTTAATGTTTCTAATATAACCTGTGAAGCTTAGAATTGCTTTATAGTAATCCTTAGAATAATTATAAATCTGATTTTTATTAGTTTTATGGAACATGCTTTAATATTATTTTATCTGATTTCATGTCTCTTTTATTGATTTCTTTAACAATCTCATAAGCTGAGAGAATCTTCTCTTCGTTGAGTAAAAAAATAGGGATATTACGCTTATCCCAAAATCCTTTGAAAGGTTTAAAATATATAATACCAGGTTCTATTCTACCTCCAATAAATGGCTCCCCTTTGGAAGGATCAAAATTTCTCTTATCAGCATAATTATTAAAATTTGGAATATAGGCATAAGGTCTGCATCCTACTGCTTCTAAAACTTTTTGAGCGGGGTATGTTTTAGCCCTTACATCCGTTTCAAGTCTCAAAATACCTTCAAAAGCATCTTCTTGGTATAAAATTCGTACTCCTTTTATTCCCAGAATGCCCGCCAAACCCTTTCCTTGATATTCTCTCTTACATACTAATTTTGATGCAAACATAGTTCTATTATTAATTTTATGAAATAAGCCAGCCCCTAAAATCACATCCCCATCTAGAGGTTCTATAACAAGCCAATATTGATTTTTATCAGATAAAGCATTTTTAAAAAGAATATCCTTAAATACCCAAGGATAAAGATATTTATATTTATAAACATTAATATATAAATCAACCATCTGAGGAGCATCTTTCGGACTTGCTAGTCTTATCCCATAAGATTCATCACCAGTAGAAAAAGTTTGAAGATATTTGCCCTCTAAGTCTTGAGAAATATTTAATCAACTCATTAAAACTTAATTTATAAGAGATTAATATGGATTTCAAAAAAATCTTAATCCAAAACTAATCGATTATTTAAATCCTTTGTTCATTATTATTATGTTATTTCCTTTTTAAGTTTTAAACTTTTTTTAACAGTTTTGTATGATCTTAAATACCTAAGAGTGTTAAATTCTAAATATAATATTTCTGAGGTAATGTTAAATCATATTTAATAGAATTAAAAAAACCAAGCTGTTGAAATCAAGGAAACCTGATAGAAAAACAAAATGTTTAATGGATATCTTTTAAAAAAATGGAAGAGCTTTTTATCTCAATTCTCTTAGTTTCATAAGCGTAAAAAAAAGATAGGGGCTTCTTAACTCTCTGAATTATTTTAATATAAAATAGCATATGTAGAGAAAAATAACTTTTATATAGTTGTTCAGACAATTTTCAATTAAGAATTCAATTTTAAAATTTAGTTCTATAAGAGGAATAAAAATTTGAATCCAAGAGAAAAGAAAATATCTATTAGATTAACAGTTATAGTTATTATAACCGCACTTACCATTACTCTGTTTTCCATACCACTGGGATCAACTCCCGCTTTGGGTAGTGTACTTTTTCCAGGTGATGGGATATGGGATGTCCCTGGTGAAGTATCAGGTATTGAAACTCGGACGATTTCTGGTTTAACAGATGAGGTTAAAGTAATACGAGACGAATGGGGTGTACCACATATCTATGCAAAAAATGAAGGCGATCTGAGTTTTGCTTTAGGATATGTACATGCACAAGATAGGTTCTTCCAGATGGATTTTGTAAGAAGGCTTGTAAAGGGACAATTAGCGGAAGTTCTTGGTCCAAGCCTACTAAGCATCGATCAGTTTAATCTTGCTTCTGGAAAAATGTATTGGGCAAATCAATCGCTTCAAGCCTTAATTAATACAGGTGAGGAAGAGCTCTTAGGAGTTTTAAATGGTTATGTCGAAGGCGTAAATTATTACTTAGGGACCCATAGAGATACGAAACCAATGGAATATCATATTTTGGACTTTGAACCAACAGAATGGAGCGCACTTGATTGTATGATCTATTCGAAATATATGAGTGAAATGCTTACATGGCAATATGATGATTTATATCGTTATCTCACTTTAGACGCTCTAAATGCTACATTATATAATGAAATTATGGGACTTAGAACCTCATATCAGATACCAATTTGTCCTAATTATGGAAGCTATGATGCACCCCCAGAAGGTTTTCACAGTGAGGGATGTAAGACAAGTGAGTCTTTAACAAATGCAATTTCGAATTTTATATCCGATATCGAAAAAATCGATTCCCAAAAGCAATTGATTGATAATCAGAAAGAAGCCTTAATCGGTTCAAATAATTGGGTTGTAGATGGCGTTAAATCATCCACGGGAAAACCAATCTTATGTAATGATATGCATCTTGCATGGACATTACCTGGTATTTGGTATGAAGCTCATCTAAACGCTGAAGATACAGGTTTAAATACGTATGGTTTTACCCTTGCAGGAGTTCCAATTCCAATCGTCGCACACAATGAACACGTAGCTTGGGGAATGACTAATACAGGATATGATGTAATGGATTGGTACTATTTTAATTTAGATCCAGATAACCCAGAAACCCATTATATCTATGACGGGGAATCAACTGCATTTACAACAAGATCCTATACAATTCAAGTTAAAGGTCAAGCACCATCGGATTTTATCGTTCGAGAAACAGTACACGGACCCGTTTTAAATGACTTTCTTGGAAATCGTATAGATATTACAGAAACATTCGGGAATGTCGTTCTTTCGCCAAAATGGACTGCTAACGATGTGACTTATGAATTTCTTGCAATATATGGATTTAATCACGCAACAAATAGAGAGGAATTTGATGAGGCTTCAAAAGATTTTCACAACCCTGCTCAAAATATAAATTATGCTGATAAAGATGGGAATATTGCCATTAGACCTACTGGAAAAGTTCCAATTAGAGAAGGAAATGGACAATTCCCATATAATGGATCCGCAGGAGAAGGAGAATGGACGGATTATGTTCCTTTCGAAGATCTTCCAAACACAATTAATCCCTCTCAAAACTACTTAGCTTCGGCCAATCAGATCGCCGCCGGACCAGAATATCCAAGAGGATTCCTTCAAACAGGATGGAGTGATGGATATAGAGCAAGAAGAATTAACGAATTATTGAGTAAAGCAGAAGATGGTTCAATTGATATAGATCGGATGAAAGAGATTCAAACCGATGTTTTATCAAGCTCTGCAAGAGCATTCACTCCTTGTATGGTTAAAGCTGCAGAAGATTCTGATTCCAATAATTTACCAACTAGCATTGATTCGGTTCTAACTATTTTAAAGAATTGGGACTATGTAATGGATAAGGATGAAGCTGGACCTAGTATATTTAGGAAGTGGCGAGATTATTATCGGGCCTATACTTTTGATGATGAGTTAACTACTTATGGCGCACCTAGAAGTCCAGACTTGAATATCCTAGAATATTTAACAAGAGAAGAACCGAATTCTCATTGGTTTAATAACATATCAACCACAGAGATAGAAGAAACAAGAGATGACATAATACTTGAAGCATTAATCTCCACTATAAATTGGTTGGAAAACTTTTTCGAATCCTCAAATCCTGAGGATTGGAGATGGGGGGATCTACATAGAGTTTACTTCAGACACATGATAGGTCTAGGAGCACTTAGCATAGGACCTTTTGAAAGTGATGGAAGCGGTGACTGTATAAATCCTTCTGGAGTCAGTTTAGCCAGTGGAGCAGGTCGTACACGTGGAGGAGCTTCCGAACGTTTAATAGTTGACTTTAGTAATCTTAATAATACCGTTAGCGTCATTCCTTCTGGTCAACGCGGTCATCCAAATAGTAAGCATTATTCGGATCAATTAGAAGAGCTCTTTTTGGAAGGAAAATATCATGTTCAATATTTTACCAATACTTATGATAATTTTCCTCAAAATGCCATTGAATCTCAAATAATTTTTAAACCACTAGGAGGCTAAAGAAGATGGAGCTGGAACTTAGAAATTTTCTGATTAGTATCTTAATTGGGATGTTCACTGCTTGGGCATTATTATTAATTCCAATCTGGCAATTAATTATTCTAGCTGGAATTTTAGCAGGTGTTCTAAATCATACGATGAAAAGAGGGATAATAGCCGGAGCAATAAGTGTTGGCGGATTCTGGTTAATCTATATGGTTATAGGAATCTATACGATAAATGCTTTCACTATGATGGATCAATTTGGAGCTTTATTAATCGGATCTGGGTTTGGTTGGCTAATATTCATTATTGTTTTATTGGTAGGGATTTTATTAGGATCTTTAGGTGGAGGAATCGGCAGTGGCATGATGATGTTTGTCAGAGAAACAACAGAACCTAATAAATCTGAACCAGAAAGAGTCGAGAGTTCTACAGATAAAAATTAAATCTATTTTTCTTTTTTTATTATAGTTTCTTTTTTAATTTTGAATTCTTTTAATGAATTGAAGATAGAAATAATGTAAAAAAAGAAAAAATTATTATAAGTATTGTAAATTCTATTTTAGCTTTTTAAAGGCATCCTTTGTGGCACCACATACTGGACATACCCAATCATCGGAAATTTCTTCGAATGGTGTTCCAGGATCAATTCCACTATCTGGATCTCCCTTAGTTGGATCATATACATATCCACAAACCGTGCATTTATATTTACCACCTAATTCTTCAGCCGTTTTTTCTCCAGTTTTTGGTTTTGGAATTTCTACGTCTTCTTCTTCAGAAACATCGACTTGAGGCAATTCATAAAGGTTTGGCATTCCATGTTCATATTGTTTCATTGCAAACCGAGATATTACAATTCTCTGGATTTCTGAGGTGCCTTCATATATCTGAAAAAGTTTAGCATCTCTAAACAGCTTTTCTACCGGATAAGTCTTAATATAGCCATATCCACCAAATATTTGAATTGCTTCGGTGGTAACTTTAGTTGCAACGTCAGAAGCAAATGCTTTCGCAATAGCTGAACTTAGATTATTATCCATCCCTTGATCAGCTTCCCATGCTGACTTATATGTTAAAACTCGAGCGGCTTCAATATCTTTAAACATATTAGCTATTTTAAACTGGATTGCTTGGTAGTTGTCTATGGTTCTTCCAAATGCTTCTCGTTCTTTTGCATAATCCATCGCATATTCCATTGCAGAACGAGCACATCCTGTGGCGAAGGCTCCTATTGCAGGTCTCGTATGTGCAAAAGTCTGCATCGCTAAAACAAAACCTCTTCCTGGCTTTGCTAAAACATTTTCTTTTGGAATTCTTACGTTATTAAGGTTTACGGCAACGGTGTTAGAAGCTCTCTGCCCTAATTTTGGAATATGCTTTCCTGTAGAAACTCCCTCAGCATCTGTTGGAACTATGAATGCACAAATTCCTTTATGACGTTTTTCTGGATCAACTGTTGCGAATGTAGTAATGTATTTAGCATATCCTCCATTGGTTATCCAATATTTGCTTCCATTAAGGATCCAATCATCCCCATCTTGTTTGGCTCTGCATTGCATTCCGGCAACATCTGATCCCATAGAAGGTTCTGAAGTTGCAAATGCAATGAGGGTAAATTCATTAACCAGCTCCTTCAAGATTCTTTCCTTTTGCTCATTAGAGCCTCCAATAATTATTGGTTCTGCGCCTAAATTATTATCAAAAATAGAAGTAGCAATTCCTGGACAAGCGGCTGCTATTTCCTCAACAACAATTACAGATTCTATTAAACCATATCCTTTACCCCCATATTCTTTAGGGATTGCTAAATTTAATAATTCTTCCTCCCATGCCTTTTTAATTACATCCATTGGCATTCTTGCTTGTCTGTCGTATGCTTGAGCTACAGGAAGTACTTCATTTCTGGCAAATTCTCTTGCTTTTTTCCTTAATTCCTTCTGATCTTCAGTTAAATTAAAATCCATTCTATTCACTATTTCTTTAGATTTATTCGATTAATTGAGTTTTAATACACTTTCTATGAATTTTAATTTATATATTTTTAATTATAAATTTTACATAGAAAAAAACAAAAATCGTTTAAGAAGTAAGGAATAAATTTAATTATCAAAAGAGAGTAATCTCTACTAAGAAGCCTATTTTATTTGATAAAACCTAAAATTTCATAATTAGGATTCAATCAAACCGATTAATGCAAAATATTTTTTTTTTATTTTGAGGAGAATTAAAATAGTCTTTAAAAGTATAGTCTCTATATATAATAAAATTTTAGAAGCTCAGAATACATGACCTAAAATCTTTTTGCAGATTAAAATTATAAAAGATATAATAATGAAGTTAATAAAAAATAAGGATATAATTACATTTAAAAGAAATATTCCTAAAATAATTTAGATCCGCATGTGGGACATACATTTAAGTGTTTTACCATCGATCCGCAGATTGGACATAATTGAATAGATTTTTTCTTTTTTGGAGGTTTAAGGGAGGTGATGGAGAGCTTTTCTGATTTTTCTGCTGTTTCTGTAGATTGTTTAATAACAGATTCAAGCATAGAATCTTTTTTCTCCCCTTCTTTTTCTTGCGCTTGAAAGTTTCGAAACATGACCTCCTTGCCAAAAAAACCCCCAATACGTACCTTCTTTACCGCCTCTGGTTCTTCTAATTCTTTTTCTAAAGGTTTTTTTTCTTTCATTTTCTGTTTTGTTTCTTTTTCTTGAATTGTGATTTCTTCAGTAATTTTTTTTTCTTCAGTTGTTGGATCCTGGATTGATTCTTCTATTTCTACTTCTTCTTGAGTTATAAATCTCTCTTTATAAAATTTCTTCACGGTTTCCTCTTCAATATTCAATAAAGTTTCACATTTAGGACAGCGAAAAATATGTTTAAACGGTCCAATACCGTGTTCAATGGAATAATCAGCAGCACAACAAAAGTGAAATGTAGAGGAACAATTATAACATTTCCCCAAATCTGTTGAATGACTAATTTCATGGGGACATGATTCTTGTTCGCATAAAATACAAATTCTATCATCTTCAGGTGTTAAACTTAATAGATGGGCAGCTAATTTCTCATAAAAAGTTTTATCTTCTTCTAAAATTTCAGCTTTAAGATCTTGAATAGACGAAGCATATTTCTCTTTAGGCTGTATTAATGAATTTAGAATACTTGAAAATCTTCCTTGGTCTTGGCAATAAAAGGTTCCTCCATTTGTTTCATTGGTGATTACCTTAAGTTTTACATCATCGGGATAAAATTTTTCATCCCCCAACCTAATAATATCAATATAAATTGAGAAAGGCTTTATTTTCAAGAGAATATCATAAAGAGCATTATGATAATCATCTGGTAAAGTACTTGGCATATCAGAAAGAACTATCACCCTAAATATTTTATCTGAAGTTCTACTCTCTTTTAAGCAGTGAGAGAGGACTTCAAAAAGACCATTTTCAAAATAACTTTGGGAAGTTTCTCGGTTCTCCCAAGCGTTTTTAATAGTATTTAATATGAATTCATAATTTTCTTGTCCATATTTCGTAATAGGGTTATCATTATCTTGAAACATAACGATTCCATATCTAATTTGGGTGAATTTATTTTTTTCTTCCACAAAATCTTCAATTGCCTTCTGTAATGTCTTCCTTTTAATGAAATCAGTGATTAAATCCAGATAGAAAATAACTTCTTCTGATTTAGCGTTCTTATGTTTAAGGGTCATAATTCAGCCACTCTTCAAATCATAAAAAACCTATTAATTTTGTTATTAGATTTACAAACTTGAAATTCTCTCAATCAAGCTTTATAAAAATAATGGGGTGATGGTATTTATTTTTAATCAAACCGTTAAAGAAATTTATCTTTAACTTAACAATCAAAAATTTAGAGGTTTTTTAGAGAGGATTTCCACAATTAGAACAATATTGTTGGTGTGGATCGGAAATTTGAGCTCCACATAAACCGCAGATCCTTACTTTTGATTTTTTATCGTTCCTTTGGGATGAGGGAGGTTTCCAATATCGGTCTTTGCTTGAAATATTTTTGCCTTTTTGAATTTTTACTTTTTGATCCTCTCCATCAGGTTTTTTTATCCCCTTGCTTGATTTTTGATAAACGATATCACCACCGACTTTTTTTACAGTGTAAACTTTTCCGAAAAAGCCACCAACTCTTATCTTTTTAGTTTTTTCTTCGCTTGTAGATGTAGACGTATCTCTCATCTGTGGCTCAGAGATTTCACCTAAAATTTCATCTTGTTCTATATCCTCTAGTAGATCCTCTTCATCGATAGTATCAATTAAATCTTGTTCTAACTCTGGTTTATCAATTTCTTCTGAAATTTCTTCCATATTCATATAATTTTCAACTGAACCTACTTCTGAAACTTCAGGTGATACACTTACAATTGCATCCTCTGGGATTTTTAGCATACTCTGACAATTAGGACAACGAAAGATATGAGGAATTCCAAGGTTATGGTCGATCGAATAGTTAATCGCACAGCATTCATGAAAGGCAATACCACAATCAGGACAAATCTTCGGAATATCATGAGGATCAGCACAAACCGGACATATCTTTTCTTGGCAAAAATAACATATCAAATTTTCAACTGGATATTTCTTTTTTAAATCACTAGCAAGTTTATTATAAAAATAATAATCTTCTTTGCTTATTTTAAACTCCTCTTGTTGTTCAGAAATAGTATTTACAAGCTCTTTCCGTTTAACTAATCTATCTATTAAATTATATAATTCCTTTTTATCATGAATATAAAATATGCCTCCTTTTGTATCCGAGGCAAGAATATTTAATTTAACGTCATCACTAAAAAATCTTTTACCTTCTTCTGCCACTCTTATTACATCTATAAATGTAGGAAAGAATTTAATTTTAGAAACTAAATTAAAGAGTGCTTCTTGATAAGCATCATTAAGATCGCTTGGTGTATCAGTTATTATTATAATCCGAAATTGATTGGATTTTTTTCTAATCGTCTCTGAAATATAGCTAAATAAATAAAATAAGCCATTTTCGAAATATGATTGATTTTTTGGACGATCTTTCCAATTCTCCTCGATTGAGTTTATAATTATATTTGAATCTTTTTTATCCTTTATAAAAACGGGAGTCCCATCTTCTTGAAAGATTAACAATCCATAGGAACCTATTCCGAATTTTTCGTTCTTTTCTTCAATATAATTTTCAATAGCTTTAATGATATACTTTTTTTTCAGAATGTCCTTAGCCAAATCGAGATAAAAATAAACTTTTTCTTTAACCTTCACAATACCAGTACCTCCATATAGATAAATGAAAAAATTCCTATTTATATTTTCTAAAAAGTGAAAGATTAAAAAAAAATTTTTGAATCTCCACCTTTTATATCACTCATAAAAATTATTATATAGATCTTTTATAATATAACGTAGTAATATTATTTTGTAAGAAAGATCAAAATAATTATAAAGTGGGTCAAAAAACAATGAAGAAATTTCTTGAAAATTTACAATTATCTGAAAAAGCAATTACCATTTACCATAAAAGTTTGGAAAAAGGGTATTTAACATTTTATGAATTATATTCCCTTGTTCCCAATATATCCCAAGATGATTTTAGAAAAGTTCTTAATGAATTACTCGAGATTAACTTAATCTTAAAAATTCCTTCCGAGGATTTGGGTATGCTCGATTATTATTTAGCAATTCCTCCTTTCAAACCAATCTTAGACTTCTATTCAAATATAGAGTCCAATATTCCTGAAATTAACAATAGGATTAATGATCTCATGATTCAAAAGATCAATCAGATATTTAAAGAGAGCGAAAAGATTGAACTTATTTCTCTAAAAGAATCAATAAAAAGAATCAGAAAAGATTATGAAGAAGACCTATTATTAGAGAAAAAGGATATTGAAGAGGTAGCAAAAGAATTAGATGTATTGAAGGAAATAGACGATGATTTCGATAATTTATATCAAAAAATAAAGAGTTTAACCCAAGTTCAGTTTGGAAAACTAATTAAGATACTTACAGGCATCAAAACGAAGATTATTGATAAAATTAAACCAATTGAACTTAAAAAGAATGAAAAAGAGAAAGAAAAGATCTTTAATATTGTAGAAGAGGTTTTTAAAGAAGAATTACAAACAATGATGTCTGATTTTAGTGAAACTCTTGATAAACTTATCGAAGAGGAATTTGAAAAGATCTCCATTGATAATACCATAGATCAAGCGTTTCGATATAGAAACGACTTAAAGATGGTTCTTCTTAATATAGCTAATAACTTTGAAATTAAAATTAATAAAATAGCTGATTTGGTTAATGAAAAACAAGAAAATCTTCATAAAAATATAGAAAAACTAAGATCACAAATTATTTCTAATTTAGATGTTATTATACAAAATTCAGTTGATCAAGTTTCAAATTTAAATAAACCGATGATTAGAGTGATTAATGATTATCTAAACTCTATAATAACTCCCGAAAGAATAAAGATCGGAGATCTATGGAAGATTAATAGTGTTACTGAAATTAATGAAGAGATTATAAATTCAATAAATTTTGCGAAGAATTCCTTAACCTTAGTCCTTCCAAAGTTAGAAGAACACGTCTCTCCAGATCTATTTAAGGAACGTGAAGGAGATATACAAATTAAGATTGCAGCTTCTAATTTCCACGTAAATAGTCTTGTTAAAGAATATAAGAGTATTGAAAACATAAGTTATAGGAAATTAGAGAATGAAAAATTAATTTTCATTTTACGGGATAATAACTATGCTATTATAGGCATAAAGAAAGAATCAGAAGATCCGTTAGATGATCTAATCGGAATCGGAAGTAATTATTTACCATTTGTTAATACAATAAAAGGCATCGTTATATCAACATGGTCAAAAGCTAAGCCAGATTTAGAAGCTAAAATGAGAGGAGGGCGTAAAAAAAAAGAAACTTGGTCAAGTGGAACTGGGAAAGGCAGGCTTAGACCCTCCCAAAGGACTTATCAAGGAAGAGCTGGAAAGGCGGAGCCTCAAGCAAAAGATGTTAAATCTCCCGAAAGTCTCAGTTCTCAAAGGGAAAAAAGTGCTCCAAAACCTAAAAGAGAAGAGAAAAAAGGTGAGATTTTAGAAAGGGGCGAAAAAGGAACCGAAAAAGGAAAATCGAAAGTTCCAGAAACTACTCCAGATGAACCAAAAGAAAAAGTGAAAGAGAAAGCAGAGACCAAGCCTTCTGAAATTCCTACTGAAACCCCCGAACCAAAAAAAACTCCCGCAGAAGGAAAATCTTCTCTATATCAATCTTCAATAAGTCCTCCTCCCGGAAATGAAGTCAGCATAGAAATCAATGCAGCATTTAATTCAGTTATAAATGAACTAACTACAGTCACCGGTGAGGAATTAGCTAAAGAATTAGAAAATATTGCAGAACTAATTTTAGAGAAAAAAGGCTTTTCTGTAACTCTCCACAAAATACGTTCTTCAATCAATCAGTTTAAAAACATAGAGAGACTATTAAATGAAGCTGAAGCAAATGAAATTTTCGAAAATATAGAAAATTGGAAGGAACGACTCTTTTAATAAAGAGGACCTTCAAATTTTTTCCTTAATCTTTTTTATCTTTATTTCTCCTATTTTGTCTATACTTTATAAAAAATCCAGAAAGAATATAGATGAGTTCAATCAATAGAGAAACTATAAAAAAGATGGATACGACTATCGATAAAATGAAGTTGGGATTAAGGACACCAATTATTCCGAGTATTGGACAAATCGGGGCAACGATAAAGAAAATTTTATAAACATTTTTTCCTTTTTTTCCGAAACTGATATAAGTTGTTATATTAAACCATCCTATGACTATTAAGAATAATGGAATGATTAGATTTGAAGCAATAGGGAAAGGATGAGCCAACCCGCTATCTCCTCCACCACCCATGGCGAATGCATAAAAATAATTAGCATAGAAAAAATTGATTAAAAAAAGACCGGTTAATGGAGTAGGTACTCCAGTATACCCTTCCCCCTCGGAGATATTAAATCTTGCAAGACGTAAAATTCCACCTAAAGCAAAAAGAATACATCCGGTTATTAGAAAATAATCGTAAAATGTTCCTGTTTTAAATGCTTGGTATGTTAAAAGTGCTGGCGCTATACCAAAGGTTAAACTATCATTCAAAGAATCTAATTCTATTCCAATTTTGTTCACTGTCCCAGTTTTTCTTGCGATAAATCCGTCCATAAGATCCGTTCCAATAGTTATAGTACACAAGAAAAACCCTAAAGAAATAAAATCTCGTGTACCGAAAGTAGCACAAACTAAAGCTATAAACCCTAAAGTCGTTCCAGTGAGAGTCACATAATCCTTTAACTTTAAAAGTTTAGTAATCTTAGACATCTTCTTAATCTATTAATAATATTTTATATGTTATTAAAACATTTTCTTAACAAAACTTTTTATGAAAAATAAATTTATTTATGCTAATTCCTATAGAAAGATTAACTATTAATTTAAAAAAATAAAGAATTTTAATAAAACTAATTGGTGAATAACATGGAATGTCCTGATTGTGGGGCGAAAATTAAAACTAGTAGTCAGAAATTTTGTGAAAACTGTGGAGCTCAAGTAAATAATGTTGAATCATCCAAAACAAGTACCTCTTCCAAGTCTTATGAAGAAAGCCCAAGAAAAGCTTCATCTAATGCAGCTCTCCCAGCCCATAGAGATGGTGGTTTATTTGATTTAAATCGAAACTATTACATCTTAAAGGAGAAGTATTGGGATTGGGGTAGTGGAGATATTCTTGACCAGAAAAATAATGTAATAGGAAAGATGAAGCGAAAGATACTTAGCATAAGAAGGAGAGTTGAACTAAGAGAAGTGGATGGAACAGTTTCTGCCACTATACATTCAAAGATCATATCTGCTCGAGGAGCTCAAGATCTAAAGGATCCCCAAGGTAATATGATTGCTAGGATAAAGAAAAAAATCTTATCTTTCTTTCGGCCAAAATTTTTTCTGGAAGATCCCGAAGGGAACCGCTGGTATGAAGCGCAAGGTAAATTCATGGGCTTTTCGTTTACAATAACAGATGTAAACACGGGAGAAAAAGTTGCTGAAATTGAAAAGGCAGATCGTTGGAGAGACGTCTTTTTAGGAGGTCTTTTTGATTTTAAGGATACCTATGCTCTACGGATCTTAGATAATGTCACGGATCGCAGAATTCTATTGGGATTTGTATTATCCATTGATAACGTCTTACACGATACAAGATAATCTCTTTTAATGGAATAAAAATATATTTTTACCATTTCCTTTTGAATAGAATTTTTAAAAATTCAGATTTATTTTCCTTATATCCTTTTTTCTAAAATGTGTAAAATGATCTTCGTGCGGATACTCTCCTGGTTGATTTCATTTTTTTTACGGGAAATATTTAAAGTAAATGCAGAATGTCTTTCTTTTTAATAACATTTTTATAAATAAACTCTTATATTTTTTCTATATAAGAATAATTTTTTATAAAAAATCTATATAACTGTGATAAAAGATACATGACAGAAACTGGTTACGATTATTTCATGGTTTTTCAACTTCTTGATTCTGGGGAGCGTGAGAAGCTCAATATTGAGGAAGAGGAATTAGAAAGCATCTTAGATCCAGAAGAAGTATTTGTAATTGTCAAAGAAGGGATTCGAAGAATATTTATTTGGAAAGGAGCCAAATCTCCCGTAAGAAAACGTTTCATTAGTTCTCGAGTAGCAGGAGGGCTACAAGAAGAATTAGTAAAAGAAGCGAATTTTCATAGATGTAAAATTGTATCTGTTGACCAAGGAGATGAAGTGGTTGAATTTCTTCAAGCTTTCAATCTAGAATCCATGGAAGTTGATGATCGTTTACAAGATATGCGATACATTCGGAATGTTGAAAGAGATGCAACAGCAAGTATGGGACAAGTGGTTGACTCTACAACAAGTCAAGGTGAAGAAGAGGAACAAGAATATTATTCACCTGCGTTAGAAGAATTGAAAAGGAAAGGAGTAGATGTATCTGCCGAAATGAATTCTACTCCAAGTACAAAAAAAACTGCTCCTCCTAAAAGTAAAAAACCTAGCAGAACTAAACCTCGTAGAAGCAGCCCAGCAAAATCCACAAGAAGAACCCCAAGAAAGGTTGATAAAGATTCCTTAATTAAAAAAGTACTTGAGACTGAAGTTCCTAAAGATTTCCAAAGACAAAATTTAATAATTGGAAAACAACTCTATGGAGCGGTATCTAAAACAACAAATGTTTTTGGAGAAAATGTTGAAAAAACTAATTGGGAATTTATCTCATCCGTACCTGACGGCATTTTCCTTTTAAGAGATTATATTTTCAGAATATATTTCAATCCAGAAAAAGGTATGCTAAATGCTGTAGAAATATTAAAAAATGAGTCAAACTCTAAGATGGAACAATCAAACTTGGATATTCCAGATTCAGATGGAAAATTGAGTAAGCAGATTTTAGATCTAGACACTCCAGAGGGATATACAAGGATGAACCTTATAGAAGGTCATAGGTTATACGGAGCGACAACCAAAACTGTGAATGTATTTGGTGAAGAACAAGAGGAAATAGCATGGGATTTAATTGATTCTATTCCTAAGGAGTTAATTTCTTTAGATGATCATCTCTTTCGAGTATTTTTCGACAGTAAGAACGAAATTGTGCGTGGAATTGAAGTATTAAAAAAAGGGAAATCAATTGAGAAAAGTAAGATTAGTGCTCAAAAAGATGATACTTCAAAAAAGGAACCAAAAAATAATTCCAAAAAATCAAAACGACGTGATCTGCCGAGTATCCCGAGTGGAGAAAATTAAGCCTTTTTTTTCAGACCAACGTTTAAATCGGGAAATCTCAATTTATATTTTAATTAAATCTAAATGGTTAGTTTCTTATTTGTTTTCGGTTTCTTCTTCATCATCTGATTTTGACTCTTCGATTCTTTCTTGAATCTTCTCAATTCGATCTTTCTTTTTCTCGAATTCTTTGGGTTTATTCTTTTTCTTGATTTTTTTTAGACCCTCTATTACTTCTTTTCTCACTTTTGGACTAGAATCCTTGAGAGCCATCGATAAAACATTTAGTGAAATAGGATGATGTATATCACCCAGCTCATCAGCTGCTTGCTTTCTTACTTTTTCATCCGGGTCATTTAGTAAAATGTAGGTTAAAACCCCTAAAACCTTTTTTTCTCCAAAGTTCCCCATTGTATCAACAGCCTCTTCTCTCACTTCGGGTTCAGGATCAGAAACAGCAGCTATTGCCAATTGTTTTAAGATCTGATCGGAATCTCCTATTGCCTCAATTTCACTCAAGTCTACACCACAAAATTTACAGAAATTAAAATCAAGTTTTATAACTTTACCGCATGCTGGACAAATTCTCTGAGTAGAAAAGTCAATATCCGCCTTTTGTGGTGGGGCGGAAGAAGGTTGAGATACTTTTCCTGCTTTAAAAGGATTTCTCTTAGGATTTCTTCTATTTTCTCTTTCTCCCATATTTATCAATCAATTTTTATAATTCTATATTTAAAAAAATAATGTAATTATTCCTTTAAATAGTTTTAATAAGGTTCCAAGAGCAAATTAAAATCAATACATAACTTAAACTTCTTAGTTAGATGAATAAAAATATGATTAACTGAATCCTGGAAGGTCCTACTTTCTTTAAGGATAATCTTGAAATAAAATTAAAAATTATATTTACCAATTGGCTAATTAAGACTCATTTTTTATTTATTCACAATGAAAGTTACCATTTTATGCGATTTTGACGGAACGATCACTGAAAAGGATACGGGTGTTGTAGCATTAGATAATTATTCTAAAGGAGATTGGTTATATTACGAGAGTTTAATAGAAGAGGGAAAAATAACTCTTGAAGAATGTATTAAAGCTCAATTTGGTTTACTGAGAGGAAAAAAGGAAGTAATATTGGAAACAGTGGAAAAGGAAGTTTCATTTCGAAAAGGTTTTAAGGAATTTAAGGACTTTTGCATTCGGAACTCGATTCCTTTAGTGATTTTAAGCGCGGGATTAGATTTTATCATCCATCATTACATGAAAAAAGTTGATCCCGAAGGTAAAATCCCGATTTACTCTCCGAAAACTCATTTTAACAACGGAAAAGTCTCTATCACATTTCCCGAGAAACTTTCTGAAGATTCTAAAAATTTTAAGACAGATATTGCTATGAAGTACAAAAGGGAGAGTGACAAAATAATATATATCGGTGATGGATTATCCGATTATGAAGCCGTTAGAGTTGTAGACTTTTCCTATGTTGTGGAAGGGACTAAACTCGCTGAACAATGCATAAACGAGAATATTTCGCATAAAACGTTCTCAACCTTTTATGAGATTATCAAAGAACTAAAAACTCAAATAACTTAAGAAATAATAAAATAAAATAAGAAAAAAAGAATGATTCCCTAAACTTTATCTAAGGGAGGTATTCTTGTTTCTAATCCTAAGGGTTCCTTTTTTAATTCTTTAGCAAAATATAATGGAATTAGTGTAATTAGTATAATGAATGACGCCACAATGAACATTGAAGGTCCTGGCACTTGCGCTATCCTTCCATTAATTATTTTTTCAATACCATATTGCGTTGCCAGCCATCCTCCTAAAGGAGCACCAATCACCATTGGGATTGTCCCTGAAAACAAATTCCAATAACCACTAAATTGCCCCCTCCCAGTTTCTGGATATAAATCCTTAATCCACGCAAATGTGGCTATACTCAAGGAAGTATAACCCAAAAGCCACATTATCCCCGTTAAAAGTACTATTATAAGTTCACTTGAAAGCCCAAAGAGAAACACAGAACCACTAAAAAATAATACTGCAAAAAGAGTTATCTTCTTCCTTCCCACCTTATCTGTTAAAACACCGATTGGATAGGAAAGGATTATTGATACAAAAATAGCAATGAATATGAGAAGAGAAGATAATTCTAATGAAAACCCAATGTTGTGTTGGAGGTAAATAATAATAAATGGAAAGAAGATATTCAATCCAATTTGCCAGAAACATAAAACGAGTAAGACAATCATAAAGTTCTTGTAATTGGAAATGTTTTCTTTTTTGAAAGTGCTTCTAAGATGTCTCCAAGTGGTAGTTTCCAAGGGTTGGATATTATCGGGTTCTTTCATAAATATCCCAGAAATTATACCAAAAATTCCCACTAAGAATCCTATGATATAAAAGAATATATAATATCCATAAAGAGCAATTAAAAAACCAGAAGCTCCATAAACAATTAAAAGTGCTACTAAAGTCATCATTTGCGCTACACCAACAGCCTTACTTCTATTTTCAAGAGTTGTAATATCAGTTATATATGCATTAAGCCCCGCATTCTTAGCGGTTGCTCCGAAAGCCGTCATAACAGAATCGAAAAAAATAGCAATAAACACGGCAAACCCCACACTTATAATGGTAAAAAAAGCACTTAGAGGGAATAATGCGGTTGTAATCGCCCAAAAAACAAATCCATATAACAATAAGGGTTTTCGCTTACCGATTACATCACTATAAGAACCCATAATTATAGTGGCTGTAGTGCCAACTATTGTGGTAATAACAACCATCAATGAGATATAGAAAGGTTCAGGAGCAATTTCATTATAAAGAAAGACATTATAATATTGATTTTCTACTGCCCAAGCAATCTCTCCCGCAAGGCTGAATAATGCGATTAAAAACAAAGATCTTCGAGGAAGTTTTTCACTCATTATATAATCCCTAAATATTATTTCACAATAAATCTATTTATAACTTTAAATTAGATATTACATCTATTATAAATAACTTCTAATAAAAGCTTGAAGGCTATTAAGTTGATTATTTTAAGCTAATTATAATTAAGGAAATTATAATTAAATACAGCGAAAAATTAAGGGAGGAATAATAAACAAGGATGAATGATGTACCCGAATATTTGGATTATTATGAAGAGATAGATCAAAATCTTGAGATATCTTCTAATATCTCCGATAAAATAACCGTTGGAACTAAGCAACACATTAATATTGTTTTTAAATCTAAGAAAGACTACCCAAAACGATCTGAATTTAGATTTGTAATTCCATATGGTTGGACTCCCATTGATGTATCCAAAAATGGAAACACTGTTATTTCCTCAACAGTTAAGGGAACTTCAAAGACAGGGATCTTCAAAATCATGGTTAATTTTCGTGTAAGAGAAGAATTAAATACGGGAGATGTAATAGAACTCCTTTATAATGTTTCAAAGGAACAAATAACTGCGGGAAATATTGCCTATCACGATAAAGTTCATTTTGCATTCGACGTAAAAGAAGGGAGAGCAAAATATTTCAAAAGAAGCTGGATAAAGGAGGTAAAAATGATTGCTGATAAAACTTCTTTCTTCCACATTAAAGTAGCAAGTGTATATCTAAACGAGCCAGTTGATATTGAGATCGTTACCCTCGATAAATTTGGAAATAGAGATTTTAGTTATAATAAGAAAATTACTTTAGACGGAGATCCATGTTTAGATTTCCATGCTAGTGTAGAGTTGAAAAATGGATATGGTCTATTAGAAAAAGCATTATCATTTAAATCGGATTATGAGAAGGAAACAAGTCTAAAAAAACTTCTTAGAGAAAATGTGAACTATTTTGAATTTCCCGTATATTCTGAACTCAAAAAGAATATAGGAAGGTTATTTATTGACGATGAAGGAATTAAGGGGAGTTCTAATCCAATTGTAAGAGATAAAGATTTCAAAACGCAACTGTATTGGGGAGACACTCATATTCATACAAGAGAGTTTTCAGATGGGATGGGGACTGCTGATGATGCATATATGTATGCCAAAAATGTTGTCCTTCACGACTTTGCTGCTATAGCAGATCATACAAACCAGAAGATGAACACATGGATGGACGGAAGGGAATTTAGTTTAACTCCCTATGATAGGCAAGTATGGAATAAATTAGTCGATTATTGTTATAGGTACACAGATGATTCCTTTGTAGCGATTCCAGCTTATGAATGGTCCGGTAGAGTGGAGTATGCTGAATCACTCGTTGGTCTTGAATGTCCTTATGATGCTATTAGTGATAAAGTAATATTATTTCCTCTTAAAAATGCAGAAGCGGCTCCTTTGATTGATTATATTTCATCAGAAGGATGCCTACAAGATCAGTTATATAACCAACTACGTAATACTGAGTGTGTGATTATCTCACATACTACAATAAGCCGGCCAATGGGTACCTCTTGGGCAGAAGTTTCAAAAGAATTAGAGCACGTTGTTGAAATTTATTCAATGCATGGTTCAAGTGAAGAATATGGGGGAGGATATAGACCTCTAATTACAAACAGAAAAGAGGGGAGTGTAAGATATGCTCTTGAGAAGGGATTTAAACTTGGATTTATTGCGGGAGGAGATGATCATTATACACACCCAGGATGTCTTGTTGACCAGCAAAAACTTATAAACTTTGCCCCAACATTTAGATATCGTCCCGGTATCGCAGCGATATTCTCAAAAGAGCTCTCATCTAAAGGATTACTTGAAAATCTTAAATTAAAGAATTGTTATGGAACAACTGGAGAGCGAATGTGGATTAAAATAAAGATCAATAATTCTCTGATGGGAGAAGAAATCAAGGTGGAAGAACCACCAATTATTATTATAACTGTATGTGGTACAAATAAAGTGGAAGGGGTCGAATTAATTAAAAATGGAAAATGTGTAGCTGTAAATGCTCCTAAAAATGACCGTATAAAATTTGCTTATAAGGATATCGATTTGAAAGACGGAGAAGAAGCATATTATTATGTTAGAGTGACTCAATTTGATGGCTCAAGAGGTTGGAGTAGCCCAATTTGGGTCACGGCTAACTATAAATAAAAAATCTTAATTAAAAAAGAAGAAGTTAAAAAGAAAGTGTTCTGCGATAAAACATCATCTTAAATATTAATCAGCGCAGATTTTTCTGTAAAGATAAGCTAATTTTGTCAATTTTAATCTCTTAACTCTTAATCTTTATTTAATCCTCATAAAAAATATCTGTATTTTTCTTTAAGATCATTGTTATTTTTAATTTCTCTTGTACTGCTAAGATATCGGCATCTTGTAATGATTCACAGTCTTTTTTCTCAAATTCTAAAATACAATGTATACATTCAAAGCTGTTTCCATAATCAAAAATCTGAAATGAACCGCATCTAGGACAATAAAATTTCTTTCGAGAGTTTCTGAATACAATTAGTTCATTATATAGAATTATAAAAAAGAGAGATAAAATGAATAATAGGTCAATCATTTTGTTATTTTCTTTTAATTTTTATCATCTGTTATTTTATCTTTATTTAAATAAAAACAGAGTAAAAGGAAAAACTGAAAATTTAATAAAAGAGAGACCAAAATAAAATTGCTATATGGGAGGATAGACTTTCTAAGGGGGCGACATAAAAGATTAAAGAATGTTATTTTTTAGAAGAATAAACCTAAGAAAAAAGGATTGAATCTATTAATCTTTATGATTAGTATATCCATTTCTAAACTTGTAGAGAGGGCTTTAAAAGAGAATAATAAATTAACACAACTTTTCAATAACAAATTTTGAACAATTTTTTCTTTAAATATAATTGCTATAAATTAAGGGTAAACACAGAAGAATAAGAAAATGACGGTCAAAAGCATCACCGGAAGAAAAAATTCCTTTTCTCCAATAGTTGCTAAGGAGGTTAAAAAAATATATAAGATAAGATATGCCTTAGAGAAGTTTCTATATGTTCCTGATATTAGTTTAAAACCAAAAATCATTTCGACGATTCTTAATTATCTTAAAAAACGATTTCAAGAACAAAATCAAAAAAAACATTCTAAATCCATAGATATTAAGGTTTTTATTGCTTATGAGGGAAGATTCCTTAAAGGCTTCGTTATAGCAGAAAATAATCCCTATTATACGTCCCGAAATAGGAAAGCTGCGTCCTTTGGGTGGCTATTTGCAGAGGACTTTGATGTATGTGAAAGGTTATTAAGCAAATGTGAGCAATATGTAAGAAACCAAGGGGTAAAACTATTGAGAGGGCCGATTAATTTCCCCAAATCCGTTGGAGGATACGGGCTCCAAGTTGAAGGATTTAAGGAACAGATGATGTATGGCGTGTCGTTTCATGAAAAAAAGTCTAGTAAAAGAATTTCAAAATATCTCCAAAGATTAGGGTTTAAAAGAGATGCCGAATATCTTACGATGGAAGTTACGGAGTATAAATGGAAAAAAGGAACTCAGCTGGATGAAGACCTCAAGATTCGCTATCTGACGTTTGAAGAATTTGAAAAGAGAAAGGAGGAAGTACTTGAGATGATGAGTGGGGCGTTTTATTACGTTCTCCCGGATGCCTTCGGAGTGAAGCGGTATGAGGAGGTGATGGAATTAATGAAAAAGACTCCCAATTATATGTTTGAAATGCCGAAGAATATTGAATTTGAAAAATACTCAACCCAACAAGAGTTTATGAAGGCGTGGCAAAATTGCGCGGATGAAGATGTCTTAACCTTTTTTCATCTGGCGTTTGAGAAGGAAACCGATAAGATTGTGGGGATCATAATCGTTTTGCCCGATCTCTATGAAGTCTGGAAGGGAGGCTCGATTACCAGAGGGAATGTGGATGTGGCGGCGATACGAAAAGGATATTCAAGAAAGGGTATCTTCTCCTCGCTGAATAACATAGGTCGTCTGACAGGAAATATGCGTGGGATCACCTACTTTGAAGGAACGAGCATCTGGAATTTAAACGAGGATGCGGTTAAAACTATTCTCCCTCATGGGACGATCAATCGGAGGTTTCACGTGTTTCAGAAACGGATCAAACGAAAATGATTTTAGAATGTATTAGAGTGTATTAAAGTGTATTAGAATGTATTTCATATCAAAATAGGCGATTATGATCAAAAATGCTTTCCCTATGATTCATATCCAAAAATGAAGCATTAAAATGGTGAAGATTTTAATACTAACATAATAATATGACTATTAACCGATGATAAAAAAATAAGGAGGCTTTCATCTCTCTCCAAAAATACTCTAATCAATGGCTCTTGCTCCTACCCTGGATTTTTGTCTTTTGGTTAGTGTAGAATATACACTTTAATCGGCGTGTAAAAGCGCTGTTTTGTACCTCCTTTTTTTATTTTATCTGAGGCGGATGATTCCTTTTTAACGCCTCAATCGGGGGCAAGAGCCTCCTTTTCTATTCTC
>CAZZIC010000024.1:10451-36522 GCA_964653985.1 uncultured archaeon | reverse complement strand
TTTATGGCTTGATCCGGAGGAACTCCAGTAAGCCTAAATCTATATTGTGTCATTTTTAATCTAACCTCATTAATGTTTATAAATAATCTTCAAATTCTAGGAGTTTAGATTCATAATTAAGTATTTTTGTATAATTTAAAAAACCTAAGTATAAAATTCCTAAAAGATAAATTTACTCCAGGAAAATTCTCTAATGTTATTTATAGAATAATAATTTTATAATTTGCTTTAATTTGTAATAAATACATGAATGAAAACGATTTAAAGAAAAATAAAAAATTAGATTTACTATTCTAAAATTTAAAGGGCTCAGGGGGCCTACCGGGAGAAGGAGGTGGAGAAGGTCGCTTGGGAGGACCTGGAAACTTTTTTAATAATTTTTCAATATGAGTTAGACGATTCTCTAATTCATCTAATCTTTCTTCAATATTTTTGATCCTTTTTATAATATTAGGATTTTCAATGGACATTTTAATAACCTCGCAAATATTTAAACCTTTTTTAGGTCTAACTTTTAGTAATTCCTTAAGTTAGATTTTAAACATTCGCTATATAATATAATCTCTTGTATTTTAAATCTTATTCTTATAATGTTTTATAGGTTCATTTTCTTTGAATTCTAAAACACGAAAAAATTGAGTCGAACTAAAAGCTAATACAATCGTTTAAGTTCATTTAAAATAGTATAGTTCGAACAAAAGTATAAGTATAAATTCTCAAAAACAATAATACTATTATGGAATCTTGGAATATCGAGGAGGATATTAAAAACAAGGTATTAGATCTTGCTGAAGAACTCGATAACGACAGAGTTATATTATTCGTATTAAAGAATCTGGGTCCGCAACGATTTACAGACTTAGAGAATTATTGTGATATAAGCAGATCGACATTATCAAAATATCTTAAATTACACTTAGAAAAGAATGAAATTGAAAAGAAAATTTATGAAAATAAGGGGCGGCAAGAACCGCGATATTTTATTACAAAAGCTGGTATCGAGAAGTTTGAAGAGGATAGATCCTATGAAAACACCGATCTCCTATATATTAATGAGCTAAATGAGTGGATAATTAAACTAAATGATATGATTCAATTTTATGAACAGATAAGCGTGGATGAATCAATAATAATCCGTATTATAAGAATCGTTTCTAAAATCGGAGAAGAATTCTTTAGTATTGAACAGAGCACTGATCTTTATCTTACGATTTTTTATATGTTCAATAATTCAATTCTTACTCCAGAATACAAATTCGAGATAAACATGTTTTGTAAACAATATAACGAATTAGATCCATCATTAAGAATTAAAAAGTTTAAAATTGATTTTTACGTAGACAAAATAATGTCCAATCAACTAGGATTCTTTATGTTTGTTAGAGGTGACGATGTATTCTTCTTTCATAAGGATGATATCCTTGGAACGACTACGATCCGGTTAATTAAGGATAAATTAATAGAAGAAATCATAAATAAAAAACTGGAGCATTCTACAGAAGTAGAATATTTGGACGAGATGGCTACCAGCGTGAGCAATAAATTGTTAAATATGAACCTAATTTGGGAAAAAATTAAAAAACCTTTCGAATTACTCATTCAGAAGCTTATCATTAAGATTGGAATGGAATTAGGTATCTCTAAAGCTATATTAATGGATTTAGTTGTACAATTAGAACTAAATGAAGATGGCGAAAAAACAAGAGAATCTCTGATTAATATAATTCAAGGTTCCACCCGTTATGAGGATTTAAATGTAATATCAATTTCTGAAAAAATTGATGATCAATCCAAAGAAGAAAAGATCGAAAGAATATTAGGTCAAATCAAAGGTCGAGGATTTTGCCCCAATTGTGGGAAACTCATTTTGAAACATGATCTCTCAAATAAGTGTTCAAAATGTGAAAATGAATTCGCTCCTGCCGATCTTTTAAAAACTGTAGATGAAGCGAATGAGGCAAGTCGAAGATCTAAAGATGAAATGGAACAAACAGATGATTTTATTCCTGATTTGAATTAAAAAGTTTTAAAGTTTGCAGATTAGGAAAAAGCTTACTTAGAAAAAGATAAGGAATTTAAGAATAGTAAAGAAAAGGAAAATTTAAGAATATTTTAACATCTTTTCAATAGGTTTTATTGCTCTATTTGCTATTTCTGGAGAAACTCTAATTTCATACTTCTTATCATCCAAATTTTTCAAAAGGTATTTTATCTTTTCAAGAGAATTTTTCTTCATATTTTTACAAATCATTCGGTTTGCTGGTTCATAGAATTTCTTTTCAGGAAAATCTCTTGCCATTCGCATCAATAACCCATATTCCGTCCCGATAATAAACTCATTAATGGAGTTAGGACTATTATTCACAAAATTATACATCTGTGCTGTAGATCCCACGAAGTCCGCATAATCTCTTACTTCTCTCACACACTCTGGATGAACTAAGCTTTTAGCATTTTGATGTTTATCTTTTACAGTTTTTAAATCTTTTATAGTTAATTTCGAATGAACTCTACAATGACCATCTTCGGGCATTTTGATTAATTCTAAACCCGTGTTTCTTTCGACATAGTCAGCTAAATTCGCATCGGGACCAAATATAGCAGAATCCACATCAAATTCTTGAATTATTTTTTTTACTATATCAATTGAATTAGAGGATGTACAGCAAATATCAGACTCTGCTTTAACCGCCGCTGTACTATTGACATAGGTTACAACCGGTAAATTAGGATATTTTTCCTTAAAATCTTTTACCTTATCTTGTGTGAGAAATGATGCCATTGGACAGCAAGCATTTTCAGCGGGCATTAATATATGTTTTTCTTGATTTAAAATTGATGCTGTTTCAGCCATAAAATTGACCCCCGCAAAAATGATATATTTTGTATTTGCCTTAATCTTATCAGTTCTTGATAACCCCAAGGAATCCCCTAGAAAATCTGCGATTTCTTGTATTTCCAAGTCTTGATAGTAGTGGGCTAAAATTGTAACATCTTTTTCTTGCTTTAACTTCAGTATCTCTTCTTTAAATTCTTTTGTCGACATTCTATTAAAACTGCCTCTAAAAGTAGAATGAATTTTTTCTATATTACAAAAATTAATGATACTTAAAATTATTTTGACTTAATTAAGGTTATTTTTATTTTCCCTTCCGGAGAGATAAACCTTATTCTTCCAACCCTAATAGGGAAAGAATTAGTTTGCGGGGAGAAAGATCTTAAATACTGAACCTTTACCCTCATCGCTTTCAACATCAACTATCCCGCTATGTTGATTTACAATGGTTTTAACTATCGTTAATCCTAAACCGGTTCCTTTGCCGGGGGGTTTTGTAGTGAAAAATGGCTGAAATATTTGATCCATAATCTTTTCGTTCATTCCAACACCATTATCTTTTACTTTAATCAAAACACCTTTTTTAGGAATAGCTTCAAATCTTTGCTTAATCTTTTTTCCCAATATTTCACTTAATTCTCCATTTCTTATTTGTTTAGTCATAATACTTATTTTTCCTTCGCCTTTAATGGCATCTCGGGCATTCAACACTAAATTCATAATTACTTGATTTAGTTTTTCGGCATCTGCTTTTATTAAGTTGAGATTTTCTTCAAAGTTTGTCTCGACTTTAATATTTTCAGAAATGAAATAAGAAAACATCTCTAATAACTGAGTGATCAATTCATTAATGTTAACTTCCTCAACATTTAATTCCATAGGATTTTCTGGGTGGAAACTATGAAGTTGATCTATTAACTTCGCAGCACTTTTAATAGATTTACTCATTTCTTTTAAGTACTCTCTTACATCTTCATCTTTATCTATGTTCATTAGTGCCATATCATTATATCCTTTAATCAAACCTAATAAATTATTGAAATCATGAGCGATACTTCTACTTAACACTCCTAAACTTTCTAAGTGTTGAATTCTTTGTAAATTAGATTGGATCTCTGCTCTTTCCTTTTCTATTTGTTCTCTTTGTGAACTTTTAATCACTGAATATCCATCCTTTTTCTTGAACAACGCAAAGGAATGACTATTCGCAATTTCTAATATATCTCTTTTAATAAATTTATTAATCGGGTATGTACATAGAGTGATAATTTTTCTTTCTCTTATTTCCCTTCTGATGGTGTTTTCATAATCAATAAAAGAATCCCAATTCTTCCGCTTTAACCATTTTGCATCTCCAGTTAATCTCACACCGTCATAGCCCTTTTTTAGAGTTTCATCAACCTCTTTTAGTAAAAAATCACTTGCATTTTTTAGATTTAGTTTTCCCCCCTTATAATAAACACTCCTATAATCTAAAATAAGAAATTGTCCGGATTTGATATAAGTTTTATATTCTGGGATCTCCTCTTTTAACCTTTTCTCTATTTCATTTTCTCTAATGTGTTTGGTATCCATCCAGATACAACATTCATTATCTCTAAGACCTTGCTTAAAGTATGGGATTAAGATATCAAAATAATCTTCGGGGGTATAATAGAAATAGCAGATATGCATGCCCCAAGGTACTTCTCCAATCTCTTCTATTCCACTATTTCTAAAGTTTCCCATTTTTTTGCTAGAATTCCTTTTACTTTAATATCCTTTTATTTTAATAAACACTTAATTAATCAAATGGACATTTGATATTATTTAAATTGTATAAAATAAACTATAAAAATCTTTGCTTCTTTCTTAACAAAATTAAAAGAACTTTATAATATAATTTAACAGATTTCATTGATATAATTTATTACTGAAAAATATTCAGATTTTATTATTGAAAATATGTAGCGATTTGAACTAATAAAATATTTTTAAAACGCAATAGATTAGCTTAAAGGAAAAAATAGAACTTTACTCTCCGTTAGATAATATTATATTTTTTAGCTATTTCTAAAAAGGAGCTTGTAAAATGCTTAACTTGGTTCCATGTTAACAAATAGGGATTAAATTTTACCTCATTTGTAATACCTGGAGCTAACCCTATAATCCCTCGTTCCTTAAATTCTTCTCTGAGAAAGAACCCTCTTCTAGGATGTTCTTCTGCGATCTTCTTGAAACAATTTGTTTTAATATTGGTTAAGGGGTGCTCTTTCGGAACTTTTCCTAATATTTTGATATCTGGGATTTCTTGAATTTTTTTAATTATATAATTAGCTTTATCGATTTCTTCAGAAACTTTATCCTTTTGAGTTCGCTCTACAATCCTAGGGAAACTTGCCATTAATGTAACTAAAGGAGCTCCATACACTGGAGGGCATCCCATAACACTACAAATCTTATTCGGAAATGATTTATCAGTTAAATTACCGTGTATTGAAGAATGTTTCATTATATCTTCAGAAAACTCCTCATTAAACCCTAAAACTCCTATCGGTCCCGATGAAGACATTGATTTATGCCCACTACAAGCGATAAAATCAACGTGCCAACTCTGACAATTTATCGGTAAGACCCCGCCAGAATAGGCAGCGTTCAGAAGAAAGGGGATTTCAAATTTCTTACATATTTTTCCTATTGGAGTTGGGTCATTTACATTCCCATATTTATAATCAACATGGGTTAAAACAACTAATAAAGGCTTTATCCCGTTTTTATCTATATGTTCCTCAATTACTTTTTCATATGATTCAGGATCTATTATATATTCATATTCCCCAGAATTAGGTACTTCCTTTACCCGTAAATGATTCGTTTCTATAGCTAAATATGTGGTATAATGCGCCAAACTATCCACAATTACTGTTTTACGCTTAGGAAATTTTTCTGCCAGTGCTTTCATTACTATTCTCTTTGAGTCTCGGGCAGCAGCAGTAGGCATAATATTATCAATATTTAGATAAGCACCTAAATCATCTAAGAAATCTACCACCGGAGGATTTTTGATTTTATCTATCCTTCCTTTCAAACAATTGTCGCATAAGCTATATCCATCTCCATAGGCAATCAAGGCTTGATATGCTTCGGGGGTTAGAAGTCCACCACGTTGTATTGGATGAATATTAATAAATTCTTCATTGATCCTTCTCGTGAGATTTGAATACTTTTGCTTTAAGGTATTTATTGAATCAAGATCTGTCACTTTTCTCTCCTTAGCATTTGATTTGTTCAGATTAGTAAATTTTTATAATTATAAAAGAATTTTTAAAAATTACGATAGATTACCTTTAAGAACACATAATATTTAGTAATTTGAGGTAAACATATGCCAATAATAATGCCAAGTCCGCGTACGGGTAAAGAGCCAAAGATACATGAAACTGCCTTTATTGCTCCTAATGCGACCATTATAGGAGATGTAGAGATAGGTGAAGGAGCCAATATTTGGTTTGGAGCCATTTTGCGTGGGGATTGGGGGACAATTAAGATTGGAAAGAACACAAGCATTCAAGAAAATGTTACAATCCATATTGAGCTTGGAAAGAGCGTTGTAATTGGGGATGATTGTATCATAGGGCACCATGCAATGATCCATGGGCCATCCGAGATTGGAAACGGATGTCTTGTAGGAATTGGATCAAATGTCTTACATAATACGAAAATGAATGACGGTTCGATGGTGGGTGCGGGAGCCGTCTTGTTAAACAAAGAACTTCCAGAAAGAACTCTAGCTGTTGGAATTCCCGCGAAAATCAAAAAAGAATTAGATAAGTCCGGAAGATTAGTAGGAGCTAAAACCTCTGGAACTTATGTAAAAAACGGAGAAGCATTTAAAGAGTTTTTCAAAAAAAATCCCGAATATTCAAAACTTTAATCTTTATTTTATTTTCCTTTTTTTAAGATATTACTAGATTATGAATTCAATCCAAGTAGATCGTGAATTCAAAAAAAAGGGATCATTGATTACAAATACAATCTTTGCTTTTTTTTACATCAATGATATTGAATGACAAGTTACGCAAATTTACCATGAGAAGCTTATTTTCAAGATTTGGCATACTTAAGACGGTTTTAATTACTTCTGTTGCTTCAAGTGTTCCAAGAATTCCTGAAGTAACGCCTAACACAGGTAGAGGGTCTGATCTTGCTTTTTGCTCTTCAATTTTCTTATCAGGATGGGGAAAAATACAATGGTAACACGCACTCTTTTTGGGATCAATTGTGATAATCTGCCCGTAAAAATCCTTAATACCCGCAATTACACATTTTAAATTATGTTGAATAGCAATTCGGTTAACCAAAAATTTAGTTTCTATGTTATCGCTACAATCAACAATAAAATCAACGTCTTCGACATATTTTTGAATTGATTTCTCATCCACATATTCTTTATAAGCCCGAATTTTCACATCAGAATTAAGATGTCCTAACTTTTCTTTTGCGACTCCGACTTTATCATTCCCGAGGTCTAATTCATCAAATAACACTTGTCGATTTAAGTTAGAAAGAGAAACGGTATCACTATCTATAATCGTAAGTTCTCCTATACCTGCGGCGGTTAAATATAACGAAAAGGGAGAACCCAGCCCTCCAACTCCGATTTGTAGGACCTTGGTATTCCTTAATTTCTCTTGCCCTTCTTCCCCAATTTCTTGGGAAATCATTTGTCGATTATATCTTTCTCGTTGTTTGTCTGTTAACATTATCCTTCAACCTATTCATTAATTTTTTTTAATTATCTAGTAAGATGAAATTCATCCGTTTAATTAATTGTTCAACCTCGATCAAGAAAAGCCCAAGATTTATATTATTTTCTAAAAGGCTCATAATTAATATTTGTTCGTTAACCCCCAAGATTATTAATTGAATGTCTTTTAATTCCACAGTTAAATGGTATATAGTAGCTTCATTCTTTTCATAGGTTTGAGCGGCGGTTTCCATAGCTCCGAACATCGTGGCGGAAATGGCACCAAATTTTCGATCATCGATATTTCTGGGTAATCTTGAAGTAATTAGAAGTCCATTCCGCTCGATTAGTGCAGAGCCAATAAATCCGTTGAATAATTCCAAATTCTTTAATTCTTCATCTAATTTTCGAATTTTTTGAGGGTCCATGGATGAATTAAGAGAAAGGTATTATAGTTACCTTAAAAAATTTTCTTCTTAAAAGAATTAAAAATTGCGTTATTTTTAAAAATAGTTAAAAATGAGTATGATTTATTTTGAAAATGCTTTATTCCCATTGGACGCACGTTTTCTTCTTCGCCAACTAGGTTTTCTTAGTTTAGCAGTACGCCCGAAACCACAACTTGCACAATATTTTTTTCTTCGATGGAAACTATGATTCCCACATCGTCGACATGTAGTGTGAGTTGCAGTTTTATTTTTTCTTCCTAGTGAGGGAGTTCCCTTTGTAATTTTGATTCACCTCTCTTATATTAGTCTTATTCTTCCTTTTCTTCTTTTTCAGGCATTTCTTCCTCTTCTTCATCAGATTCGCTATCCGAAAAGATAAGCTTTTCCCGGTCCTGCCCAATAAAGATTATTGAAGCCCCACGAATCATGACAGTTCCAAGATCTTTACTCCTTTTTCCTCCTCTTCCAAAGTAAATTTCCTTGGCATTTTCAACAATTAAGTTCATGTAATTATCAAATTTCACTAATTTTCCAGTTAAATAGGTATTCCAAATCTTTAACTTTATTCTAACTTCGTCCTGCAATGCCGCTTTAGATAGTGTCTTCGAGATAGTTCTGTTTGAGATTATTTAACACCTTTATTTAATATAAAATAGATATAGCACAATTATCTGCTCTATTTAATAATAAAAATTATACTTACTATTTAAGATTGTTCCTTTCTCAATATTTGAGATTTTTATTCCTTTTCTTCCTTTTGGTTTGATATAACGAACAACTATTTATGGAATTAAAATCGGAAATGATTTTGAATCAGATTTTTATAAAGAATTGGAAAATCTTCGTTATTCATTTTTGATCAATTTTCCATATTTCCTATAATTATATAGTTAAAGATTTTACAAAATCTTAAAAAATATTCTCCCAACCACCCAAAAAATGTGATACTTCTAATGCTTAAGTGTAAGTCTTGTGGACAAGCGATTTCCCTCGGTAGGAAGTTATTTCATAAATGTGAGAGTAATTTTGTATATTTTGGAAAAATTTTAAAGGATAAAGCTGACTCTGAAAAGACCTGGAATTGTCTCTCAAATTGTAGTGATAAAAAACGAAACATCCCTAAAGCTTCTTGTTCTTTAAAAATTGTAAGAACAAAAAAGGAAACAATTTGTACTTCCGCTTTTAAACAAGCTGATTAGAAACTCATTTTTTCTTCCATTTTTTCTGGGACAATACTAGAAAAAGTTTTATTAGAGTATAATTATTTTTTTATATTCTAAAGGATTAAGTTTATCATTATATTCAATTCTTATATTAATGATTATTTATGAACGAAAAAAAAATAGCCTATTTTGACAGTGGAGTTATCACACCGGAAGAAATTATTATGGCTGCCGATATGATTCCGTACCGGCTATTAGGGAAACCTGAATTGGGTGTGGAAGAGGCAAATAAGCACATCCCTCCAAACCATTGTGTATGGGCTAGAAACCTTTTGGAACAAGCATTAAAAGGTAAGCTTGAGGAGGATATTATAGGGCTTATTACAACCCATGGATGCGACTGTACTAACCGACAGTTTGATATTTGGCTTGAGACTGTCGATTTGGATTTTATGTTTTTACTCAATGCTCCTTTAAAGAGAAATGAAACGGCTGTTAATTTCTTTATAGAAGACATGAAAGAGTTAATTTCCCGGATGGAAAGTGCCTTTAATGTGGAAATTACCGAAGAGAAACTCAAAAAATCTATCGAAATGATGAACCAAATTCGAGAGAAGCTAAAAGAAATTTCTGAATATCGCAACAAAATGAAAATGCGGGAATCAGAATTTCATGAGCTGGTGAAAATGGCTCAAACCTCAGAAAAGACCGCAGTATTGGCGAAAGCAAATTCCAAATATGAAGAGATTATTCAAAGAGCGTCCATTTCTTCAGAAACGCTGAGTAAAGTTTTACTCACGGGCTCAGTAATAGACGATACTGAGTTCATTAAGTTTTTAGAGAATATGGGGTTTCATATTGTAATTGATGATTTATCGATAGGGACCCGTTATTTTTGGAATAGCGCCAATGAACATATTGATCCTCTTGAGAGTTTAGCAAACTATTATCTCTCAAAACCTATCTATTCTACAAAGTATCCGTCCTATGATAGATATGAGTTCCTTGAGAAACTCGCGAAGGAATATGAAGTGAATGGGGTAATCAATGTTGCTCAAAAGTTCTGCGAACCGGTACTTTACGATCATCCTCATTTTGAACAAAAATTCAGAGAAGCCGGAATTTCCTATCTTTTTATTGAACGAGAATATAATGTGGAATCATATAAACAATTAAAAACACGATTTGAAGCATTTAGAGAAATAATTTAAGGTGAGAAAATTGACGGATGAGAAAAAGAATAAAGGCAAGATGTTGGATGCGACAAAAAGTTTAAAGAATATTATGGGAAGGCACTTTTTGGCAATTGAACAAGCCTATAGAGATGAAAAACCTACGGCATGGGCCACTTCTGGAACTCCTGTCGAACTGCTTTATACAATGGATGTACAGCCTATGTTACCCGAGAACAGTGCAACTGTTTCCGCCGCACAAGGTTATTCAAAAGACTTTATTGAGCTCGCAGAAGAGCAAGGATTTTCATTTGACCTCTGCTCATATTTCAAAACGAACATCGGTGCGGTAGCGTCTAACGCTGACCAATTGAAAGGGGGTACAAGAAAACCGACTTTCATGCTTTCAAGTGATGTTATATGCGATACGCATGTGAATTGGTTTCAAGTTCAATCAGAAAGATTTGATGTGCCACATTACACTATAGATGTTCCTCACATTGTTAGCAATACCACAGAAAAACAATATAATTATTATAAAAAATATGTGGAAGAACAGCTTTGGGAACTATTGGATTTTATTGAAGAAATTACGGGAAATGAATTGGATGAAGATAAAGCGAGAAAAGTTGCCAAAAATTCCTATGAATTAGGGATGCTCTGGCAAGACATTTTCGAGCTTAGAAAAAATGTTCCAAGCCCGATAAGTACCAGAGACACCTTTGGAGGGTTATTCCCCCTTTTTACTATGCCAGGACTTAAAGCTCCAATCAGATTATATAAAAGAATGTATCGGGAAGCGAAAGAAAGAGTTGATAAGGGTGTCGGAGCGTTAGAGAATGAGAAATACCGATTAATGTTTGAAGGAATCCCTTTCTGGTACAACTTGAAGTTCTTTAGCGCATTAGAGAAATGGAATGCTAATATCGTTTATGAGACTTACACCTATGCATTTAGTAAATATATGAACCCTAATGTTTCAAAAGAAATGGTATTGAACGAACCCGTAAAAGCTATGGCTGAATTAATGTTAAGCTTTTGGTATATCTAC
The DNA here is from genome assembly GCA_964653985.1 of uncultured archaeon. Lineage (GTDB taxonomy): Archaea > Asgardarchaeota > Lokiarchaeia > Sigyniarchaeales > SOKP01 > CAZZIC01. The sequence goes on along the minus strand of CAZZIC010000024.1, from coordinate 25,125 downwards.
GATTTAAAGACTAGAGTTGAAGAATTCCAAAAGACGGTTAAAGAATATAAGATTGATGGGGTTCTCCTTCATAATAATATGTCGTGCAGACCAAACGCGTGCGGGTTATATGATCTTAAAAAGAAGCTATTAGATGATTACAATATCCCAAGTCTTATTATCGATGGGGATATGAATGACTCCAGAAAATTGAATGAAGAGCAAACCAGAAACAAAATTGAAAGCTTTATTGAAATACTAAGGGACAGAAAAAAGCATTAGTTTACTTCTTTTAATTTTTGTTATTACCTTTTAATTCTTTTTAGTTTTTAAGCTGTATGCTCTTAGATCAGTTCTTAAAATTATGTAATTTTTCAAAAAATTCATCTGGATCTTTTATTCCAGATCTTAGCAGGTCAAATTCTTCTTTTATTTCTAAATTTTTACTCATACGGTTGAGATAAGAAATATTTAACTCATTTTTGAACCTCATCCAGCAACCTAATGCGTCAGTATAATCTTGCCAGCCTCCAAAGACTAACTTACTCAAGATAAAATCTTCTTTAGAAAGAGCCCAACATTCTATATTAAATATTTCTCTCCTTGTCCTTCTCTCTAAAGCGATTTGACCGATTTTCTTATATTTTTTAGTCGGACTTTTACTTAGGAGATGAATATCATAACGGACAGTTTCGGTTTTATCTAGAAATTGGATGAGTTCATTTTCTTTAGCGAGAACCCTTGTTGTGTCCCAGTCTTGAATGGGATAGAAATCTTTTTTTTCTAAAAGTTGTATTAATTGATTTATATTAAGCTCTGATCTGTATAAATCCAATGCGAGATCAATATCCCGAGTCGTTCTAAAATCTGAATAAAGATTTACCAAAACCCCTCCTACTAGATAATATTTAACTCCATACTGTTTTTCAAGGGATTCTACAAAGTTAATAACTTGTGAAAACGCGTCTCTATAATGATTCAACTTCCACTTCTCTACCAGAGTTTTTCAATCTATCATGCAATTTATACATTTGAACAATTATCTCTTTTCGTGTCTTTTTGGGATTTTTCTCTTTTTCTTGTTTGATATAATTCTGTAAATTATACTCATAAAGTTCGAGAAACATTTCTTCTAAATCTACGAGTGGTGTTTTTTTCATAAGTTTTATTCTTCCTTCAAAATCCCGCATTTTTTTTCTAATTTTCATTTTTTCCCTTAACACCAAACCGAATACCTATTCTAATTTGTTAATTGTTCATATAGACTTTCATATTGCAATAATAAGTAATTTCTTGATTATATAAAACCTATCTTATTTTAACTCTTTCTTTTAAAAATCGAAAAGATTGTCATGAATATTTTTAAATTCAATTATGGATTAATTCTGTAACATTTTAATAATTAAGTCCTATATTAACCTAAGCTCATTTAAATTTCTAAAGGTTTTTCATTTCTAACGGGCTTATTTAAAATTTAAATGGAATGCATTTAATCTGATTATTTATAATGCTTGATAAAAATGAGATATTGGATATCTTAAAGGAATTAAAAAAAGAATTAAAAGATGAATATAAAGTTAAAAACATTGGACTTTTTGGTTCCTATTCAAAGAAAAATTATTCTGCAGAAAGTGATATTGATATCTTAGTAGAATTTTATCAAGGTGCAGATTTATTTGATTATATCGGTTTAAATCTATTTTTAGAGGAGAAATTCCAACATAAGGTAGATTTAGTTTCGAAATCTGCCGTACGGGAAGAACTAAAGGAAGAAATTATGAGTAGTGTTATATACGCTTGAAAAAATGAACTCATGCTTATTCTCAAATCGATTATGAACTAGTATGGACCACGATAAAAGAAAGCATTCCGAAAGTGAAAGAATCAATAGAAATGATTATAAAAAAAGAAAAAGCTACTGACAATTAAAATCCAATAGTTAATTAAGCAGTTTATTGGAGATCTTGATTTTTGTTTGAATTTTGATTTAACAATTTTTAGTTTAAATGAATTATCTAATTCAAAAAATTATTCAATTTAGCCCTATTCAGTTTATTAATCATTAATAAATTTTGTTTAAAATGAGTGAATTAGTAGCCTCCGAAGAAATTGGTTTAATTAGGGATCGGAATTTTTGGGCTCTTTCATTATGCCGTTTAATCCATGGATTCGGAGTCACCTTAATCACAATTATTATTCAACCATTCATATTAGATGTTTCAAATTCAATTGTCTTCACAGGGTTAATGGTTACTATTGCCTCTATTGTGCAGTTCTTACCTATGCCATTAGTGGGCAAATTATCAGATAAATTTGGAAGAAAAAAGATATTACTTCTTAGCATTCCAATATATATAGCAGGATTAATCGCACTCATCACTTCAAATTCATCTCTCATAGTCTTTCTTGCTATCGGCGTAATTCTCTTATATTTTGGATTTTCTACAAATAACCTTAACGCTCAGTTTATTATTTCAGAATCTACGAAGGGAAAGTTAAAAGGATTGACATTTGCGATAATGTTTTTCTCCTATTTTCTTGGAAGTATTGGTGCCAGTTTTCTTATCATATTTTTAGAAGTAGCTGATTTTCGCTTCTTTTTTATGCTCTCTATCATTTTTATCTGCATTGAAGGCGTGATTTATCTTATTTTTATAAATCCAGAACAATCAAAAGAAAATCAAGATGTACCTAAAGACTCAAATGAAGAGAAAAAATCTCTGGATATTTGGATTAAAACCTTGAAAACAAAAGAGTTACGGGCTGTTCTAATTTTATTTACGCTGGATTTGTTTGTTTATGGGTTATCTCTTTCAATCTATAATGGTGGTTTGACTGATTTTTATTCTATCGAAAAAGAAACGCTTGCTTTATTCACATTTTGGTTTAATATCGGAAATATAGTGCTCCAACTCCCTGCGGGGAAATTAGCAGATAAATTCGGAGCTAAAAATTCTCTAATTTTGAGTCAATTTTTTGGATTAGGATTCTTCTCCCTTAATATCCTAAGCATTTTTCTTTGGACTCAAGGTCAGACAGAAATAATCCTCATAACCCTGTTATTAGGACAAATTTCTTTTGCTGGTTCTGTCACTACCTTCATTCCCTCAGAAAGAGTAATTTTAACTGATTTAGATAAAGAAAATAAGGCCGAGATCTATGGGATTGTGTCCTTTTTCAGAGGACTTGGATTTATTCCAACAGGTTTTATTGCGGGATTATTAGTAGCATCTATTCATTACATAATACCCTTTATCTTAAGTTTTATTGGAGTCTTATTTGAAATCATATATTTATTCAAATTTTTTGAAATTAGGGATAAATAACTTCTGTGTGTTTAAGTGGTTATCACCTTTCGATATTTATTGATATAACTATTCTGTTTTTTTGAGACCCTTTTTTCTAAAATTTACTTGATCACACAAAAATTTCGTGATTTTTCTTCTAAAATTTCAAAATTATCACTATTTCATTAATCTTTATATTAGAATAGATCCAATTATTATATTATTGAAATTTAATGAAAAAAATTACAAATTAAAATGTCCGAAAATAAACCATATGAAACAAAATTCTGGAAAAAATCTTGGGATCCGGGGTTAAAAGATTTAAATCCCTCCTCATGGGATTTATCTTTTTCTAAAGCACTCAGAAAATCATTTGATGAGGACCCTGATAAGATTGCTTTAGCCTTTTTGGGGACAGAGATGACCTTTGGGGAACTGGACCTCTATTCGAATCAATTTGCAAACATGTTACAAGAAAATGAATTTAGAAAAGGCGATATTGTGGGAATAAATCTCCCTAATATACCTGAATATGTAATAGCCTTGATCGGGGCACATAAAATCGGTTGTGTTGTCTCTGGTGTCTCTCCGTTGCTTTCAGCCATACAAATGCACTATCAGCTCAAAGATTTAGGGGCAAAAGACAAGAAAGTAGCACTGGTGACTCTAGATGCGATTTTCGAATCTCATGTAATGAAGATTGCAAAGGATCTCACTCAATTGGAAATGATAATTACGACAAGTGTTGCGGGATTTTTACCGAAATTCAAACAAATTCTGGGAAAACTATTTAAGAAAATTCCAACTGGAAAAGTTTCACCAATTGAAGGAAAAAAGGTTCTTGACTTTCATAAGGAAGTTTTAGAAAATTATAGCACTAATTTACCCGAAGTTGAGGTCACCCCAGATGATTTAGCTTATATTCAATATACTGGAGGAACTACTGGTCCCCCAAAAGGAGCCATGTTGACTCACAGAAATGCAGTAGCTGATCTAGTAATCGTACAAGAATGGCTTCAATGGGAACGCGGAGATTATATGGCTCTCTCTGGATTTCCTTTCTTTCACATAGCGGGGCTCTTCTTTTGTGAGAATTGTTTATATCTGGGGTGGGGACAAGTCTTAATTCCGAATCCTAGAGATTCTGATAATATTTGCAAAGAACTTGAGAAATATAAACCTACCATTGTTGCTAACGTGCCTTCTTTATTTCAAATATTAATGAAAAATCCTAAATTTAGTGAGTTGGATCATTCCAACTTAAGTGTCGTTATTTCAGCAGCTTCCCCTTTCCCCAAAGAATCACAAATCGAACTGGAAAATATTGTCGGTGCTGGCAAATTGCTAGAGGTTTACGGAATGACCGAAACTAGTCCATTAACAACAATGAACCCCTCAAAAGGAGAAAAGAAACTCGGTTCCATTGGATTGCCAATCTTAAACACCGATTTAAAACTGGTCGATCCTGAGACTAATAAACCAGTCCCCTTAGGAGACGCTGGAGAGATCTTAGTTCGAGGTCCGCAAGTCATGAAGGGATATTACAATAAACCAGAAGAAACCAAAATAGCTATTGATAATGAGAAGTTCATGCATACTGGAGATGTAGCAATCATGGATGATGAAGGCTATCTGAGAATCGTCGACCGAACTAAGGACATGATCAATGTTTCTGGATTCAAAGTATTTTCCACCAAAGTAGAGGATATCCTTTCTCGGCATCCTGCCATCGATCAAATAGCTCTTATCGGTATTGATAATCCAAAAAGACCCGGTTCTGAAATAGTGAAAGGGTTTGTAAAAATAGATCCTAATTATGAATATGATGGAGATAAAAAAGCCCTAGAAGAAGAAATAACTGAATTTGCTAAAGAGAATTGTTCTCCATACGAAGTTCCAAAAATCCTTGAATTTACAGAAGAACTTCCCTTGACGGCTGTGGGAAAGATTGATAAGAAAGTCTTACGAAAAGAAGAATAAGGCTCGCCGTATCCCTTTCAAACTGAAAATATTTAATCCTCTTTTTTTTTATATTTATTATTTCTTTTACTTATTTAGATTATGCTTTATATAATTGAAGAACCTTTAAGATTCAATTAGGATTAACTCATACTTTACTATCCTATAAATTTATTAGGTAAAAAAGTAAGTTAAAAATATCAAAAAGCAGTATGGGAATTGATGTATAAATGAATTTTGTAAATTCAAATTATGAAAATGTGGAAAATCAAGACAAAGCATTTCTTAAGAACCCCGTTGTAATTGCTCTATTATTTCTATTAGTTTCTTTAGTATTCAGGGTTATTGATATTTTTGTCCTAGAACTAGACGAAACTCCGTTTAATATCATTATCTCAAAAGTGGTCCCTCTTTTTTTAATGCTCCTATATGTAGGAATTGTGTACAAGAGCTTTAAACCTCTCGGTATTCATAGAAAATCGTTTATCAAAAATTTTATTTTAGGATGTATTGTTTTTATCTTATTTTACGGAATTGATATGTTAACTAATTTTTTGATTGCTACATGGTTAAATTATAGTCCTCGTATTATTTTTACTTCTTTTAACATTTTTTACCTTAGCTATTTTATATTTTTCCTCATTGTAAATTCTTTTATGGAGGAAGGACTATTTCGAGGGATTATGATGAGATCCTTTATGGTTAAAACTTCAAAGACGACCTCAAACCTCCTTCAAGCCCTTCTTTTTGGATTATGGCATTTAGTATGGCCAATAAAATCTCTAATAAATGGGAATAGTTCAATATTTTTCACCACTATGTTTGCTTTTTATTATGTGTTTTTTTCTTCTCTTTTCGGACTTTTAGCTGGATATATCTTTCAAAAATCAAGCAGTCTAATTAACGTTGTAGTATTTCATACTCTTTGGAACTTTTTTGTATCTTTTCTTAGCATTAGCTATACGGTTGATTTAACTTTTCAAGAAGCGATCTTCAGTTATATACTCGAGACAATCTCATTAGTTATCTCTTTCATTGTAAGTATATTTTTCCTCTATTTTATTCTTAAGAAATTGGATCTTGCAGAATTAAAACCTTGGGATTTATATTTTTCTAAGAATTCCTAAAGAGATAAGTTTGAAATTTCCCTTTTATTGGGAAATAAGGGGAAAATCTCGTAAGGTATTTGAAATGAAAAATCTTATTTTCGATTAATTGTTTTCCTAATTGATTAATATGGAACCTACTCCTACTGAAGAATCATTTAAACATTACTTATCATTTTGGTCAGGACAACTCTTTTCACTCTTAGGATCAAATATTGTTCAGTTTTCCATAATCGTGTGGATTACTATAGAAACGGGAAGTCAGATCGCATTAGCTATCGCAACTTTTTTTGCCCTTATCCCACAATTGATCACTTTACCTTTTGCCGGAGTATTAGTCGATAGACTCAATAGAAAGGCAGTTTTATTCATTTCGGACACCTTTCAAGCGTTTGCTACGTTTTCTATTATTTTGTTATTCTTTTTCGGACAAGAAGCTTATTGGCCTATTATTCTCATTAATAGTTTAAGAGGTTTCTTTCAAGCGTTTCATTTTCCAACAGTGAAAGCCATAATGCCTTTGATGGTTCCAAAAGCTCAATTATCCAGAATGAACGCAGTAAGTTATTTATTCAATGGATTAATCCAAATCATTGGGCCTGTGCTTGGTGGGTTTCTACTGGCATTCTTTAAGATCCAACAGATTCTCTGGGTAGATATAATCACTTATGTCATAGCAATCATACCCTTATTATTGATAAAAGTACCGTCTATTAAAGAGAAATCTGAAGAAAAGTCATTTAGAGAGGATTTCAAGGTAGGTTTTAAAGTTATTAAAAAGACGCATGGATTCCTAACTTTAGTATTTTTAATTACTTTTTTAAACTTCCTACATTTTCCTTTCCGTGTTCTTATTCCATACTATATAATTTTCGACCATAATGGTTCAGAAATTATCTTAGGAATTGTTTCAGGAATAATCTCAGGGGGTGTTGTGGTGGGAGCATTAGCAGTGACTATTAAGAAAGCATGGAGACATAAAGTATTTGTGATTTTAGGTGGTTTAGTGATTAGTAACGTAGGGTATCTTATGACTTCTTTTGCTCCTACGGGAATATATTTAATTATTGCAATTGGAGGCTTTATAAGCTCAGCAATGATGCCTATCATAAATACGATGCTTTTAACAATTATTCAAACCGCCATGCCCCCAGATAAGCAAGGGAGGGTTACCTCAATCGTTCTCTTATTATCTATGGCAGTTACTCCTTTCGGCTCAATATTAGCCGGCCCTCTTGGAGAACTTTTAGGGACCCGATATCTTTATATGATTTGTGCGCTCATTTCGTTCTTCTGTATCGCCCTTGTCTGGCTTTTTACTGATGTTAGGCATGTAAGGTATAGACAAGATTTGGAAGAAGAGGAAAAAGAAACCCCTCGAAAAGGAGAATCTACCCCTGAAGTAATTGGTATGTAGATCTAATAATATCTTTTATTCATTTCACTCTTTTAGCTACTTTTTAACTCTAATATTTTGTACTTATTTGTTAAGAAAATTTTAAAATTAATTATAAATTAATTTGAGATTCGTACATATGAATTGGGTGTAAGAATGAGGTACTGATCTCCCAATCTGCCTATGGAACCTCCATTTTCTCTCACAAACATCTTTAACTCCTCAATCGCATTTTTTAATTGGCTAATCTTACCTCCGCTCTTTTCCAATAAATCTTTGGCGTTTAATATTAAGATCTTTTTTCCTAACAATTGAGTTTTAATATCTTGAACTTGTTCGAGAGACGTAAATTTATACTTTTTTATCTGGAATTTTTGCATTGAAGAAAACATTTCTTTGGAGAATCCTAGTGTTTTACTCGCCGAATCAGTCAATTCATCCTCTTGCCTTTTCCAAAATTTACCCATTTTAAGATCACATTTCAAATTATTTTATCATTCTATTACAATAAGAATTTAGATTATTCATATTAAAAACTATGAAATACGCAGATCAAATCTAAACAATATGGAGATATATATATTTCATTTGTAAATTTTTGATTTAGAAGCGATTAATCAGTAAATCCATTTATAAATCTCCCATTTACTTATAATATTAAAAATTTAATGGAGTCAAGCCTAATCTCTTATATTTTCGGATATCAAGTCTATTGAATTACCAAAAGGAACTGGAAGCTTCAATAAGCTGAAAAGCGAAATAACTTTTATTAAGAGAAAATTTTTACCTAATGGAAAAAGATTTAATAATGCCAAAATAATATTATAATGGAAATCAATTATGAAAATGGAAAAGAAAATATATAAATCTCTTACTTTCAAAAATGAATACCGAAATTAGAAAAGTCGATCCTCAAGGTAGGATTGTTTTACCATTCAATTGGCGACAAAGAGAACTTAAAAATAGTGATGAGGTTATAATTATTGAGGAGAAGGGAATCTTAAAAATAATACCGAAGAAAAAAGTTGATTTAACTCAATTTTTTGATTCTATTGAATTTGATGAGGATCAAATTAGTAAACTCGAAGATTGGTCTGAATTTGAAAACTCTTTCTGGAGAAAAGATTACAGGTGATAAATATATATTATTTAGACGCAAATGTTTTTATCTATGCATATTTAAAACTCAAAAATGGGAAGAAATTATCTGATAAACTTAAATGGTTTAAAAAGGAAGCGAAAGAAATAATAAGAGCTTTAAATAATGAAGAAAAACCTTATTGTATCTCAATAATTCAATTATCCGAAGTTGTTAATATATTAAAAGGTGCAATGAATTGGGGAAAATTAAATTTGTTAATTATGGGTTTAATATCAAATAATTCTTTGGAGATTATAGAAATCTCCAAGCTTTTGTATATTAATGCTGTGGAAAAGATGAAAGAATTCAATATGGATGCAAATGATATCTCCGCTTATCTCTTGATGAGAGAGAGGGATATAAAGAATATTTACACTTTTGATCGCAAATTTAGGAATTTTTCAAATATTCGCTGTTTTCCAGAATTTCCAAAGGAGTTTTCATGATTCTTAAAGAAATTTCCTCCTTTTGATTAGAAAAGGTTTATAGTTTAATTTTGATACTTTTTTACTATATTTTCAATTTCTTTTTCTGCGTCTTCAATTCTATAATTTAATGTAATCTTTCTTTTTTTTAGTTCATCTAACATCTCCCAAATAGAAATATCTGCAATTTCTGCTGCTTTTCCTAAGGATATTTTATCGTTTAAATATTGTTCTAAAGCCAATTCTAATTTTTCTATTTTAATGCTTTTCCAAAGTAATTTTCGTATAAACGTGGATTGATCTTCTTTTTTTTTCTCTCTCAATTCATCGATTTGCTTCTTTAAATCATGAGGTAAAATAATAGAAATTTTATCATCCATATTTCTCACCCTTTTTAATATATTCTTGGATAACATCTGCTGAAATCCAACTATGAGAAGATAGTTTTTTATTATTATTTATATATTCTGCTAGATCTATAGTTTTGGATATGAGAAGCTCAAATATCGTAGCAATTGTCGTTTGATATTCTATTTTAAGGATTTTTGCGACATTTCTTGCTTTCCTATCATCTATTATTAATAGATTTTTCTTTTGTCTAGCTAATTCCAATGATTCTAATTCTCCTTTTCCCAAGGGGGATAAATTGATTTATTGAATCTTTTTAGATCTATGATATCAAATACCTATTAAAAAATCACCTATTAAAAAATTACGATCCAAGCAATACACATTAAGTCTTATATATGATTAGATCTAATATTTTTAATAATATCAAAAATCATAAAAACTGAAATCTAATTCAAAATATATGTAAAAATAACATGACAGAAGAAAAATATATTGTGCGGAACAGAGGGCTGCTTAGAGCCGAATTTAATTTCTGGGTTGGACTCTACATGGATAAATTCTATGATGCCTTAGAGAACAAGAAAATAATCGGAAATAAGTGCCCTGAATGTGGAATGGTGTTTGTTCCACCAAGAAAAGTGTGCGGTAAATGCAGAATTTCAATACCGCTTGAAGAAAACTGGGTTGATTTACCCGATATAGGAACTTTAGTAAACTATACCTTGACACCCTATAAGGTGAATGAAAGAGGGAGACGATCTTCTAAAAAGCTCCAAAAAATCGGGTTAGTTCAAATTGACGGTTCTGATACTGCGATCATCTACAAGTTATTAGATATGGAAGAAGATGAGATAAAGACCGGAATGAAATTAAAGATAAAATGGAATGATAAAACAAAAGGAGACCCTTCGGATATAAAGGGCTTCATAAAAGCTGGAGGCGAATAAATTTGGATAAAGTAGGAATAGTAGGATATTATCAAGTTCCATTATATTCAGATGCGAACTATGGAAGATATGAAATGATCTTTGAAGCTGTAAGAGGTGCTTTGGACAATGCGGATTTAAAGAAGAAGGATATCACTACCGTAATCTCTGCTACTAATGATTATTATGATGGGAGAACCATTTCTAATGCCTTCACCGTTGAAGTAGGTGGAGGATATCTAGTTGATGAATCTAAAGTAGAGATGGATGGTGCGCATGCGATGCTTTATGGATTGATGAGAATCCTTTCTGGAACTCATAAATTAGCAGTTATATGGGGTGGCAGTATGGCATCCTGTTTCCCTTATAACAGCGTAAGGTTATATGCCACAGATCCAACTTGGGAACGCCCTACATCATTGTTAAATGATATGACCGCTGGAGGATTTCAAATGAGAACCTATATGGAAAAGTATGGTGTGTCTGCTGAGGAGATCGCGAAAATTGCGGTAAAGAATAGAAAAAATGCTGCTAAAAATCCGTTAGCTTTAGCTGAAGCCAAAAAAAGTGATATAACCATAGAGGAAGTTATGAATTCTGGAATTCTAAGCGACCCCGTAACAGAAATGATGTATGCTCAACCTTGTGATGGAGTAGCAGCGCTTTTATTAGCACCAGAAAAACAAGCACTTAAAATAACTGATAATCCTGTCTGGATCTCGGGCGTCGGTTGGAATCAAGATCCATATTATCTAGGAGATAGAAATTTATATGAATGCAGATCAATGGAGCTTGCAGGAAAAATGGCATATAAAGCTGCCGGAATTACGGATCCTGCTAATGAAATTGATGTAGCGGAGATATTTGAACATTTTGCTCATGAAGAATTGATTCTCTCTGAAGCTTTAGGTTTGGCTGAAGAAGGTAAAGGAAAAGATTTGAATAGCGAATTCGAGGGTGATTTACCTATAAACCCTTCCGGAGGAGCTTTGGGTGGAAACCCCCCTTGCGCAACTGGACTTATTAGAATTATAGAAGCTGTTAAACAACTTCAAGGAAAAGCAAGTCTACAAGTGAGTGGAGCAAAGAAAGCCCTTGCTTCTGGACAAATTGGGTTATCCGCTCAAAATAATATTGCATATGTATTGGAGGTGGATAGTTAAATGGCGAAACGAGATGTTTGTATTGCAAGTGCTGGGTTTTCTGAGCATGCTTCAAAACGATCTGATGTAAGTATGCCAGAATTAGTATATGAAGCGGTAGAGAATTGCTTAAAGAACGCTCCTAGTGTGGGTTTGGAAGACATAGATGCGTTTGTAAATGGGAACATGCCTGCTTTTGAAGGTGCTAATCTACCTGAACTTTGGATGACTGATTGGATGGGAGCGAGAAATAAACCATTGATGAGAGTCACCACGGGTGGTACCACTGGGGGTTCTGTTGCTATTTCAGGTTATTATTCTGTTGCTGCTGGGATTCCTGGTGTGGATACTGTATTAGCAATAGCCTTCGAACAACAATCCCAAGGGGATACAAGTGTAGGGCTATCAACTGTTGCAACGGGAGAAATTTCAGCCTTAAATTCCCTTGGAATGCCTTACGAACAATTAACTAGACTCCTTTCTGCGGGAGCAGCCATTGGAATTGCATCTTATCAAGCTGCAAATTATATGAGAAAAAGTAAGATAACCGAAGAGGACTTGGCAAGAGTTGTTGTCCAAAATCGAAGAAACGCTGCCAAAAATTGGTATACTCACTTAAAAATGCCTAACTTGACGATCGAACAAGTATTGGACACGCCCTATATCTCATATCCATTAAGATATGGAATGGTTTGTCCTGCTTCTGATGGAGCTTGTGCAATGTTATTTACAACTGCTGAAAAAGCGAAGGATATGGCTGATATACCAGTTTATGTAAATGGTGTAGCTAGTGTAGCAAATGAAACAGCAATTTTAGGTTATGATGGAAGCGGTGCCGGTCAATTAGATCCCTCTGAACAATTGGGTGCTCAAAAAAGCGCGGAAATGGCTTATAGCCAAGCGGGAATCTCTTTTCCAAGGAAAGAAATTGATTATGCAGAAGTTTATGCCCCATTTCCAAATCAGGAATTGATGTGGGTTGAAAAACTCGGATTATTTGAAGAAAACACAGCCACTGAAGTATACGAAACGGGAGTGACAACTATAGATGGTGAATTACCCATCAATTGTTCTGGTGGGGTAAATTCTACGAATGCAATCGGTGCGTCGGCAATGGAAAGACCCGCAGAAGCTGCTCTCCAAATAATGGGAAAAGCTGGTAATCAAGTCTCCAAGACAGTACACACATCGCTTGGACACGGATGGGGTGGAGCTGTTAACTTAATTACAATGATGGTGATGGGCGATGAACCAGCCCGGAAATCAAAGTGAGGTGATAAGAAAATGACAAAAATGGATTATGAGAAAAAGGAATATAAAAAGACAAGGACTATGGGCGCACAGTGGTATTTAAGTAGTTATACATATAAATTCAACCTAACTCATCATAAAAATTTCCTTGAAAAATTAAAAAATAAAAAACTGGTGGGTTTACAGTGTTCTTCATGTAATGATGTTACGTTTCCTCCTAAATTTGTTTGCGGGAAGTGCTTAGTAAAGCCTGATCGATGGGTAGATGTTAGGGATACTGCAACTATAGCAACATATACGATCGCATATTTTGAAGACGAAGAAACAGGTGAAAAATTAGAAAAACCTGTTGCTGCGATTAGAATGGATTGCACAGATACAACATTTATAAGTCAACTGGATCCCGATATTCCATACAAGGATGCTTACATTGGAATGCCTTTAAAAGTTCATTGGGCTGAGGAACCAGAAGGGAAATTAACAGACATCAAATATTTCGATCCTATCGAAGATGATTCCGAAGATTTAGAACTTCGAAAAGATTAACTTGAAAAATTTTAACTCTTTATTTTTTTATTCTCTAAAATTATTGCTTCATATTCTTCAAGCTGAAAGTAAGAGTGAACATCCTTTTTAATATGTTTTCGTTGTTCATCTATAGAAAAGATTAACTTAATTTTATCATTCTCTCCGGGAAAGGGAATTTTTAGTATTTCCTCACTAAAATTAAGATAGATATGATAATTCTGCCCTTTAGTGAATCTTTTGTAACTCAAGCATTTATTTTCTAATCCTGGTATCTCAATGAATTCAAGCTCACCTATCTTTAATGCTGGACTTTCTTTCCTGACCTCTATTAACCGTTTATAGAAATTTAATATAGAATTGGATTTCTCTTTTTGCTTCTCAACGTTAATAGTTTGATAATTTGAAGAGACTTTCAACCAGGTATTGGTATTATTATTGGTGCTAAAACCTGCATTTGGAGAATTATTCCATTGCATCGGTGTTCTACATCCATCTCTAGAAAGTGCAAAACCCATAGACTTAATTTGTGATAACGGAAACCAAGAATATTTCTTTCCAATAGGATCTTCGCTATTTTTTAGCTTTACCTTTACATTTCTCATTCCTATTTCTTCTCCATAATATATAAAGGGAACACCTCTCAGGGTTAATTGCATCGTTGCTAAAATCTTTGCTTTTCTTGTATCTCCTTTCAATCTCGAGATGAATCGCATCCTATCATGATTTCCTAAAACATAGGTAGGTGTAATAGGTTTTGGGAAATCTTTTTCGATTTGAGATATTACATTTCTAAATTTTTTAGGATTGAAACCAGTTGATGTAAATTTGAAAAGAAAAATCATATTTAACCCATTATTCTCTGGACCATAATATCGCTTTAATTCAGAAAGTGTTCCGAAAACTTCCCCCACCAAAAATCGAGTTGGATCATAAGAATCAATGAGCTTTCTGAGTTCTACAGCTAATTCATATGTTTCTGGTTGATTTACATCATACTTATGATCTTGAAAGAAGGATGCGGTATTTTCATCTGATGGAAGGATTTGGAAAGTAAAAGGATTATCTTTAAACTCTTTATCCTCATAAATTGCGTGAAATATGTCTAATCTGAATCCATCAACTCCTTTATCCAGCCAAAATTTAACAACATTGAACATTTCCTTTTTCACTTCCGGATTTCTGT
>CAZZIC010000024.1:8020-10351 GCA_964653985.1 uncultured archaeon | reverse complement strand
TCCAGCCAAAATTTAACAACATTGAACATTTCCTTTTTCACTTCCGGATTTCTGTAATTTAAATCAGGTTGGAAGGGTAAAAATTGATGATATACCCATTGATCTGTATTTTCGAAATATTTCCAAGCAGTTCCCCCTACTTCTGCTTTCCAATTATTCGGAGGTTTTTTACCATTTGGTTTTTGTCCATCCTTCCAAATGTACCAATCTCTTTTTGGATTATCTTTGTTAGATGAGGATTCTTGAAACCAAGGATGTTGATCGCTGGTGTGGTTTAATACTAGGTCAAGGACCATTCTCATGTCGTTATTATGAATTTTCTCGAGCAGTTCATTAAAATCCTCCATAGTACCGTACTCTGGATCTATATTTCTATAGCTTTGTACATCATATCCATGATCTCCTTGAGGAGATACAAAAAAAGGGCTAAACCATATGGCTTCGACCCCTAAATCCTTGATATAATCTAATTTATTTATTATTCCTCTTAAATCTCCGATACCATTACCGGTACTATCTTTAAATGATCTTGGATAAATTTGATATACAACAGTTTTTTTCCACCACTCATCTTCAATATCTGACATTAAAATTGACACTAGTCTGATTTAATTTGATCTTATTTATCTAATCTGTTAGATTTAAAGAATTTTTGTTATATAATTTAATTTCCTTTCCTTAAGATAAGATTTGATATTTACAAAAATGAAAACAAATACAATAAAGCATATAAATAATAATGATCATAAAATATTAATTAAAGCAAAAAACAAATTTATGTGATGGATAATGCAATCCAAAATTAAGGAAGATTATGAAAAATATTTAGAATTTATTAAATCTCGAAAAAGTGTGCGAAACTTTGTCTATCAGAAGATTAAGAAAAATATAATTCAAGAAATATTAGAATATGCACGCTGGGCACCTTCCGGACAAAATAGCCAACCTTGGAAGGTTTGCGCCGTAGAGCATCCAACTGTTAAGCATATGCTCGCGGAAAATTCAAAATATGGGGGAATAATAGACAGCGCTTATTATAATCTTGTGATATTTCTTGATGAAGAAAAGGGATATGATAGAGTTAAGGATATTCAAGCAATCGGAGCTTTTATACAAAATATTTTATTGGCTATCCACGCCTATGGTTTAGCAGCAGTTTGGATAGGTGAGATTCTTAGCCAAAAAGAAGAGATAAATAAAATCTTTAAGTTAAATCCCGAGAAGTTCGAATTGATGGGCGTCATTTCAATAGGTCTTCCCGATGAATCAGCAGAAAAAAAACAAAAGGAACGATCTCGAATACCTGTGGAAGAATTTACAGATTGGTTTTAACTTAATTAAAATAATATTAAATCCCGATTTATGTTTAGAAATCTCTATGAAAATTCATTTGTATTATTTTGATTTAATGTATTTTTGCTTTTACAAGTTCAAAATTTACCAATTTAGAGAAATACAAAAATTTTGAGGGAAATTTTGAAATTTAAACAATCCATCGAATTTTAAAACCCTTTAAGATAATGCCGACGAGAATTTTCAGCTATATTCTCACTGAAATTGTCGGAAAGAAACCCTGATCCTATCTGAGAATCACGCCAAATGAGACTTTAATTAGAAATGCCGGATGATTAAAGAATGACAGCGCTTAATTCATTTTTCTTGTTTATGCTGCATTTTCATTTGCTTAAATTCGTCAGAGAAAAATTCTTTTCCATAATGAGAAAACAATACTGCCGCGGGATTATGGGGCATCGATCGATCCTTGGCTATGAGAGTTGTGACAGGAGCTTCCGAAAGTTGAGTGAATGTAATATCATGTCCAACGCATAATCCACAAATGATATTTAACTCTGTTTTCGCTTTATTTAGCAAAAGTGCTTGGGCTGCTGGGTTACACGTGATCCAGCCAATCGTATAACCTGTTTTGGATTTTGTGGTATATTCTTCTGGTATGTCAACATCTGTTTTCTTCACACCTCCTGTTTTACAGCAAACTCCCGTAACCTCAAATCCATATTTTTCGAGAATTTCGGCTACTCGTTTCGCCTCTGCGATTAATCCAACACAGAATGCAATACCTAATTTTTTATAACCCATTTGTTTTGAATATTCCGCTGTATCCTTTAATCTAGGCCATCGAATATATCCTTGGGCTTCCACAATAGAAGCAATTTTCGTAGCCTTCTTGATTTCTGGATCGTTTTTGTATAAATTTCGAGCCTCCTTTTCGATCTCCGAAGAAACTTTCATTGGACAATTATCAAGCATTTTACTGGCTCGTCCAATTGTACAATATTTAATACTTTCACATCTATAACAAGTGGGATCGCT
>CAZZIC010000024.1:5995-7920 GCA_964653985.1 uncultured archaeon | reverse complement strand
CCCAAATAGTAGTAAAACTCAATCCAAAAAGGATGAGTAAGTCCTAAGTAGAGACCGGCAAATATTAAACCAAATATCAAACCAAATATTACATCAGTTGGAAAGTGAACTCCAAGAATAAGCCTTGTCATTGCCATAATTATATCTAGCCCTAAAAATGTTAAGAATATAAACCAGAAGTATTGACTGTAATAATAAGCAAAAACACAACCGAAAAAAATAAAGAATGTCACATGACCCGATGGAAAAGATTTATTTTCCTTAATATATTCATCGTGCCCTTTCACTCCCATATCTTTTAACGTGATATACGGCCTATTCCTACTAACAATACCAAATCGAATTATTATATAAATGAACATACTCTGAAAGAATCCTCCCGTAAAAAGAAACAGTAAGTAATAGTCCTTGCTAACATAACTGCTTATAACCATAACTAGCCAGACCATTAACCAGAAGTAAATATTTCCGAAGAAGGAATAAATCTTAGCAAAAGCTAAACTCTTCTTAGAAAAATCACTCTGATATAATTCCAAAAATACTTTAAAATCCCATTTTTCTACTTTTTCAATGAATTCTTTCATTGAAGCATCTAAGGACATATTATAATTCATAAATCGTTTGGAAGTTCGATTGGATTAAACATCCATTATTAGACAAACTGAATTAATAATTTCTTTTTTCTTTTTAAAATTTTTGCAACTTTAAAAAATAGTATAAGTATATACTGATTTTGCAAATCCTTCTAATTAGGCTAAATTAGGCTATATTACATATTTAAGAGTAAATATTAAAAATAAAATCTTCTAAGAATTTTTTATTCTCTTGAGATCTGCTCTTGAGGGGAGACGTGAGAATTAAATTTCGATTCCAAGAAGGGAAATTTAAAATAACCTTAAAATAATAGAGTCAGTTTTAACTCTTTTAGGTAAATATTTAAACAAGAATAATTGGGTTTTTAAAATTCTTTGAAATCAATGCTGATCTTTTCCAAATGAAGCTATTCGACTTTTTTTTTAAAATCTTTTCGCTCCATAACCACTACATTATTAGCTTGTAAGCCTTTGTTACCTCTCACGATTTTAAACTTGACTCGATCTCCTTTTTTAATTCGCTTAAACCCATCCTCATCATCAACTATACCCGAATAATGGACAAAGATATCCTTTCCATCCTTAGTTGTAATAAAACCCCAGCCTTGATCCTTGTCAAACCATTTCACTATACCATCTACCATTAATAAGCTAAACTCCCAATATGTTCTCTGAATAGAATTTGAATTTCAATGATTTCAAATTTTAAATGAATCCTACTATGAACATCATAACACATTTTTCAATAATAAATTTAATGTAAAAAGTCGGACTCAAATCTATCTATTTCAAATAGATTTTTAAACTTTGATGATCAAAAGGATATTGCACTTCATGAGAATTGAAGATACTAGTTATGGTATAATAAAAATCTCGGGAAAAACATACACTCACGATATCTATATCCTTCCTAGTGGAGATATCAAAATACGAGATAAATCTCATTCCCACCGTATTAAAGGACATCGAGAATTAGCAAAGTGGGAGTTAGAGAAATTAATTGAAACGGAACCAGATATTATTATTATTGGTTCTGGGCAATATGGGGAATTACCGTTGGATAAATCCACGGAATCGTGGTTTGAATTTCAGAAATTAGAAAAACGATTTAGAATTCTAAAAGATAGAACCCCAATCATTTTAGAACGTGCAAACGAATTCTTTGAGCGTAATAAAAGAATAGCTGCCGTTCTCCATATTACTTGCTAATTAAAACAACTTATATTTTCTAAGGGCTTATTTTATTTTTTCTTTATACTATGTAGAGATAACAACATTTATATATATACGACAACCTATTAATTATTATAAAACAATTATTATAAAACAATT
>CAZZIC010000024.1:0-5895 GCA_964653985.1 uncultured archaeon | reverse complement strand
AATTATTATAAAACAATTATTATAAAACAATTCAAAAGAGGTTCTTTATGAATCAAAAAACCGAATCTAAAATTCCGAAATACAAATTGAAAGATAGTAAGCAAAAGCGCTTAGTCTTAACTTCATTATTATTTGTACATGTGCCATTATTCATCTATTTCTTTCCTTTTATTTTTACTAGGATGTTTTATCATAGTCATGGTCTATTTTTATTAATCACTCCATTATGGACTACCTTGTTTAGTTTACATATTTTTCATACTTTCGCAGCCTTTAAAAAATATATCAAAGCAAAAGAACAATTTTTTACCCATTTGTCAATTTATTTACCTGGTTTATTTTATGGCTTTATTTATGGCTTAATATTTTTCCTAATTGAACCGAGTATATTCTTTGCAATTTTTGCCTTAATATTTTTGTGGAGCTACTTTCTTTATCTTCATTTTAAAAACTATAAATCTGAAGCCCTTAACATGGAAGAGAAGAGTCAATATGATGATTTAGAATCAGATTGGGATGAAAATGATTCAACTAATCAGCCTAAAGATAGGTCTTTTGTATACAAGGAAGAAGATAAAGGGATAGAGGGTTTTTCAGAAGAAAGTCTTCGAAAAATAGCAGAAGAAAAGGTAAAGTACAGAGATTCTGTAATGATTCACTTTTTTACTTATATTCTAATAAACATTCTACTCTTTGTCTTATTTTTGAATTTAAAAATCCCTCAAATTTCATTTTTAATAATCTTTGCTTGGTTGATAGGTTTGAGTTTACATACCGTGTCCTACATCTTATATGCAAGAGGAACTTTTCCTATGGCTAAAAGAGGGGTAATTTACCATATTGTAACATATATAACGGGAAGCATATTTCTTGGTGTTTTAAGATCTATATTGATCTTAATAGGACCTTATCAAGAATTTGTATTTGTATCAACAGTTAACTCTATAATGACTACTATTTTTCTACTATGGGGACTAGCTGTCTTAGTTCATTTGGCAATTTATAAACTATTCTTTTCTGTTAAAATCGAAAAGAATGGAGAAATTAAAACGAGACGAGAAATGCAAATCGAAAAGGAAATCCAAAAAATGAAGAGGAAACTTATGAGAGAATGATCTTGGAGGAAAAAATCCGATGTGGCTAAGTAAGTTCTTAGATATCGAAGATGATCTTGAGGAATTAAGAGACAAGATCAAAGAAAATATTTTTAAAGATATCAAAAAGAATAAACTAACTCCATTAGAGTTTACCATTTTGGAAAATGTATTTAATAGTAAAAAAATTTCTGGGTACGATTTAATCAAAAATTTAAATAAACAATTTGCTGGTACCTGGGAGGCAAAATCGGGTACCGTTTATCCAATCTTATCAAAATTAAAAAAAAACGGTTTTCTTACCGTAGAGACCGTTAAAAGTCCAATAGGACCGTTGAAAAATCTATATAAACTAACTCGAGCAGGCGAAGAAATTGTGAAAGCAAAAGTAAATACAAATTTTGAAGATCAATTAAATTTTTTGAGGAATTTTTTGATTGAACTTTCAAATATTTATATTCATTCCTTTCCGGATGAGGAGATGGAAGAAAAAGTTTTGGAAGTGCAGAATACTATTGAGGAAAAGTTAAATGAAGTTAAAACCTCGATTCCTAGGATGGTAAAATTTAAAACTAAGTGTCCTTCATGCCAAGTTGAGATTAAAAGAGACGGGGCGACCTTTTGTCCGTATTGTGGAGCTTCACTATTTATTCCAAATGAAGAAGAGTAAAGAAAAATAGTTCATAATAGAATTTCGAAATTTTTTAACTTAATTGATTTATTTAATTATTTATTATTTAATTAAAACTTGAATCCAAATATTCTGGAAACTCCCCAAAAACTTGTTCATAACACTCACAGCAAGGAATTCCTATATTTAAATTAACTTTTTTTACATTTTTTCCTTCCATATGTTCAATTAATACTTCTTTTAGGTCTTCCTTGGTCGAATCATAAAAAAAAGAGAGTAAATAGCTTAAATGATTTTTACCAGAACATACTGGACATTCAGAATACTGTAAGATAAATTTCTGAAGTAAATTAAAATCTGAGAATTCTCCTTGAATATTTCTGATGAGGTAAAAACAATCTTCACAAGGAACTCCAAAAAATTGCTCTTGATTATTTGTGGTGTCTAAAGACCCGCCAGATTCTAAAAATCCTAGCAACACCTTTTTGAAAGATTGGTATTCAAGCGAAAAGTATACTTTTTCACATATAACTTGATTTATCTCGTCTCTGCCACAGATTGGGCATTTAGAATAGAATTCTTTAAATTTCTTGTACTTTTTTAATGCATCTGTCCTAATTTCTTTAATACAAAGTTGTAGACACACACTTTTTATCTTTTCAAAGATATTATGAGAGATAAATGTATGATTTCTCCCGGCGGAATCCTTGTAGTTTTTAGTTTCTATATTATACTTTTTTAAAAATTTATTTATAACTCGCTTGCCCTTATAGTATAATTTTCTCCTCACATTATCTGAAGAATAATCATTCAGAAAAGGTTTAAAATGATCGCTGTAAATACAATGATTAATTAATTCTGAGAGATTGTACTCGTACTCATAGTTTAACTTGACCTTTCGTAATTCATTAAAATATTTGTTCTTTAAAAAATAAGAAATTGTTCCTTTGGCATTATTCTTTTTCAATTCATTTAATTTACGGGAGTGAAAGATATTAAGGAATCCTAAATCTTGAGGCAAGTTTTCTCTCCATAATTCTGTACTGAAAGTTATAAAATTAAGCTTGGGGATACTCTCTTCGTCTGAAGTGAATAATTGAAATAATTCCTCGCCATAGGAGGATTTCTTTTGCTCCCTTATTATTTTTTCAAAATCCAAGATTAATTTTTTGTCAATCCGTATGATTGTAGTTAAGCAGACTAAAATTTCATGAAAAAAAGATTCCCATAAAAACCTCTTTAAGGAGCCATATTGAGAATCTTTCCATTGTCTGTATCCCTTATCAAAGATTTTAAATAAAAAGAATAAAATCCTTCTATTCTTAAGATCAAACTCGAACGTTGATAATGAAATATAATCTTTATCTCCATTATGTCTATGATTTCCACCAATATAAAACTTAATCCCGCCCAAAAAATCGTTCAACCTTTTAACTACAGGTGTTGGTATTTTATGGAAAATTCGTTCCACCATTTCCTCTGAAACCAAATTATTGGTGTCGATTGGAAAGTTATAACGATCAAGTAAAAGCATTGAATCAGTTTTTTTCATTAAGGAAATAGTTTAATATCTTTATTTTAAAATATATATACTAAATAAGTAGTTGTTCAATAATTTGAATGTTTGCAGAAAATAATAAATAAATTATCTGCTTAAATATTAAATATTTTCTATTTTTTATGATTTTTATTAATTATTAAATCATTAATATGAAGATATTTTCTAAGGATATTATTTTTCCCTATGCAGCTATTTCACGATGATAATAAAATCAAAGTATAAAGCTTGTTCTAAAAAAATTGAGAATAATTAAAAAATAATAAGAAAAAAGAGGTAATAAATTAAAAAAAGGATATTTTTTAGCCTATTTGGAAATTTTGCTTGATGTTTCTGTAGATTCTGCTTCTGAAATTTTAAAGAATTCGATGTCGTCTCTTAATTCCTCGACTAGACTTCCTAATCTCTCTGAGGTTGCGGCAATTTCATCCATTGAAGACTTTTGCTGGTCAGTGGCTGCCATTACATTTCTCAATGCTTTTTCGTTTTCTTCTTCGTGTTCTTCTACTCCGTGAATCTCTTGAGTTACATTATCAATCGCTTTTACAACATTTTCGATTAATCTTTCAATTTCAAGAATACGTTTTGTAGAATTTGAGACAGAAGCTTTTGATTCTTCTGCCAATTTTCTTACTTCGTCTGCTACGACCGCAAATCCTTTACCGTGTTCTCCTGCTCTTCCTGCTTCAATACTAGCATTGAGTGCTAATAAGTCTGTTTGTTCAGCAATGTTTGTGATAATCTCCATAACATTGTCGATATCTTTTGTATGATCTAAGATCTCGTGAGCATGTTCGTCAATTTTTACAATATGTTGTTCTGTTTCTTTCAATGCTTCAACTTGATTTTGAGACATCTTGTCAATTTCGTGAGTAGTTTCAGAGATTTCCGTTGCTGCAGAATCTACCTCGGAAGCACTAGCACTTAACTCTGAAGCAATATTCGCTACATTTAAGGATACGTCTCTCGTTGCCCCGATCACGCTGTTAAGATGCTGAACCATTTCATCAAACGATCCGATCAATAATCCGATCTCATCTCTGGATCTTCTGATTTTGAGAAGTCTCTGATGTTCTCGTAAATCTCCTTCAGATATCTCATGGGCAATCTCATTTAATTCTATGACTGGATTGGCAATTCTCCTACTGATGTAAAATCCAAACAATGATACAATTACACCAATGGTAATCATCAAGGTTAATAGCATTGTAGTGACGGCTACTTGAGCTTCATTTATATCTACTTTATATACGCCTGAACCAACAACCCAATCCCATTCACTAAAAAGCATGACGAAACCTATCTTCTCGACTATTCTATCTTGTTCGTAATAAGTCCACTGATAGGTTATAAATCCTTGCCCATTTTGCTCAGCAGTATCTTGAAATTCTTGAAATAATAAAAAGCCAGTTCCTGACTTGTCCGTGACATCTGAAATGTCTGTTCCGACCAACTGCTGGCTGAAAGGGTTCACTAGCAAGATAATCTCATTACCTCGTTTTTCTTGGATCCAGAAATAGTCTTGATTTGTGTCTCCGTATCGTAAATTATCTATGACCTCTTGAGCGTCTTGTTTTGCCTGTTCTAACGTTTTTACTCCGTCTTGGTACTTTTCATATTCTTCTTCGATCATTCCAAGTGCTATGGTTACATGTTCCTCTAGTCCATTTTTCTTCTGTTGTTCTACATTGGTTTGAAATTGCTGTACTGAAACCACTGTAATAAGCACCATTGGGATCAACGAAATTGCTAAAAAATACACCAACATCTTTCGTTTTAATCCAAATCTAACATTTTTTTTGGTTTGTTCTGAAATTTTTTTGCACCTGTTTTGTGTTAAAAAATCTTTTTTATAATAAATTTTGTAAATTCTTTTATTTTTTTGTTCAAATTATTAAACTATATACCTAATTTTAGAAGTACTATTTAAATATTGTTCTTTACAAAACAGTTGTATAAAAGGAAAGGCGATTACTTAAATGGAATATAAAAAACCCCTAAAGATAATAGGATAAAAGAAAAAGACTAACTCCGTATTTTAGGATTAAAGAAATTTGTTTAAAGGAACTAATAAGCTATTAAATAAATGATCTCTTTTTATAAGATAATTTTTAAAGGAAAACCTAAATTAATGCGAGATCAGAAAAGAAAGCTAGATTTTTCTGGAAAAGAATTTATTTAAGGAGCTATATGCGGTCTTATTTTTTTCCTCAATGAGTTGAGGATATACTTCATCTGAATGTCGTTCCAGATCTCCTTGAAGAATAAATAAGATAGCATTTTTTAAATCAAAAAGATAACTCGCAGTTTCTGTTGGTGTAAACCCCCGAGAAGCTCGACTCATTGAGAGATCTCTAATAGGCTGTACAGCATTTTGAAATTCTGGGCTTGTAATATCCTCGATGTCGAAATTTTTAAAGACCTTAATAAATTCATCCAAGAACTTACTGGATTGAATTCGTAAATCCTGTTCATTGAGTAAATATTCATGATGTTCTGGTCTGAATTTTTGCGATTTCATCCATTTATTTAATATCTCTCCTTTCTTATCCGTTATTAATTGTTCAATTAATTCTATCATATTCACCTCATTATTATCATAAATGTTATTT
>CAZZIC010000023.1:20156-36579 GCA_964653985.1 uncultured archaeon | reverse complement strand
GATCTTTTGGGACGGGAGGTTTTTCTGGAGGGTATTGAATTATGGGCTCAGGTCCGCTACTTCTATTCCAATGAACAATAATAATTCTTTCCATGATTTTAGACCCTGAAACTTAAATAATAATTGAGAATTTGATTAAACTATAATCTCAAATTAATGATTAATGTAGATTATATAAAAACATTACAGAAACATAAATAAATTCTATTATAAAATAATTAAAAAAAGTCAGGATAAGAGTTCTCAATCCGTTCTAAACTTAGTGCAAGTGATGTTAAAAGGTCTTCATTATTGATTAGATTTAAATTATCAATCACATTATTGAGAATTTGATTTCCGAGTTTAATGTCTTCTTGCGTGAGATCTTCTTTTTTAGATTTGAAGAGTATGTCAAATTCTTCTTCTAGCCACAACAATTCGTTCCTTAAATTCTCTTCCAAAATGTGTTCGTAATTTGCACTATTTTTTTTCATATTAGGAAACTACTTTTTTTATATTAAGATACTCTACCTTTCTAAAGAAAATACATACTTAAAAAAGTTTTCAACTTATATATATTAATTGTTATTGGTACGCACATTTATTTAAAAATTTTGGTTTAAATAACCTTTTACCAAAAAAGATCCTTAAAATTGCTCTTTTATTTCCGGTGATCGATTAATCAATATTATTGAACCTATAATTAAAACGATTGAAATAATACAAATTAGAGTTGGTAATTCATTAAGAATGAAAAAAGCAAGAATTAAAGCAAAAATTGGCTTTAAAAATGCAAGTGAAATACCTTTAGATAACTCAATTCTTTTAATACCTTCATATAATAGATAAATTCCCAAGCCCGTTGATACAATTCCCAGAAAAATAATCCAAAACCAACTCTCCATATTATAGACGAAAAAGGAATTAAATTCAGGAGTAAAAATCAAAATGAGAAATACGGGAAGCGAAGCAAAAAATGAACTCAGCATTGTAAATTTGATTGCTATATTTGTCGTTTTTTTCTCTTTCATTTGTATTTTTTTTCCAAGAACAGAGTAAAGACTCCAAATTATAGAGCCAATTAAAACAAGTAAATTTCCAAGAAAATATTCAGAAGAGAGAAGCTCTAAAAAGTTTAGGTTTGTCATTAAAAGCATTACACCAAAAATACCAATTAAAATTCCTATAAATTTCAACTTCATATTAGATCTTTCTTTTAAGATGAAGTATGAGTAAATTGTGATCCAAATTGGATATGTAGTATAGATTGTAGCGGCAAAATTAGCTTGTGTATAATTTACACCAATAAAATAAATTATATTGGAAATACCAAAAGCAAAACAGCTCGCTATCAAAAATAAGGGAATATTATTCCTAAACATTCCATAGATCCCACTTAAATCTCTTTTGAAAAGAAGAACAAAAAGGAGAAAAAGTCCACCGATAAAGAAACGAAAAAAAGACAGGGTTAATGGACCAACAGCATCTTGCAACAACTTTACTATCACTTCACTAAAGGACCAACAAAACACAGCGCAAATAATTATCAGATAACCTTTTGAAGCTTCAGTAATTTTTTCATTTTGTCTCATAATTAATCAAAAGAAGATAATAAGTCTAAATGACATCAACTTGTTCAATAAGTAATTCTGCGAGATTCAAAGGGAGATCAATATTTTGAGCTGAAATTAGAATCAAGCAGAGGAAAGCTCGCGGAATAGATCCAACAAAAGTACCAAAAGAATATTTACCTTTTGTAGAAAATGACCTCGGTTCTTCGGATGGGTAGGATGTATCCTTTTGTTCTTCAGTCATTTTAATTGTATTCTAATAAAAATTTAAGTAGTTAAGATAATTAAAATTTGCATAAAAGGATATTCTTTTAACATCTTACAAGGATTTTCTATATAAAGCATTGATATGTTTTCAAGAATGAAGAAAAATAAGATTTATGTTTTTGGTCACAGAGGTGCCAGCGGATATCATACTGAAAATACGATAAAATCCTTTAGGACAGCAGCGAATATGGGAGCTGGAATTGAGACAGATGTTAGATTGACCAAAGATGATGTCTTAATCTGTTTTCATGATCCTGGATTTAAATTAGATTCAAAATGGCAAGCTATCAAAAAGATTGAATGGAATGAATTAAAAAAAATTCCTTTTCCTGATAATAGAGATATCCCTACTGCCGCGGATTTGTTTAAGTTCTGTAAAACACAATTTCCTATGGTAAAACTGAGTTTTGATATAGGAAATACCAAAGCTGGAATTAAATTGATAGATTTAGCGTATGATTATGGCTTTCTCGATCAAATTTTTATAACAGATATGTTCCTCACGAGATTAAAAAAACTTCGAAATTATGATAACAAGGTTAACCTAGTCCATACAATGGATTTTAGGTTAACAAAAATCACTTCGAGTAATACAGAGCTTAAAGAGCTTAAGGAATTGGGGATAGAAGCAATTAATATAAAAAATAATAATCATATTAAGCATAATTTTACATCGGTTGTCGATAATGGTTTTAATTGTTTCATCTGGGGAGTTAATACTAAGATGCGAATGAAAAAAATTTTAAATTTAGATTATAAAGGGATGAAAATGAATGCAATTTATACGGATTATCCCGATAAATTTATCAGGATTAAAGAAAATTATGAAAATTAATTTTTAAATGCGGATTATTTTTATTCTACAAAAGAGTATAAGATTTAAAGTTCTAAAAATATAGTATGTTGAAAAAGATATGAAACCCTTCAAACTCAGTAAAATTGACAACCTACTGATTTTTGTGTTAATTTTCTGGATATTCTTGGCAATAATTTTTGCGTTTACCGATCTACTAATATCTATGGCTATAAGCGATCCAGATTCCATTTTAGGAATATTTGGAAAAGTATTTGGAGAATCTCCGGGATATGGTTTAGTGATAATAAGTTTAAGTATTTTGTTGGGAGGATACATTAAGGATATTAAAAAACAAAAAATACCTGGATTAATATTATTATCTGGAAGTCTATTATATTTATTTGTAGGATTGTTATTAAAGGAAATAAAGCTGATTACTGACGGATCGATTGTCTCGATTTCGTTAGCTTTCTTTTTATTAATTACAAATAAAAAAGATTTTCGAAATTACAAATTACAGGAGGTTCTCTCAAGTTATATTAATACTACTACTCATCAACCCTATTTTATTCGTTCAAACATTCAAAATTTTTTGGGGAAGAGTTCGCTTTTATAATCTAGCTTCGGATTATTCTAATTATACTCCTTGGTTTATTCCACAAGGTATTACGGGAGGAAAATCTTTTCCTTCAGGTCATACTGCTATGGGAGCAATGTTTTTACCTTTGTTGATAAGATTTAAGGATTTAAATTGGAAAAACCCTAAAAAAGTGGTAGGAACCGTTATAATAGTTGGCTGGGCGGTATTTGTTGGAATTTCAAGAGTGCTAATAGGTGCTCACTATGCTTCTGATGTGCTTTTTTCTATGGGGGTTGCTTCAATTAGTACTATCTTATTATATAAGAGATATTACAAAACTCAATCAAATTAAAATAAAAAAAAGGGTAAAGGAATTTCTTATTCTTTTAATAGAACGTTGGCAATTTTATCTGGTAAGAAAAATCCAAAATAAAAAGCTAGGTTTGAAAATATTAGTAGTATCCTTACTAGGATCAGAGATAATGGATCTAAAAGGAATAGGGCTTCTACCAAAGAACCTATGGTAAAAGAAAGAAATGCTGCGAGAAGGAATCTACCTTTCCATGAAATTTTTGCATCTGGAGATTTAAGAGAATGTAGTGAGAAAATAAGTCCTGTTATCGTCAGTGTTAACAATCCAAATAATTGGAAAGCAATAGCAAAAGCAGTCAGCTGAGAGGAAAATATCCCTTCCTCAATTCCTGTTCCAATCAATTCTGTATTAATATTCAGCATAACTATCAATGCAATTTCAAAACTAATACATATGATCAAATATGCTCCAAATATAATTTTTTTCCACTTTGGATACAATAATGTCGTAAATGAATAGATCCAGAATATCAGAGCTAAAGGACTAAAGGCATTCTCAAAGAACAAATACCAGAAAGCATTAAATCGAAAATCAAATATTGCTAATAACACAAAAGAAAATGCAGAAACCCACCATGCACTAGTAATAAAAATCCAAGAGAGTCCAACAGTAATTAACGTTTTCTGTTTGTATCTAAAATATTTAGAAAGAATTCTTAAGCCGACAATAATCGAAATTACAACTAATATCAAACTCAAACTTCCATATAAAATGTCATCTGGTGTTAAATCTTCTAATCCCATTTTAATGTCATTCCTATATGTGGTTTAATAATCTAATTAATTAATTGTTTTTATTTCTTTTCTTCTAAAAATCTTTAAATATTTTAAATGTGGTAAATTTTTTTCTTTTAAGAAAATCAAATTAATTATTTAGTCTATTTAAAAGGGAATAATTTTTTCGAATGGATTAACAGCTTATGAAAAAAATACATAATGGAGTATATCACGTAACAGATTCTGGCTGTTCTGTGTATTTGGTTAATACACATAGTCATGAAGGTCTTGTTTTAATTGATTGTGGGATGAATATTAATCAAATAAAAAATATTAAAGAGTTTAACCTAGACCCAATGGATATAAAGCATTGTATTATCACCCATAATCATATAGATCATATAGCAGCCTGCTATCAGTTAAAGAAATTAGTTAAAGAAATTAAATTTTACGCTCATGAATTAGATGCCAAAGCTATAGAAGAAAAGGGATATGACGATCTTACAGCCGCATCATGGTATGGTGTGAGTTATAAACCCGTTAAATTGGATAGAAAATTTAAAAAAGAAAAAGAAGAACTTGAAATTGGCTCTCTTAAATTCCACATTATTCACACTCCCGGACATACACCTGGGTCAATTTCTGTATTCTTAGAAGTTAAAGACAAAAAGATCTTATTCGGACAAGATATACATGGTCCTTTCTCTAAGGATTTTAATAGTGATCTTGAGGACTATCAAAAATCTATGAAAAAACTCTTGGATCTCGAAGCCGATATGTTATGTGAGGGTCATTTTGGAATATTTGAACCCGCTGAACGAGTCAGGAGCTATATTAAAAAATATATGAAAGAAAATAAACCTTAATAATTGCTGTCTTGCATTAAATCCTTCAGATTTATGAGTTTTCATCTTTTAATCTTATAATATCCTTTTTCTCATTTACATAAAAATCTCCAAACACAGTAGGAGCGTTTTTCTTTAATTCTTTTAAAATCTTAATAGTAAGTTCTCTAATTTCCCATTGAGCTGCGGGATCTCCCCTCAGTTCAATTATGTGCCTCCATTCCCGAAAGTTTGCAGTAATTACTAATTCACTTTCCGTCGCATTTGGTAATATAAATCGGGCATCTTCCTTTTTAATTCCTAAATTTCGTAATTTTCTATAAGTATGATTAATTTTTTCCATGAGATCGTTGAATATTTGATGGGCATCTGAATTTTCTTTAATCGTCTCTGGTTCGACATACATAAAATTCGTTTCATCCACATATCTCTGTGATTGCTGGGTTATCGAACTAAATCTATGCCTAACTAATTGATGAGTTAGTGCTCTTGAAACTCCTGAGATTCTAATCGTAGCTGAGGCATGTTCCAAGACAGAGGTATGACCTCTTTTAATAAGCATTTTTATAAATCTTTTTTCACTACCTTCTGACTTTTTATCAAAAGATAAATAGGAAGTGCGTCCAGCATTTTCTATCAACTTTTCAGATTCGGGAGTTATGGAAAGTAATTCTACTTTCATACTAGGTAATTATCATTTCCTCAAATTAAATATCATTTCTTTTCTGATTAATAAAAATCAAGAGTTAAAGTTCTTAAAAAAGAGGAATTTTCAATTGCATCTTTTTAGATTAACCTATAAATCTTTTTAATTACCAATTTAACGGCTTATAACTCTTTAACGGTAAGATTATTCTTTCCTTTCGGCGTTCGGATTCATAGGATGCTAGGACTATTTCTAAAGCAGCTCTTCCATCATAAATACTAGGGATCCAGCTCTTAGGAAAACCAACATCATTATTTGAACGACCGAGTATTTGATTAATGAAGGAACGGATCTCCCTGGCATAGGCAACTTCCCATTTATTATTGGGTAAAGCAATGCTCTTTTTCGATGTTTTAAATGTATTTTTATCTTTTGTATATTTTTCAAGATTCATTGGTTTCTTTTTATATTCACTCGGCACATTAAAAAAGTAGGTGCCTTTAGTTCCATGGATTCTGCCTTTCTCTTCTCCAAACACATCACCCAATACTGCTTCAGATCGTTCAAAAAGAGCAACTACATTATTTTGCTTGAATGAAAGTGTCACAATAGAATGATCTTCATTAACTCTGCTTTCATGAACACGTCTTATATGTGCATTCACACTTTCCACTTCACCAAACCACCATCTAAAGAGATCAAAATAGTGAGGTCCATGATCCAATAGGTCTCCTCCCCCACATCTTTCGTCTGTTAGTCTCCATAATCCAATTTCTTCAATTAATTCTTTTCTCGGCTTTTTTCCTGCAAATTCAGACATAGAATGATACCAAAATATAGAAACTTGAAATATATTACCAATTTCATTAGTATTAATGTTTTCCTTTATGTACTGATAACCTAAATCGAATCGTTTTTGTGTAGCTGTTTGGAATATCACATCATTTTTTTCTACAGCTTCAATCATTTTATCCACTTCATTTAAAGATAACCCAATGGGTTTTTCGCATAATATATGTTTTCCATTATGCGCCGCCCTTATGGTTTGTTCCGCGTGAAGCCAATGAGGTGAACAAATGCTAACCGCATCAATGCTAGGATCATCTAACAAATCATTAGCATCTTCATAAATTTTTGGGACATTATATCGTTCTTGAGCTCTTTTAAGATGAGACTTTAGTGGGTCGGCTACAGCAACTATTTCAGCATAGGGAGATTTATGATAAGTTGGAAGATGAGCAATATTTCCCACCATACCGCAACCTATAACTCCTACCTTTAATCTATTTGTAGACATTTTTCTTGAAATTTTTATTTATTTCAAATCTATGTAAAGATTGTTAAAGCATATTATAATATTTATCTAGCTTTTTCAAATAATAAATAAATTTTCCAATTTAGTATTCTAAGTCAGAATTTAAAACAAATTTACTCTATTTTTTTATTTAATTAAACTATAAACTATAAAAGAGAAACTATAAGAAAAATTAAATCTAAAAATAACTAAATAAAAAGATATCGATGATATTATCTTATTTCATATCATTGCTTTCAGGTTAATTTCTAATTATCATCATCCCAGTCTTCCTCATCGTCCCAATCATCTTCGTCATCCCAATCTTCCTCATCATCATATACTTCCCAATCTCCATCATTGTAATCTTCAATGTCCTCTTCCTCATCCCATTCTTCTTCGTCGTCCCATTCATCGTCATCTTCCAGTTGATCGGAACTATAAGGATAATCCTCTTCCATTAGCTTTAACCTCCTTAATTTGTTATTACAAACATGTAATTAAATCATATCTTATTGTAAATATGTAGAAAAATTCCTTTTTAAATATTTTTATTTTCCATTAAAATAGAATTTTAAGATTAAGACTTCATTTATTCGCAATATTGATTAGGATCTTTTAGAATTTAAGTATATTGGTATAACAAAAAAGGGAATAATAAATTAAGCACTTTAATTCATAAGAAATTTTTGAAAGGAATACTTTATTAAGATTTAATAATCCGAATATACGTCTTTAGGAGTTAACTCTATTCAAATAACACTAAAAAACTTTTCAATCTCAGAATTAATT
Organism: uncultured archaeon; assembly: GCA_964653985.1. Lineage (GTDB taxonomy): Archaea > Asgardarchaeota > Lokiarchaeia > Sigyniarchaeales > SOKP01 > CAZZIC01. Next base: position 28,720 of record CAZZIC010000023.1, on the reverse strand, counting down.
CTATTTTCTTGTTCTGTATTCTCCGTTTGATGATCCATATCTTCAATCTTCACAATTTCAGGAATTACATTTGATTCTTTAAATATCTCATGAACTTCTTCTAGTGGAGTAAGTTTATCTTTTTCTCCTATTATAATTTTCAATTTATTTGCCTTTAGATTCTTTATTGCTTCCCTAATCTGAAATTTTTTCTTAGAAAGTTCCTCTTCTGTTAATTCAACGAATCCATCAAGAGTATCAATCCCTCGAATATTTCCGGGCAAAAAACGCTTTATATATCTGAGTGTTTTAAGGAATCCCTCATCCTTTACATGTTTTTTAAGATCCAAAATAGGCGAGAGGAGTAATATCCGATTGACCACTTCAACCTTTTTCGAAATTAGAAGGGCAATATATCCTCCAAAATCATGGGCAAAAATATTGACATCGGTTAATTTCACTTCACCTTTTTTACTCAACTCTCGCGCAAATTTAACCATTTTAATCCCATCATTATAATGAGATCTTAAGGAAATTCTTCCCTCAGAAAATCGGTATCCTCGAAAGTTACAAACAAGCAAAGCATATCCCATTTCAAGAAGAAATTGCTCTTTTTTAACTATATCTTTTAATGAAAATAATTGAGGGAATCCGTGAAAATATATTATCAGAGGAAATGGTTTTTTGAATTTATCAGGGGGAAAATATAAAAAGCCTTTTAAAATCTCTCCCTTAATATTGATTTCCACACCCGAAACTTCATATGGGCCGTCGTATTGTTTTTCTGAGAATTCCACAATCATTCACTTGATTAAACGTAATTTTAAATATTCATTAGATTACTTTATAATAAAAACTATGGAAGTATTCCTATTCATTGAAGTTCAATACCGTTTGAGACTGCATTAATTATAAATGGATTTTCAGTCTCTAACATTTGTAGGAACTCTTCTCTGTTGTATACAAATGGTTCAATTTCTATTCCTTTAGGCGCATATTGGAGAACCTTCCCAATTCTATCAAAGAATCGTTCTTGAAATTCACCTACAATAATTAAATCCACATCACTATTCTCATGATAATCTCCTCTGGCGAAACTACCAAAAAGAATTATTCTATCGATTTCAAAATTTGCTTTAATTTTATGAATGAATTCCTTTAAATCTTCTCTAACATTTTTCCAATCAAGGAAACCACTTTGCGAGCATATTTTACACATTTCTCTGCATCCTCCAAAATATAATAATTATGCGGTACATCCCTTGGGAGACCACTGGGATATCTAGTAGGAATATAATATTGATCTAATATTCTGGCATCCTCAAGTCTATTTACATTCTCATCAAATACAGAAGCTTCTTCCACTAAAAGTTTGAGTGAGTAAAAACATTTCTTTTACGGTTTGCATATTAAAAAAGCTTTGAGTGCTTTTTCTGCGGCTTGTTGTGCTTGAAAGCAAGACCATTCATAATTTTTTTTCTCCATACTATCTATTGCGGCCTTTAAATCAAATTTGGCTTGTGAAAACCATGTCTCTGAGTAGGTCTTGTTATTGTTAATGTCATTATTGGACATTTTCATTAAAAATAAAGTCATTATGATAAATGAATCTATTCATAATATTTTTTTTAGAAATAATAAATTTTGTTAGCAATTTTAGATTTAAAAATGTAAGGAAACATTTTGAAAAAGCAATTATTAAACTTTTTGATAATATGACTCAAATAGAAGATTGGCACACTCATAATATTTTATGCGGTCATGCGAAAGGAACTTTGGAGGAATATGCTTTAGAAGCGATTAATAAAAACTTAAGGACACTTGGATTTAGTGATCACTTTCCCTATGAGATGTTAAGTGGTTTGGAGGGAATTCCTTATGAAGAATACTCTATGAGTTTAAAGGAGATTGAAACTTATATTCTTAAAGCGAAAAATCTAAGAGAAAGATTTAAGGATAAGATAAACATAAGAATCGGATTCGAATTAGATTATATTAAAAATCAAGAAGCTTTACAAAAACCGTATCTAGATAAGATAAGTTCGGAAATCGATTATATATTAGGATCTCTGCACCTTATGGACACAGATAAGAATAAAAAATGGTGTGTAGATGACAATAGATTTAGAGAAGAATTTGAACGACAAGGGGTTGATAGAGTTTATCGTGATTATTATGGACAAATGCGCAAAATGATTAAATCTAGGGCATTCGATTTCGATATTGTTAGCCATTTTGATTTACCTAAGAAATACAAATATTTTCCTACTAATAAGGAAAAAATTAAAGATGAGGTTCATAAAACTTTAAATCTTATTAAAGAAAAGAATTTGGTGATCGAAATTAATACAGGAGGGCTAAGAAAAGAGGTAGGAGAACAATACCCTGAGATATCTATAATAAAACAAATGAAAGATTTAAATATACCTGTTCTCTTAGGTTCTGATGCTCACAATCCCCAAGAAATTGCCTACGAATTTGAAAATACAATAAAATTACTTAAAGACATCGGGTATGATAAATTAGTTCACTTTAAAGAGAGAAAGATTTCATATCTTAAGATTTAGATTAAGCTTTTTTAAATTTCTTAAAAGAAAGTGATTAAAATTTGGATTTAATTAAGGAAAGAAAGAAGAAAAACTTAGAATTTCTGTTTATCATATCATTCAATAGTAAATCCTTTCTTCCTTAGTTTATCTAAGATATAATCAGTTACCTTGTTAATATCCTCTTTTTTTAATTCTGTCAATTGCTTTCTTTTTTTAAAGGCTTCAAGATCATTAAAATTCAGCTTTTCCTTTGGAACAATTTGATCGACATGAATAATCATATCAGGATCAATTTCTTGACTTTTAAGTATAAGGCTTTCACAAGAGGTTTTACAACCTTCAATAACTACAATAAATTTTGAGTCCAAATTATCCTTGGTAATTTCCACCATCTTCTCTTTTTGCAATAACACATTTTTTAGGAAAATAGTTGAACAAAACATTGAACTCATTGATGAAATAGAGCTTTTTTCATTTAATCTTATTGCTACTCGTCGTGCCAATTCACCATTATATTCTGAACCCGAACAAGCGATTAAAACAATATCCTCTTGTTCAATTTCCGCTTCTTTATTATTCAAGTTAATCTAAACCTTTTTCCTCTAATATTTTGGGCAATTTTCTTTTAAAATTGTACGATGAAGTTATAATTTCCTCGCCATCGATTACGATACTGCTACCCCGTAAATTTAATTCCCTAGCTTTCTCAGAATTCAAATTTTTTGTTTGAAAATCTACACGATCTTTATATGGCATAAGTGCTGAAAAAACTGAATTCATAAAATTCTCCCATTGACAAGCGCATGCTTCTAAGGGAACATATATATCAACTTTTAATTTTTTTTTGTTTTCCATTTCTGTCATTTAATTACACCTTCTTTTCTTATTTTATAATTCATTTTGAATTTTTACAATTTCTCTATATTTTTCATTTCTTTTTATTAAATTATCGAGAACTGCTAATAATTTGTAAATCTTAGGATCCTTTATTTTATATAATACTTTTACTCCTTCTTTCCTACTTTTAATCAAATCGGCTTCTAATAATTTTTTCAAATGTCTTGAAATCGTAGATTGTGATTTATCAATTATATCCTCTAAATCACATCCGCAAAGTTCTTCTCCATGACGAAGGAGACTTATAATTTCTAATCTTGTTTCATCGGAAAGTGCATGTAATTTTTTGAGTCTTAATTCTTTTAAAACCATTTCTTTTTTGACCTAAAATTTATATGTATTATTATGCATATACACATTATTAAATGAATTACCTATATTAAAATCTACTGGTATTTAAATAAAAGAATAAATAACTATGCATTTATGTATAAAAACGCATATATTTATATTACATATTTAATTAACTCTAACCAAAAGTTGTAGTATTAACTCTAATAAATTATTGAGTAGTGATAAAAAAATGGCATCAAAAACAGAAGATTCTAAAAAGGTTGGATTTATTATGTGTGTGTGTACTGGAAAATGTCCAGGTTTTGCGAAAATGGATATATGGGATTTTATAAATCAAGTCCGAATCGAATTACCAGTAGAATATGGATTTATCCATCCTCAACTTTGCGAAGAGGATGGTGACAGATTTTTAGAAGATTATCTTAAACCAGGAAGGAAATATGTGGTAGGTGGATGTTCTCCAAATATGCAATATAAGTTATTCAAAGTCCCTTTTGAAAAAGCAGGTTTAGATGTAGAGAAAGATTTAATTCCATTGGATATTAGGGAAATGACTACGGAAGAGGCTATAAAAAAAGTAGAAGATAAACTTAATGAGTATTATAAGGAGGAAAAAAAAGATGAGTAAGCAATATGATTCAAATAAGGAAACCTTTATGGGAGTTCCAAGAAATAAAATCGAATGGTTTCCCGAAATTGATTATGAAAAATGCGACTTTTGCATGGATTGCGATGAATTCTGCCCACATGACGTTTTTGCCAAAACAGATGATAAAGAAAAGGAATTAATCGTTAAGAATCCAAACAATTGTGTAGTGTTCTGCACTGCTTGTTCTAAAGCATGTCCTTTAGATGCTTTATCATTTCCAGATAAACGAGAAGTAAAAGAAAGGATAAAAGAGATAAGAGATAAATCAAAATAACTAAGGTGTTTATTAAATGAAGGAAAATTTATGTATTTTACCGTGTAATGGTCTTGATAAAACGTTAGGTGTAGTCGCGAGAGAAGTGGCCTTAGAATTAAAAAAAGCACAAGATGATATTGAAATTGTTTGTCCCGTCTCTCTTTATTCTGGTAATGAAAAATATGAAAAGATGATTAAAAATTCCAAGGTAATTATTATTGATGGATGCATGAGTCGATGTGCAACTAACCTTGTTGATACCAAAGAAGCTCAAATTATATCAAGGGTTGTTATTCCTAATATGATGAAGAAATTTGACCTTAAGCCAGGTACTGAACTTACGTTAAACAAAGAAGGAGAGGAGTTGGTAAAAAAAATCGTAGAATATATCATAGAAGAGTTAGAAAAACCAGAAGAAAAAGGGGAAACTCAAAAAAGAGAATTTGAAGAAATTGAATATTTCGAGGCTTCAATAGATAAATATAGATTAAGAGTACCTAAAACGGGATATTATTTTAATGAAAATGATTGTTGGGTTAAACCTGATGGAAGTACAGCACTTCTTGGAATTACAGATTATCTTCAAACCAATGCGGGAGATATATTATTCGTAGATCTTCCTAAAGTGGGAGAAGAAATTGAACAATTTGATGACGTAGGGAGCTTTGAGTCAACAAAAACGGTATTACAATTAATTTCACCGGCGTCAGGGGAAATCATTTCCGTCAATAGAAACTTAGAAGAACATCCCGAACTTTTAAATGAAGATCCTTACCAAAAAGGATGGTTTTTTGAGGTTAAATTAAAAAATTTTGAAGAAGATAAAGAATTTTTGATGGATTGTTCTCATTATTTCGATTATATGACAAATAAAGCAGAAAAAGAAAAAGATCATGTTAAAAAGAATGAATAGGTGATTAAATGAAGAATAAAAAAAAAGTATATATAATCCCTTGTAGCGGGATAGGAAAAGTATTTGGTAGTATTGGCAGGGAAGCAGCTTATATTGTAACAGATGAATTAGCTGAAGGAAAAGCAGAAATTGAATGTTTACCTTTAATTGTGAAGGGCAAAGAAGAAGTAATTAATAAGATAAAAGATAATTTCGTAATTGCCATTGATGGCTGTCCTTTAAAATGTGCCTTCCATGATATCGAAAAAGCAACTGGAAAGGTTGACGCTAAATTTATGACAACTGATATTGTTAAAGAAAATCGAGATCTTAAACCGGAGCAAAAAATTATACCGATAGGAGAAAACACTAAAGAATTATCAGAAAAATTGGCTGAAAAAATCACTAAAAAGGTAGAAGAATTACTCGAAAATGATGAGGTGAATGATTAAAATGAAGAAAAAGGTAGGAATTATTGCTTGTAGTGGTGAAGATTTAGTAGGTGGCACTCTTACGAGAGCCGCAGCAAGGATGGTTGTTGAAGAATTACGACCTAGTAATACAATCATATTATGTCAGCCTCTTTTCATGGCCGGTGGGTTAGAGAGGCATGGAGGACAAGAGGAAAGAGATTTTGCAAAGAATCATCCCACAATAACTATAGAAGGCTGCGAAGAAGAATGTGCGAGAATTGCAGTTGATAAATATAGCGGAACTCCAGCAGCAACCATTAATGTTAAGAAATTTATGAACAGTCATCCCGAATTAATTCCTGAAACACCTCGGAGACTAGGGGAAAAAGGATTAAAATTAGCGAAACTTATTGCGGAAGAAATTGCCCAAAAGGTGGATGAACTTTACGGAAAAAAATAAAATTCAAATATGATTGAGAGAAAAATAAAAAAAACCATGAAAAATCTCAAGCGCCACTTAGAATTATCAAACGAGTTAAAAAAAAACTTAGGATTAAGATATTCCCCTATTGCAGTGAAATTAGTTAATAATGAGGAAGATTTTGAATTAGATACTAATTTAAGTTTTGATAGGAAATATCGGTATTGTCAGATGCTTATGGAAACTAAACACGGTAAAAACTGTGTAATATCAGGAGACAATCTAACTTGTCCCGCAGCGGCGGCGGCATTTGGATTTAAATCACTGCCTGAGAAAATTGCCAAAGGAAGCATGCTTAAAAGTCTTGGTTTATTTGAGAAGGAGGAGTATGGAAAAAATTTAATGGAAAAAATTCCGCGTTTAAAAGCTGGAGAGATTGAGAAAATAATTGCTTCTCCTTTAGAAAAGTGCGATTTTATACCCGATTTAATTATTATCGAAGATATTCCCGAGAGAATTATGTGGCTTGCATTAGCTTCATTAAGATTTGCCAATGGGCGACATTCTTTTAGTACCGGTATATTTCAAGCAGTATGTGTAGATAGTACGATTATACCATACCAAACCCAAAAGGTAAATGTCAGTTTGGGATGCTATGGATGCAGAGATGCAACAGATATTAAAGATGATGAGTGCATAATAGGAATCCCTTACGAGAAGCTAGATTCAATTGTCTCTTCGGTGGACTTTCTCACGAAAAAAGCAATGAGTACTGTACGCAATAAAAAAGCTCTCAAACTATATAAAAATAGGGAATAGGTTGTCTTTTTGATAAAATAATTGATTTATTTATAATTTTTATATATAAAATTCTAAAATTATGAGTACAATACATAATAGTGAAAAAAATGAACGAAAACAAATCGAGTAAAAAAACTTGGCATGGTATACCACGAGAAGAAATTCAATGGCATCCAACGGTTGATCCCGATATGTGCATTGGTTGCGGTATATGTGTTTTAGGATGCGGTCCAAAAGTCTACGAGTTTGATTTTGACGAAAATAAGTCTATAGTTTCTCATCCAAATAGATGTAAAGTAGGATGCATTACTTGTGAAAATACCTGTCCAACATATGCGATTCATTTTCCCTCTTTATCATATCTACATAAAATAATTAAAGAAAATAAGATTATCTCTGTTGCTAAAGAGGAGTTGAAGGAAAAGCGCGATGAATTTGCATATAAATAATATTTTTTTTTTTTATTAAATAATAAGAGGAGGTTCAAAAAGAAAAAATGGAAGAAAAAATGAGTATAGGATTAATAACAGATGGCAAATATGGAGAACGTGCTTATGAAAATTTTAAAAAGGTTTTTCCTACAAAATGGATTGAAGTACCAGATATTCCCTCCACTGTGATGTTAGATGAAGGATTAGAGGTAGAAATTCCCGAGTGTGATTTGTATATCTCTTATGTACGCCATCCCGATATTATTTTAGAGATTGCGGAGCTCGGAAAACCTCTCATATTAGGCATTACACCGGGAATTGGCTTGTTGAAGCAAGCTAAAAAAATAAATCCTAAAGTAATTGGACCGCGTACTATGTGTTCTTTAACTCCAGATACAGGAATTCCCGAAATAGATACATTTGCTAAAAACTTCGGAAAACCTGATTTTGATCTTGAAATGGAAAATAACAGAAAAGTAAAGTCAATTAAAACTAAACGAGTTTCCCCTTGTGGTTCCTCAGAGGCTGGTGCTAAGTTTTTACAAAATAAAAAGTTGGATGTTGAAAATCTTCAAGATTTCGCTCTTCATATCTGTCACGAATGTAGAGCTCCACGCTTTGGTCAAACTTGTGATAAGGAAGTATCCGGAATAATTCACATTCTTTCTTTAATTGAAAACTTAGATGAAGAGAAAATTATTAACAAAAATCCTTCTTTAGAATCATTTATTCAAGAACTAAAAGAGGAGTTTAGAACCCGAACCATAATTCATTAAAATAGGTGTCTTTCTAATTGAAAAATGATGAGATGCTCGAATTTAAAAACCAATTATTAAATTTTTTTCCCAGAAAACGGGTAGAAAAGATTTTAGATGGAATAAAGAATCCTTTAAGGAATAAATGGATCATCGTTGAACTGGAAAGATTACATCAAGAGATTGAGTTAATGAACGGTTTGAATAATGAACAGAAAGAAATGATT
>CAZZIC010000023.1:0-20056 GCA_964653985.1 uncultured archaeon | reverse complement strand
AAAAAAAGTAGATCCTTTTATCAGCATTCTAAAAGAAATTTTTATCTTTCCATTTTTTTAAATTACTGGAGATTTAATCCTTAAGTGAGGGGTATTGCTCATATAATGCATTTAAAAATTTTTCAATTTTTGTTTCTACAACTTCGTAGTTCGTAAAATAACCACTTTTTATACCTCTAATTAGTCCAGCTTTTTCAAGCAATCTTAAATGATGTGAAATAGAAGATTGAGCTTTATCTAAAATTGTCTCCAATTCACAAACACAATAACTTTTTTGACTCAACAACTTCAAGAGTATTAGTCTTGTGTCATTACCAAGGAGATTAAAAAACTTTTCAAGCTTTTTTAGCTTTTTATTTTCTAAGATGTTCTTCCCTAGTTGACGGAGATTTTCAAAATGATTCTCTAAATCTCCATCAGACAATTCTGCGCACATCTTAAGGCTATTAATAATTTCTTGTTTTCTTTGTTGTTTCATTTTAAAAAATCAAAGAATTGTTGTTTATATTTTATATATAAATAAAAAAAAATTAGGTATATTTTGTAATTGCTTCTTCATAACCTTTCCAATAACCACGCCTTCCAAGATATCTTGCCAAATATACTAATGAAACCATCACAGGTACTTCCCAAAACAAACCCATCGTAGTACCTAACGCTGCGATCGACCCAACACCATGCATCGTAATAGCGACAGCAATAGCAATTTCAAAATGACTGGATGATCCAATAAGCACTGTAATGATCGCTTGTCTGTATTTCAGTTTGACCAATTTGGTAATTAAGATATTATAACCTACGACTATTGCAAATCCAACAAGCAATGGGATTGACACTAAAAGTAATAGAAATGGATTACCAATTAGAACTTCTCCGTTTAAAGAAAAGAGAATAACCAATGTCATCAAAAGCGCTAAGATCGCAACTTTTCCAATCACGGGTCGATACTTCTCATCAAACCATAATTGTCCTTTCGCATCAACCAGAGTTTTTCTACTTATTAGTCCCAATGCAAGTGGTAAACCTATAAAAACCACTAGTGAGATCAATAATTGAAAGATATCTAGGGGTATTGGTTCTGTTAATGTAAGATTTGCCAAAGTAACTAATAAATAGATCATTGGAACATAAAATATTATGATAGTTACAGTATTCAGACTTGTTGTTATGACATTCTGCTCTTGATTTCCTTTCGCCATCCATCCCCATACCAGAACCATTGCAGTACATGGACTACTAGAAAGTAAGATTATAGCCAATATTAATTGTGGATTACCTCTTAGAAAAGTAATCGCCATCAATAGACCTACGAATGGAGCAACAAACCAATTTGATACAAGGGTGAGTATTATAGGTTTAGGATTACGACCTAATTTTTTGAGTTCAGATTTTTTAAGATTTAGCATTGCAGGATACATCATTAGAAATAAACAGATTCCAATTGGAATGGAAATTCCAGCAACTTGCCAAGATTCTATTGCTTCGCCGATATTAGGGATAAATTGAGAAAGTAATAATCCAAGTATTATACAAATCCCGATCCATAACGGAAGATATTTATCGAAAAAATTTAATTCCTCACCACATATCGGACACTGATCTGGTGGTGCACCATAGTAAGTCATTTCATGTCCACATTCAGGACAAGACCATTCTTTTTCAATGTTTTGTTCATTCATAAAATTCAACTAAATTTTAATTAAAATGTTTATATATCAAGAATGATTTTAAATATTAAAATATTTCGATTCGAATTGAAAGCATTCAATCTAAATTGATTTTTATAGATATAAAAATAATAATTAAAAATAGGAAATAAAACAATTTATGGGTGTTAAACATTAAGAAAGTTACAATAAAAATTAGTATTCCATTGACAGGTTTAGCGCAAGGTAAAACTTTCAAAACTGAACTCGATGAAGATGCAGATATCATACAAGCATTAGCAAAAGTTGATAAATACATATTTGACCATCCTAAAGAATCGATTTTTCCGATATACGAGGATTACATTCATAATTATCTCCAATTGATATGGAATCCGAAAAAGGATAAGATTTATGAAGACATTGGATTATATGCCTACGGTCCTGATGAAAACGGAAATCTAAGGGAATTTATGCCGTTACGAGAGGATATCCATTTTAATTTATATCCAGATAGCGTAATCGATATACAACCAGATTCGGGATGTTGATGAGAAAAAGTGAAAAATAGAGTGGATAAAGGCGAGTTTAAAACGATAATTCGCAAAAAGTTTGGAAAGAATGATGAAAACTTTGCACATTATTTTAAAAGAGAATAGAAATTGATATTATCATGAAAACTATAAAATTGACAATATTTGCTCCCGATCCTGAAAATACTCATTCAAGCGGAGTTGATTATGAAGTTAAAGTGGAGGATAATGGTTCGATTATTGATGCATTGAGTACAATTGATAAAAAAATAATTAATCAACCAGAAAAATCCGTTTTTCCTTTGTATAAGGGATTAATCCATGCCTACCTCCAACTAATTTGGGATGCTGAAGAAAATAATATATAAAAATGATTGGGCCGTTGATGCCTATGGTCCCAATAGGGAGTTCATGCCATTAAGGAGCAATATAATGTATAATCTAATCCCAAATTCAGAAATTACGATAGTCGTTCACGCTGAATGATGAGCTGATAATATGAAAGAGCGATTAGATTTTGGTACTTTTAAACAGATTATCAGAAAGAAATACGGGAAGAACAACGAAAAATTTGCACATTATTTCAACGTAAAAAGAAAATAATAATAATTATTTGAAAAATTGGGATGAAATCTTTCAAAAAAATAATAATGAAAGATGGACCATAGGGTTGCGCCCTATCTTCAGACTCTAATAAATTTAATCAAGATAATAATTTTGGAACAACTCCAAAATAAGACTTTTTATAGATCCCTTAGTGCTTATCAATTGTCTCTCAATATAGTCCAGTTTTTAGACATATTTCATCTTTAATTAGTTTATTCTTCTCTAAAATAGGACTCATAAGAGCAGAATCCTCTAAATTTATATCAAGGATATCAGAGATAATAGAGATCATTTTAAAGCGATTTTCTGGATCTATGGCTATCATTAGAAAGGTTTCAGTCTCAATATACTCTCACCTTTATTAGGATCAGAGGAATAATCAAAGTCTTGTTTATTAGCGATAATGGCTTTCTTTGAATTAGGAATCTCTTCCTTTACAAGATCAATGAAGAATTTACTTTATCTTGATTTATAATTTATCTTGATTTATAGATCTTATAATTATAAAAGACCTTTTTGTAAACTTAACTTAAAATACAATAATTTTTTAATTTTTATTAAGAATGGAATGTAATTATTATTAAGAAAACCATTGTTAATAATTTTCTAAAATATTTCCTATTTTGAACCGTTCACGGAAAATTAAAAGGTAAAAACCAATGTCAAATGATAAATTAATAGAAACGCTCCAAGAATCAATTAAACTAAAGGACGATCAAATCAAGACCATTCGAGAAAGTCTCCAGATTAAGGATCAGCATATAGAAACACTAGAGAGTTCTATAGAATCTAAAAAAGAAAAAATTCGGTCTTTAGAAAAGACAATCGAGTTAAAAGAAGATCAAATACAGGAAGCAAAAGAAAATTCTGTTCAGAAAAGTGTCCTTCGGGAGAAGGAACAAGAGATCGAGGAATTACAAAATAAGGTTGATCTTTTAGAAGAGGAATTAATCAAGGCTGATGAAGATCTCGAGATGTTAGAAAAGGAAAATGAAAAATTACGTTCAAAAGCAGGTTCACCAGATACTAAAATCGTTGATTATTCTAACATCAACATTCCACGTGATGAGATCATTGAACAAATGCAAAAGGTACTTCAAGGTGCCATGCATAGCGTATCTTTAGCGGTTCCAACCATAATGGACTTACAAGATTTATACCTTTATGAAATTAAATCTTCTGTAAGTATTAAAGCCTCTTGTTGGGTAAATGCTGGAAATAAGGAACATTTAGAATTTTTAGAGGAATTGGAAGGTTTAGGCAATATTTCAATTAGAAGCTATGAAGGAAAAGACAGATATGTTTTACTCAGAGATGGAGAGGAACTTTTATTTTCAATAATTGGCAATGATGAAGCTAACAATTTAACGTTTCAAACGAGGGATTCAAAGCATATTAATTTGCTCAATTCTCTTGTTATGGAAACTTGGTTGAGAAGCAGAAAGATTTGAGCCCCTAAATAAATTATTAATTAAAACCTCATTTATGCTTTAAACAAAGAATTAGAGATTAAATATATCAAAATTGAATTTTCTTAAGCTCTCCATCTTCATTTTTTGTAATGAACGCATTTTTAGCATTATATTTTCTTGGAAGGACAACATCCTCGTCCACTATACAATGACTTAATTTAACTAACTTTTCTGTCACTACATTTTTACAAAAGATAACATTTGATATTTCAGTGAAGTCCCCCAAATTACATCCTTCATCAACAAATACATTAGGACCAATTAATACTGTATCACCGATTACAATGTCGGGGTAGAGATACACAGGTTCAATAAAAGTAGGATAATCCCCTTTATAATCATTAATGGTTAATCCAGTAAGATCTTCTTTCATTTTAATTAAAATCTGTTTTAGTTCCGGCAGCCTTTCCTTATAAGCTCCTTCCTTCAAAATTTCATATAAATTATTTATAAAATCCAAATTTGTTGAATTTGATGACATGATAAGTAAAATCTTAGATAATTTGTTATTTTTTGGAATTTAGGAAAGTTTATGAATTTTCGTTTATGCTGCATTCAGAATATCTCGACTAATCCTAAATCTAAAATTATAAATTTATGAAGTTTTACTTATAAATTGATCATGAAAAAAGAAAAAGAAGAGAATCTTATTCAACTGGAGCAAGATGTTGAAAAGCTTATAGAGAAGCAATTAGAGGAAAATTCAGCATTACAAGCTATGTCAATTGGCACTCACGGAGGTACCCACATAGCTAGCAGATTCAAAAAAGGAACTAAATTAAAAGAATCAGAAATCACAGCAGCTACGAGTAGTTTACTTTTTTTATCTTCAAAAATGTTAAAGGATTCATTGAATCAAGAAATATCTTATAATTTAATAGCGGGAAAGGAAAGAATTATCCTATCAATCCTTACGGAATCAATAACATGTATAACATATCTCAAAAGAGACCTTGCCGAGCTTGAGGGCTTAAATGAATATGTTAAAAGTTTAAAAAAGTTTTCTATGAAAATTTCAGCAATCGTAGAAACTTCTGAATTAATTAAAGAAGAAATATTTGTTGCCGTAAAAAGAGCAATACCAAATGCATTAGTGGTGGCGATTATCTCAAAAGAAGGACTTCCTATTAAGATTCAAGCAACAATGGCTGAACCGATGATATCTGCTATGATTTCAGCTCTATATAGTCTTTCAGACATTTTATTAGAAGGCGGATTGGAATATTCCGTTATTGCGGGTGATAATGGGTCTGTGATTGTACATGAGCTTGATGAAAATAGAATATTATGTGTAGCCGTTCCATCTTCTGAAGATGATAAATTAGGGAGCTATATTGCAAGAATTAAAGCAATATTGGAATAACTTTAGTTAATAATATCCTTAATTTTATTAGCAATCTTCAAAGCTCCAAAGAATGATTTTGCGAATGAAGCATCTTTATATAAAATTGTACATACCGGTTCATTTTTATTTACAGGATATTGAGGGTCGGATTTATCATGAATACATTCCAAAGCATTTATAGAATTTATCTGGTGTTTAGTAAGTTTCTTTGGAGCATAAAAAATTAATTTTGTACAAAATCCATATAGCTTTATGGAGTTTAAAGTAAGTTTTATATCTTTCCAGAATTTGGGAAAGAAACTTTTAATATGTAAATCCAAGAGATTTAAATTAAGCACCTCTTCGGAAGCCCTTATTGAACCTGGGATTCTTGGATTTATCTCCATTAAATAGGGATAATGATTTTTCAAAACAAAATCAAATCCATTAATTCCATTCAACCTTAATTTATTAGTGAGAAAAGTAGAAATTTCCTCTATCAACTTAATATCATCATCTAATAATCTTCCAGGTACAACATTTCCACAATACATATACTTATGTGGAGGATTCAAAAAATTTAACCCGATAATTTGTCTATTAACAGATATTACTTCTGAATTAACTCCATTTGAAATTGTAGTACAACTCACGGGTAATCCTTTTAGATATTCCTGAATAACCCAAGATGATAATTCTCCTCTATTTTTCGATGCAAGGATGTTGATTCTTAATTCAAAATCACCTTCATTTTCAATTTGAAAGACATTTAGCCCTCCCGAGCTTTTAGTCTTTTTTAAGATTATTGGAAAATCTAACCCTTTTGGTTTTGGAGCTTCGTGATCTCTATAATCCTCTAAATTAAAGGTTTTCGGAATTTTATATCCATGAGAACTCAACAATGAATAAATAAATCTTAAATCCCGAGCTTGTTCTATTACTTCAATACTGTTATTTAGGTTCAATACAGGAAACTTCAAATCTTCAATCTTTTTTGTAAGAATTTTTCTCTCCTTTAAAGCATCATCAAATCCGCTTCCTATGATAAGATAATCAATATCATCATATTTTTGGAGTAATTCCATTGTAAAATCAATTAAATAATTCGAAAAATTATCCTTCAAAAGATCATAAGAACTACCTAATCTTTTTGTAAGGATAATTGAATCTTTTACATAAGGTGAGAGGTCTATATCACCGAAAAAGTCAACAGCATAAACATCATATCCCGCTTTATTTAAAGAGTACACTAAAGGTCGAGAATTGAAACCTAAAACAAGTACCTTTTCTTTATTTTCAACCATTATCAAATTATCCAATAAACTGATTCAATAAAAGGATTAATTATAAAAGAACTTAAAGAATTTTCTTTAATTCCAAGATAAGAGAAGAGGAGTTATACTTGTCAAATTTATATATTTCCGCATGTCCGTATTTTTTGAAATTTTCTTTAATTCTACCAGCAGAATATGGATGAACACCTAAGGCTTGCGTCGCGTAGGATTTCTTTGGTTCTAAAACTACGAGATGAATTTTTTTTCTCGCTAATTTTTTCGCTACATCCTTTAATTCCTCAACGATAAGGGTATAATCTGATTCTAATTGGGCGATTAAATCTGGATGTCGTACAGAGATATTGGCTCCACAATCAGAACAAATGAATATTACCGGAACGATATTTCGGTTTTTTAATCTTTCTATTTTAATTAATTCTTGACATTTCTTCAATCCTGCTGCCATAGGAGTGTAAGATTTGGGTTTTTCCATATGTTTTAGTTTTCTGATAGCCTCCTTAAAATTAACGGTAGGTCTTTGGAGAACAAAAGCATCCTTTCCCCTAAATACTACAAGACTTATTTTATCACGTTTTCTGTATCCTTCCTTGTGTAAGGAGAGGATTACATCTGTCATTTGTTTTATTACATGATACATGGAAGCCGAACTGTCAAGGACAAAAAACATAACCAAGGGGGCTCGGTATTCATAAATCTTTTCCATTAAATCATATTTATTGAATTTAATAGGAAATTCGATATCAGATTCATTGTAAACAGTATTTTTAAGATGATTTCGAATTGTAGCATCGAATGCGATACTACTTGGATTTTCATGAATAGGATGCCGGGAAGATACATATCTCCCTCTTTGAGAGGAAGCAATCTTAACTCTTCGGCCTATTCCCCTCCCACCATAATCGGAGATTCTCCTATCCTTACGTATGTTATCTAAGATTGAAGTCATCTTTTTTTCCATATTATATAGCATAGAAATATTATTAAACCCATGATCCGCAAGATTAAATTCATCATCTTTTGGGATATCCTTTACTTTCCAACCCCCCGCAGGTCTCGGAGGTCTTTTCCGCTTGTCAGGATATTTAGGGGGAGGTAATTTTTGCTCTTTTGTCTCTGGAATGTCCACCTTATCTGGGTCAATAGACTGACGTTTGAATTCTTCTTGAGGTTCATCAGAATGTTTCAAGGGCCCTTCTGTATCTTTATTAGGTTGATAAAGATCGGTATTTTCATAGGCTTCTCGAATTTTTCCATAAACTTCCTCTAATTTTGCCTTTATTTCTTTAGGTGTCATTTCATAATGAAGTGATTTAATTCTATGATCAAAAACTAAACTTGTAGCAACGTCTAAATCTTCTTCATTCACTTTTATCCGGTTTTTAAAAGCTGCATGTGCTCTAACACATCTTATAAACGTGATATCAGCCCTTTGGGAGTAAATGTCAAGTTCTTCTACAATATCACTTACCAATTTATATACCGAGTGTGGAATTTTTACTTTATCAAGTAAGTCTCTTGCTTTAACAATTCGCTCTCTCAATTCTTTTTGCTCTGTTTCATATTCCTTAATGAATTCTTTTGGATTATCATTAAAATTAATAACCCTTTTCGTTATTTCAGACCTAAGTATCGAATCCTTGGGAGCGAGAATTTTGACCTCTAACCCAAGTCTATCTGCGATCTGAGGTCTCAGTTCACCTTCTTCGGGATTCATTGAACCGACCAACACGAATCTTGAAGGATGATTTATAGAGATACCTTCTCTTTCAATTATATTTACACCCGAAGCGGAAGCATCTAATAGCGTATCCACGATATGATCTTGTAAAAGGTTTATCTCATCTATATATAAAATCCCACGATTAGCCTTTGCTAATAATCCCGGATGAAGTTCGGTTTTCCCTTCTCTAAGGACTTTATCAATGGAGAGCGAGCCGCAAACCATATCTTCACTTACGCCTAGGGGAAGATTTACCAATTTCATTTCTCTCAATTTGGTTTTAAGATTCCCGCTTTGCTTTTTTTCTAGGCAATCATCACACATTTCATCGGGATTATGTGGATTACAAGAAAAGGGGCAGTCTTGAACTACTTCAATTTGAGGCATTACTTCGACAAGTGAACGGACTGCGGTTGATTTTCCTGTTCCTTGGTGACCAGTCAAAAGAACACCGCCTATCTTAGGATCGATGACATTCAGGATTAATGCCATCTTCATCTTATCTTGTCCTAAAATAGCAGTAAATGGAAAGTTATAATATTTCATTTTTAATATCTATCTAATTAAAGAATAATCTTCTTATTCTTTCCTAATTTCTATTAAAAAATCCTAAAATGCATAAATAACTTATCCTTAAAATCAAATTATTATAATTATGTTAAGTTTACAAACCTAAAATTAAAATTATACTTTTTCCTAAAAAATAAGAAGAAGGAAATAACTTTTTCAAATCGATAACAATCTTTTTTAATCTTTTTGGGAGTTTTTTTTTAATTTTTTGTGTCACCTGTACAAAATAAGCAACTCATCTCGGTAGCTAAAGCTACATAAGAGGCATCATATATTGTTAGATCATAATCCATCAAGATATTAACCATATTTTCACGGATTTTATTTTGGATAGATATTACCTTAAACCCATAACTTTCTAGACTCTCTCCTATTGAATTAAGTTCAGATTGTGTAAATAAATTACTATATTTCAAAGCATTTAAAACTTCAAATTTATATAGTGGAGATAATATTATTTCAAATTCTTTTTTTACAAACTTCTCTCTGAGAATTTCAGCCTTATCAGAGTTTTGTTCTGTTATATACCATTTTGTAATTAGATTTGCGTCAATAACTATTTGATCCATCTTCTTCACTCTAAAATGTTCTAGTGCCTTCTTTCTCTAGATTTCCGAATTAGCTCAGTACTATCGAATCCTTCAGGTGCTTCCTTACGAAGTTTATCATTTATTAAGACAGCTTTAGCCAAACTTTTCTCTGATTCATTTTTGAGTCTTTTTTTTATCGCTTGACGAATTATTTCACTCCAATTCAAATGATTTAGTTTTTCCATTTTTTTCTTTAATTCTGGATCAATTCTCACACTAATAGTTGTCATATCAAATTAATATAAGAATAATACGTGTATAAATGTAATACCAATATTAGGTAAATAATAAATGCAAAATTTTTATCATATATATTTTGAAAATCAAATAATGAGTTGTTAATAACAAGCTTTTAATTTGCAAGAGAGTTCAGAAAATTAATATTAAAATAATTACCAAATTCGAAGCAAAAATATAGAATAGAAAATGAAAAATGAATTAATCTTATGCCGAAATTGTGGGGAGAATGTCGATAACGAGTTATATACATGTGAGATCTGTGGAAATGAGATTTGTGATATGTGTGCCGAGGTTTGCAAAAAATGCGGTAAATATTTCTGTAATGCATGTATATTAGAACATCACGGAAAATAACAAAATAAAAGAATAAAGACATTAAAATAAAGGAAGATTTGAAAAAAGAAAGAAATATTATACCGATACTACAAATTTTTTCTTTAATTCATTAATCCGATCATCCAATTGAGAAACTGTTTCATCCCATTTGGAAAGAATCTCCTGAACCTTCGGCTTAACAGTTTGTCTTTCCTTATATTCCAGATAATCCATAAATTCTTTAATATTCCCAATTTTTACAAATGTTTCGGCAACAAATTTGCGAATATCCTTCGTCTGATTTTCCAATACTTCCGGAATTCTTTCGCTCTCTCCTTTTCGTTTTAAAGTCTTTAAATAATCTGATGTCCCCATTATTTTCGAATTCAATTCATTTATTCTCTCGGTGATAAAAGACTCATATTTTTGATAAAGATTGTCCTTCGGGAAAAAGTTAGTAATATCTATTACAAACTTCTGAGTTTGTCGAACTAATTGTTCCATACTATCATAGCCCTTAATTTCATAATCAACTTCATGATAGGAGGCTTCAATCCCCCGATTTACATCATCTAGTCTAAAAATCTTAAATCCAGGATCATTTTTTAATTGTTTGATTGGATCTCCTTTCTTATAGGGCATCTCTACTTGACGGATTAACCTCTGGGGATTAAACACGAGAGAAATGGCTAAAGGGTTATTTTGTTGGTAGGATAATGTTGTCCGAATATCGATATGACTCATCATGACTTTAAATCCCGGATGGCTGTGCCACCATCCCACTGTAAATTTCCCCTCCGAGAAAGCCTTGTCATCAATAACGCTTAATGATATATAATCGTCATCATTCCATTTATATTGGTCGATTACAGCGTCCTTGTCAAGTTCTTGATGCATAATAGGGTAAGCTTCGCTTAAAGTCACATTATCTTTCTTATCTGTTTCACCAATTAATACTCCACTCACTTCAAGCCAATCATCTTGAGGAATTTTAGCCGATGCGAATCTTACAGATGATGCGACGATAGTTAAATAGACATCCTTGGGTATAATAACTTTCAATTAGATCTCTCCTTCTTAATTTAATTAATTAAATTACCTTTTCTTTAATAATACAAATTTTTGTATTTAACTTTTTATTCAAAAACAACACAATAAAATTAAATACTCAAGTTATTATATTAAGATAAATTGAAAAAATTTGAATAGTTTAATTGAAAAATCCAAATATGTGATTGAATATGGCTGAAAAAGGATTTGTCCCTTTAACTTCACAGCTCGGGATTCCGGGAACCTCATATAGGTTGCAGCTCGGAATGATTAATGAAAAATGGGCTAGCAGATTATTAAAGGGAAAGAATGTTATTGATTCTTATATTTATAAGGATGAGGATATTTCTCAAACAGGGGTTCCAAATCAAAATATGATTGTAGGATATGTGCTTAGAACTGTTGCAATTCCAAACATAAATCCTCATCAAGTAATGAAAACAACTCAAGCGTTGGTAAAACAAGCCCTAACTAATAAGGATAAAAAGAAAGCTGCAGCACCAGTATCTGAAACCAAGGATGTAGAGCTTGAACAAGTCCCTCAAAGTGAAATTAAAAGACCTAAATCTTCAGGCTGGGTTAAAGAAGGAAGCAGCCCGAAAGTTCAACCCGAAGAAGGAACAAAAAAACCGAAATCGGAAGAAAATATGAGGGAAGCGTTTAAAGAACACGTTCAAGAGAAAGAAGGCGCACAAACGATGAAAACAAAAAGAGAATTACCCTCAATTCCTTCTGGAGATTCACCAGGAGAAGTAAAACCTAAAAAGAGTGAAGCGGGGTCTCATTTCTGTCCCTATTGCGGGACAGATCTAAACTGGAAGTACTGCCCATTATGTGGAAAAGAATTACCCCAAAGCGAATAATTATTGTAAACTTTTAATTTGAAATTCATTTTCAAATTTTAACCTTTATTTTGTTTTAGGAAATAATCAAGTAATTTAACTATACTCCCTTTCTTTATTATTCTTGAATCAAGAAATGGGATAGGTTGAAATTTATTCAAATTTTTAAATCATTTAGATTATATATATATTAAATTAGAACATTCAAAGTCTTAAACTAAACTTAGTGAGCTTAAAGTGAACGGTCATAAATCGAAATATAAAGATGAAGGAATAGTAAAGGTAATGCCAAATGCCTATTATAAGATGCTCATCCATGTTTTAAGATATGGCTCAATGACACGAGATAAAGGGCAATATAAGGAAGTTATGGGGATGCTAATTGGAAGATTAGAGGGAGAAGGAGAGATAAAAAATGTAGTTATCGAAGATGCTGTTCCCGTCTCTCATGGCGGATCAATAGAAGTAAGTTTTGCCCCCGAAGATTATGTGACCTTCTCTATGATTGATGAACAGTACGCAAAAAAAAACTGGTTCACCGTTGGTTGGTATCATTCACATCCAGGTTTAGAGATCTTCTTTTCATCTACGGATATTCAAAATCAATTAGGATGGCAAAATGCCAATCCGAGTGCGGTGGGAATTGTTTTTGACCATACTTATTTAGAAAAAGAGAATGACATGGGTTTTCGTACATTTAGATTAGATGAGCCTTCAAAAGGGTTAAAAACGGATTATCATGAAGTTAAAACTATTGTAAAACCACCAGATGATATAAATTTTTACTTAAAGTTAATCGGCTTAATTGAAAGTGTTCATACAAAAGAACCCCCAATTCTGGAAATTAACGAGACACCTAGTTTATTCGGAAATATTACCATACCGAGTGAAGGAAATTTAAAAGCTAAAAAACCCAATCTAGATTATTCGCTAATATATACAAGTTTAAGGGATGGATTGTTAAAGTTGATAGAAGAAAGTTTCAACCCCATAATTCAATTCCTGAACAAATCAAGTCAAGAGATTATTAAGGACGTTGTAACCACTAATTTACGTTTAAGAGAGAATCTTCTCAATTTAAAAAATGATTTATCAAATGGAATTAAGGATTTACAGAATTCTCTTAAAAATCAATTAACGAGTAAATTAAATCAAATAGATATATTCTTAGAAGAAAAATTTGAAAAAATTAATGTAAATCGTTCAGAAATTAAAACTAAAGTAAATCAAATCGAGGAAAGATTAATAGAAGTAAATGAAAATTTCAATAACAAAATCGAGACAGAGATTAAACCCATTCTTAGTGCACTTAACAATAAATCAGAATTGGTTAATGAGGTTAATGATATCCTAACTGAAAATTTCGAACGTTTACATTCTGAAAAAGAAAATCTCATCAAAAATAAGGAAGTAATAAATAATCTTAAAGATGTATTCATATCTAACTTTGCGAAATTTGAAGAAAAGATAGGATTTGAAGTTGATAAAGCTTTACAATCATATTCAACTAAAATTGAAAAAATTAAAGAAGATGAGCGTGAGCTTCTTGAGAAGGTTAAAGAATCTCATCAAAAGCTTAATAATAAACGGAAGAAATTCAATAGTTTAATTGATAAATTAGAAAACGAGAATAAAGAATTAAATAATAAAACAGATGAACTCAGTTCTATTCAAAAGAATCTCAATAGGCAACTCGAGGAAAAAACAGAGAAAATCGATTGGTTTACAAAAAATTTGGAAAAAGAAAGAGGAGAAAAAGTGAATCTTGAAAAAAAACTTGAAAAATTAACACAAGAAAAAGAGAGAATTGAGGAGGAATTAGAAAAAATGAGAAAAGAAAACAAGAAGATAAAAAAACAATTACAAAAACAATCCTGAGGAAAAAGAAAAGATGAGTTCAGTAGATAATGATAAGTTAAGTAAGGATGTTCATGTGTTTATCAAAAAGGAAGCTTTTCGAAATATGATAACTCATGTTTTAAAACACGGTCATGAGGATTTAGAGGAAAAAAAGCAGGTACTTGGAGTTTGTATGGGAAAATTGTCCTCTAATGGAAAAACAGTTGAATTAGTAAATTGTTTACCAATCCTTCACGGAGAAAGCGTGGAAGAGGTTTTTTCGGAGGAACTTAAAACCTTTATTAACAAGATAGATGAAAAATACCAAGAAGAAAATTTGAATGTTTATGGATATTATCATTCACATATTGGATTTGGTCTTTTCTACTCTGATACTGATATTAAAAACCAACAATATTTTGAGCTTAAACAATCCCCTTTCGATTTTGGAATTGTTTTTGACCCTACGGAAATTGGGGTTGATAATAAATTGGGATTTGAAGTCTTTAAACTAAATGAAAAAGCTACTGATTTTAAGAAAGTAAATTACAAGTTAGAAAAACCCGATTCTTTAAGTTTCTTTACCTGGTGTAAGAAATTAATGGAAGATTATCAAAAAGAAGATCCGGTTCTTATTCGAGAAATTTTGCAAGAAGAGGAATCTTTACCAGGAGAACTACAAGAGATCCCAAAACCCCAAGAGACGGAAGTCGAACTAAAAGAAGAATCTCTTATGAGAGAAAGTCCAATTTTATCAGGATTTCGAGAAGGAACTAACCAATTCAATGAGATATTTATGTCCTCCTTTACTGACCAATTAAATATTTGGATGGAGGATATATCTTCAGAAGCGACTAAAGGAATAAAGCTATTACAAAATATCACCTCCCAAATGCAGAAAAATTTAAACTTTGGAATAAATAAAATTAAAAAGGGATTCGAAAGGAGCCAAGATGAGATAGTAGAAACTCATGAGGAGGCTTTATCTCAAAAATTGGAAAATGAAATACAAATTTGGAAAAGTTTTCAAGGGGATTTGGAGAGCTTTTCAAAGATTCTAATTGAAAAGCAAAAATCTCAGCTTAATAACTCTATTATGCCCTTAAAAGAATCTATTCAAAACATTTCTAATCTTTATGAAGAAAAATTATCCTTGTCTTCAAAAAAAATAAATGAAATTACCAATGAGATCACTAATCTTACAAATGAAAGCAAAACTGTATCGAAACATCTTGATGAGTTGGAACATACACTCAAAAATGAGTTTAATGATAAAGAATCTCACATAAAAGAACAATTTCAAGAAAAGCTTTCAAAACTCGATAAGGATTTTGATAATACTATACAAATTCAAATTGACTTGAAGGACAAAATTGATTCTTTAGAACGGGAAATTAAGAAGTTCAAGAGATAAATTCATTTTTCTGAGAAAAGAATTTTCAAAAAAGTTCTATTCATCTTATTCTATATAAAATTCAGAAGAATTTAAGTTTAGAAAAGTTAGAGATGCGTAATTTATATTTTGGAATGTTTGTACTAAGTCTTTTTAATTGATTCTTTTTTGCTATATGGCTTAGTAATCTCCCGATTTTGTCTACTTTTATATCAACACCATAATGATCCCTTAGGATTGAGTTAACCTTATATGATGATAAGATTACCACTTCAGAAATATTCTTTTCACAAAGTAGCTCAATTGCATTTTTTACTAATTGCACCAAATTTTCTTTCTCTATATTATTATCAGATTCCATTTTACACCATCAAAATTTCTTTATTAATTAAAGGTTATTTTTTAGAACTTTTAAAAATTACTTTTTAAGTTTTATTCGAGAAAGCAATATCTTTATCTTAATCTAAAACTAGTCTTAATATTATATACTGATTAATGTTTATTATGAGAAAAAAATTATTAAGGAGATCAATCTTAATAGTCACGTTTATCTTATACCAGTAAAAATTATATCATTGAAAAGAGAATATGAATAGGAAGAAAAGAAATTTTAAAGCAAAAGCTCTGGAAAAAATAAGAAAATTCTACGAAAAATATATTAGAGATTTAATTTTTGAAAAAATTTATGTAAAAGGAGGGGAAGAACCTGTTAAATCCTATGCGTTTGATAAAAAGTTTGCGGGTTTTTATGTTATATTTGGATTCATTTCTTTTATCATCCTTTTGGCTCTGAATATCTCCAACGGCGATAATGGCAACTTTTTACATACTTTTGAATTTTTCGCATTTATGAATGCAATAATCGCCTTCTTCCTTACTATGTCTATATTAATCAGTTTTGATAAAATAAAATTATTTATATTTAAGAAGAATACTATTTTAAAACAAGTTTTAATTTCTGGTGGGCTCATTTTTGTATTTTACTTTTTATTCTTGACTGTTTTATCAGAACTTAATTTTGTAAGCTATCTTTTAGCCTTATCTATGATTTGGTTATTTCTTCTTAGTAGCAGATTCTATGTTTACTCACGGAAATTCTCTACAAAAATTGAATCCAAAATAGCTTCACATTATTCTCCACTAAGATATTTTATTGTGCTAATCACACCGTTCTTTTTACTAGGGTTTTTAGTTGTAACAGCTTGGACCTACAGGTTTGTCTTAGTTTTTATGGCTTTAAACATTTTTGCTTCAAATAATCCAACTCAAGGTGTGGAAGTATATGATCTTGCAATGGGATTAATAATGCCTGTAATTTATTTTAGTTTAGTATTAACATTATTATTTATTGTTTTTGAGTATGCTTTCACAAAAAGAAGAGGAGAAACAAAACGAGCGGGAACATTCGATAATTTTACTTTTTCACTAATTGTCTTTTTCATATTTTTTTTTCAGTTATTCCAAATGGGGATATTTTTATTATTACAAGACCCTACTGTAAAGGCTATTGAAGCCACTTTTGGGACAGGAGGTACCCTAGCTTATATTTTTATTTTTGAATTTGTTATTTCAATGCTATTCCTCTATAGACTTATTACTAAATTGGGTGGCTCTCTTGGATGGAGGGTTTTATTCTTTAAGAAAGATGGTCTTATTCTGTTGTTCTTAGGTTGTGTCTTGGCTCAGAGTTTGTCACGTTATGCCTTAATAGAACAGGTAGAAAATCAAGCCCTCACAACAATTGGAAAAGTGCTATTAGCCGATAAGGTTATTATCTCTGTTTTAATGATAGCTTTCATCGGAATAACACTTTTAATATATTATCTCAAACCACATGAAACCTCCATGTTCCTAAGATTACAAAAGGAAACTGTAGGTGAGGAAGAAAAGAGCATGGATATTGTATATAAATTGCTCCGTAATGAGTATGTAAGAAGAGGAGAAA
Source organism: uncultured archaeon (assembly GCA_964653985.1). GTDB lineage: Archaea > Asgardarchaeota > Lokiarchaeia > Sigyniarchaeales > SOKP01 > CAZZIC01. The sequence goes on along the minus strand of CAZZIC010000023.1, from coordinate 2,676 downwards.
AATATCCGGTAGAAATTCTAGAGAGAGAACTTATTAAATCTACACATCTTTCAAAATCTATCTTATATTCTCTTATCCATCGACTGGCAAAGAAGGATATTAATATCGAACTTATTGAGAAGAAAGATGAATTTGGGAGGAAGATTCTCTGGATAAATTTTATCTCTATTGTAGGGAGAAAATTTGATTCCAAAAAAGTATCCGACAAAAAAGCAAGGGAATTTCTTTCCAAAAAATTCCTTGAAAGCATTTCTGTTGATAAGAAGGAAAGATCTCAATTAATTAAAAATTTACAATCTGGAAAAACCAAGAACCCATTCATCGAATCTTTAACAAATAATTACCAAGAAAAAGAAAACGCTGAAAAAGCCACGCAAAAAGTTAAACCAATCCAATTTAAACAAGATCATCTTACTCGGAATTTAAAGGAAATATTAATCGAGATCATTAAAGAAGAATATAATTACAGAATAGAAACTCCAGATCGGTATGAGAGCTTTTATATTCCTATTTCTGAAATATCTACAGAAATTGAAAAACGAACCAAAATAACTCCGGGAGAATTATACCCTATTATTGATAATTTAGATGATTTGGAGTTAAAGTTGATTAAAAATCCCGAAGAAAAAGAAGATAAATTAATCAAATTTATTCCTATCTCGGATGACAATATGAATTACTCATTAGCGAATTTCAGACCTGAAGAATATAAAAAAGTGAAAGAGGTTTCTACTAAAAATTTCGTTGAAGCTATAAAGAATAAAAAGACAAAAAGAAGTATTACTAAATTAAAACAACCCATTCCTGGAAGAACACAATATCAAAAGGATTGGACTGATGTTCTGACTAGTTTACATAAACATCATGACTTGTACCAAAAATATGCAGTAAAACCCCCTTCTAATGTTTCCAAAATCCTTAAAATAATCGATAGTTTCATTAATGTTTATGAAAATAAGCAAAAATTAAAGAAACAAGGATTATAAAGCTTGAATTTTTTCTAATTAATAACTTTTTTTCTAAAATAGCTTTCTTATGATTTAGATTTATTAAAATCATAAATCTGATAAAAAAAATCTTTGATATCTTGAAGGCTTTATTTCTTTCTATAATTATTAAGCATTCTATTTAAAAAAATTTAAAAACTCTTTAAATAAAGAATATTAAATCATAAAACCGTTAAAGTGATAAAATGGAGCCCTATTGATAAGCCTAAGTACCGTCATCGTTGCGATTAATGCCCGTCTTCTGAAAAAATAAAAATAAAATAAAAGTTAATAATTTTTCAAAAAAGAGGTACAAAAATGACGAAAAAGAACCCAAAAATTTCTATTATCGGATTTGGAAATGTAGGAACAAGATTTGCATATGCTACTACGATAAGAGGTATCGCAAGAACGATAGTAGCCGTTGATATTGATAAAGAAAGAACAGAGGGAGAGGTTATGGATCTGTCCCATACCGCCCCGTTTACTGAAAAGGTTGATATTATTGCAGGTGATTATCCTGACATTACTGATTCTGATTTGGTGGTAATTACTGCAGGAAAAAATCAGGAACCTGGTCAGACAAGATTGGATATAGCCAAAGGAAATGTGGAATTGTTTAAACAGATAATACCTAAAGTCTATAAGTATGCTCCTTCGGCAGTTTATTTAATAGTTAGTAATCCAGTAGATATTTTATCTTATGCCACTTATAAGATTTCGGGTAAAAGTTGGCGACAAATAATTGGTTCGGGGACTACTCTTGACACTGCTAGACTCAGATATACATTAGCTAAACATTGTGATTTGGACCCTAAAAATATTCATGGATATATTTTAGGTGAACATGGAGACACAGAAGTTCCTATATGGAGTCGAACTCTTATTGGCGGACTTCTCTTCGAAGACTATTGTAAGCAATGTCAAAAGATAGATAAATGTGATCGTGAAGAAGAGTTAGATTCTCTTTTCAAAAAAGTACGAGATTCGGCTTATAAGATAATTGATAAGAAAGGAGAGACCTCATATGGAATTGGACTATCTCTTACAAGAATTTGTCAAGCGATTCTAAATAATGAAAACCATATTCTACCCGTATCATGTTATATTACTAATTATTTAGGTATTGATGATATATATTTTAGCTTACCCGCCATTCTAAATAGAGGAGGAGTGCGTGAAATTTTGGAGCTTAAATTGAATGAAAAGGAAAAAAGAGAACTCAAATATTCCGCAGAAGCATTAAAGAAAGTGTTAAAAGAAACAGGACTCACAGAATTATAAATCTTCTATTTCTAACATTTTTTTTAATTATTATAGGTAAGAAATAATTTTCTAAAATTCTAAAAACCTAAAATGCTTGAATAATTACAAATCTAAACATTCATAAAAGTGATTTGAAAGGTCATGGTAAATCCTCTAATAGCAGCTACGGGAATCATTCTCGCACTAATAACTACGATCTGTTTTAACTTAGCTATGGTATTTCAAAAGAAAGGTTTAAATGAATCTCCAGAGATTAATATAGAAGGCGGCGTAAAAGGTATAATACAATCGTTCAAAGGATTGTTAAAAAACAAATGGTGGTTTTTAGGGTTAATTGTCGGTTTTGGAGGTTGGTTCCCTTATATAATATCAATTTCAATGGTGGGAGTTCTAGTTACAGAACCTGTGATGGCGAGTGGATTCA
>CAZZIC010000022.1:0-36778 GCA_964653985.1 uncultured archaeon | reverse complement strand
TCAGTTCTTTTAATTTTAAGAATATTTTTTTAGAATTCTTGAATACTAAAGAGATTTATTATAGAGAAGTTAATAAGATAAAGTTTATTTTTCAATTTCTAAATTTATGCTCTGAATTAAAATTATTAAATTTAATGCTTATTGAGCGTATTATTAGCAATTTGGAATTATTAGAGCAGATTATTAAAAAAAAGAAAACACATCTGAAAATATTAAAAGAAAAAAACAAGCCTCAGAAAGTGTCAAATAAATTAATCAATAAAAGAATTGAAAAATTTTCTAAAAAAGAACCTAATTTAATAAAACCCTATTTAATAAACACAATTTGGGTAAAATCTATAGCAAATTATTTTCCTCAAATTATACTAAAAAATAATCTCAATGTTAAAAAGATCATATTGAAAATAAGAAATTTTTTTCCTAAGAGTTATTATTATGAAAGTACAGATCTTTTCAGCAAACAAGAACTCATATTTCTACAAATCTTTATTCCACATCTTATAGAACAAGAAAAAAAAATCCTAATATCAAATCTTCATCATATTTTTAAAGACAATATTGTTGCCGTAAATCGATATCCATGGAATGGATTAATAAAATCTTTTTCGAGAAAAGAATTCTATGATTTTAATAATGGAGATTTCTTTTACAATGACGATCTCTTTAAGCAATTCTTCACTTATGTTAAAAAGATTTTTGAAAAAAAAGCAGAATTATTTAAACCGAAATCTAAAAGAATTAATGCCATTTATAATCCTCATAATAATTTTAAGACTCTTATTCGAAAAATTAGGAAACGATTGAGGACTGAAAATTTTCATTATAACCAAGTTGATCTCAATTCATTAGTTGATTTCCATAATAATTTTAATGATTATCACTTGAAAAGGAAAAAATTTGAAAAGATATTAAAAGAAAATTATTATAAGGTAAATCTTAAGTCTTTCAAAGTATCCCCTATTTTCCAAAACTTCGGATTAGAGCAGTTTTATTTGTATATAACACCCTTCGATTTAAATGATGTAGATTTCAAATTATTGCTTATGAACACATTCCAGCAGATTAAGCAGCTAGCTTCAATTGGCACAACCAGCTCATTTTTAATTAAATATATTTTTCCATATGATGACCCTAATACCTCATATCTCAATTGGTTAAGAAGTAAGAGCAAGATCCAAGAATATTGTCTATTCGCTATAAAATCCTTTAATCAAATTTTTCATTTCAATCATAATTTGACCTCGAATGGTTGGAACTTAGATTCCAATAATTTTAAAATTTATATCCAAAATTTCCTTTCAAATCCAAATTATGAAGTCCTAGAAACTAACATGAAAAGCATTAAAATCGGTAATTTATCTGTTTCAAAATATCATGGTCCCAAAAGTCCTTACTTTAAAGATTTATTAGATTTGTACGGTCGACAAACTATTGATATCAAAAGAAATCTCAATCTTTCAAATTATTCCGTTTTAGAAAAAATTCAGAATCTTACCAAAAAGAAATTAATTTTCCCATATATTACTTTCAGGAATTTAGGCTTGAAAGAAAAAATTCACATTATGCTCTTCAATCTTCAAGAGGATTCCATTGAAATAATAAAAAAAGTATTTCAATACTTTAATTTAGTTTATCTTTTCGAAATTGAAGGGGAATATTATATCCATGGTCTTGAAAGACCGCAAAAGATTCATAACGGGTTTATGATCAAGTTGTATCTCCCAGAATGTGAGCTTGCGGAAATTCTAAAAATTCTTGAATATGTTTTTCAATATCTAGAGATTGAGAGGTATCTAATAATACCTGATTTAATTGACAGGGAATCATTTTTAAAAGAGATATATGAAGATATCTCTTTTCTTGAAGAGTATAATCCGTTAAATAATTTAATCTGGAATGAACGGACCAAAACTTGGAAAAATCATACTCTTTTCACTCAAAATTTTGAATATTTATATCCTAAATTGATTAATCCACAGAATAATCAATAAATCTTTTTAAAATTAAGTCGAATTAAAGTATTCAAAATATTTTTAAGGATCCTTCTATAATCTGATTTTCAGTTCAATTTAAAAAACAATTGATTTAGAGATCAGTTTTTCGACCCGAAAAATCTCGTTTATTTGTTCCAAAATCCTCTATTTCATTCAATTCTTTGTTAGAAAACACAGGTCCATCTGTACAAACCAATAAACCAACTGGATCTAAGGCGCATAACCCACATAAACCGCATCCACATCTCATTATTCGCTCCAAACTGGCTTGAAGCTCCAAACTATATTCTTGGCATATCTTAAAAACTTCATACATCATTTTTTCTGGCCCACAAGTATAAACAAGGGAATTAGAGAGCTCATCCTTGGGAATTTGATCGATTTTTTTCTTAAATGTATCCGTAACCAATCCTTTTTCCCCCAAACTTCCATCCTCAGTGCAAAAAAAAACTTGGGATCCTTCATTTGATCGAGATTCAAGATCTTCTTTAAACAAAATTTGGGAAGATTCCCTCGCACCCTGAATTAACGTAAAGTTTACATCCTTTTTGATCAATTCATTTGAGAGAAATTTCAAAGGTGCAGTACCAAAGCCACCTGCTATAAGAAAAATGTTATCCGGAAGTGTTTCAGGAATAGTGAAGCTATTTCCAAGCGTCCCTCTTATTCCTATAAAGTCTCCAACTTCGAAAGAATGGAGTGCCTTTGTACAATCTCCAACTTTTTTAATGGTTATATACAAGGTGCCATCCTCATCATAACCTGAAATAGACATTGGAACTTCATCGATTCCAGGTGCCCAGACCATCGTAAACTGGCCGGGTTTTGGAACATTGAAATTATCAAAGGCTTGTTTAACATTTATTTTAAAAGTTTTGATGCCTTCACATTCCTCGATAATTTGTTTAATTTTAACAGTTCCAATCATATTATTATCCATACTTAGGCACCTCTTGAGTTTTATACTTATGGGATAAGCCTACAATTTCTGAGAGAGATGAAAAGTTATTTTTGGCAAGATAATTCATTATTCCCATATTAATCTCTTCGAGAAATTCAAACCCTTGATAGAATGCCGTTCCTATCTGAACCGCTGAAGCACCCGCTAAAAAGAATTCGATTACATCTTTCCAAGTGAATGCCCCACCACATCCTACTATTGGAATATTTGTATTTTTGTAAAGATCATATACTTTTTTAACGGCAATCGGATGTATTGCCTTACCAGAGAGCCCTCCACTTCCATGAGATAAGACTGGTCTTTTAGAATTAATATCAATCATCATAGCTGCTAAGGTATTAATAGCGACTAGAGCATCTGCTCCTCCTTTTTCTGCTGCTTGGGCGATCTCAACAATATTAGTTACATTTGGATTCATTTTTATAAATAGAGGTACGGAAATATGCTGTTTTAATTCCGAAACTATTTCAAATGTAAGATCTTTGCTTGCGCCAATTGAGGAAACTTTCGCGTGAGGACAGGATATATTAATCTCTATAGCATCTGCTCCCGATTTCTCAGCTTTAGTTGCCACCTCAATATACTCCTTATTTGTTTTTCCAAATACACTCACTATCGTGGGTATATTTAATTCCTTGAGTGTTTTTAATTCATGGGTAAAGTTATCAATTCCGGGATTACCTAAACCAACGCTATTAATAAAAGTTCCAGGATATACCTCCACGATTGAGGGGTTCTCGTAGCCGATTCTTACTCTTTTCCCAATTGATTTGGTTGTCACAGCCCCTAATCCCGCATCATATGCTCTTTTCATAGTAGAATAAGAAACCCCTAATATCCCAGAGGCTAAAATAAGCGGAGATTTTAATCTTAAACCACATAATTCTATATCAAGCATCTCATTCTCATTCAATAAATAATATTTTATCAATAATAAGAATAAGTGCTAAAGATTATTTTTTAAGAATTCTTATTATCATTATTAAAGTAATTTAGGGGCATTGAAAATGAAATGCTATATAATCGACACGTTAATCGGATTGTTCGCAATAGATGAAGGAGGAAATATATTAAATTTCAGATTACTTGACGATGAAGATGACAAGATCCTTGATTTCTACGAAGCCTTAAAGAATGATACGCTTCCAAATCTTTATCAAGAATTTTTAGAGGAATTAAAAAATTCAGGGTTTAATGAATTCGTTTTTGATAATGAAAAATTGGAAACATTAACTTCATTCAAACATGACCTTCAAACAACATTAAATCCAACCTCTTTGGAATTTAATGGTTTTCGGACTAGTTTACTCAATCAATTGAGAAATATCGGAATTAATACAACTTTTGAATCACTTAAAGAGAAATATAAACACAGAAGTGAAATTTTAATAAAAAGAGAAATAAGAGAGATCGGCGCTCAGACTGACAAAATAATTATTCATGTGAGCGAAACGCTAGAAACTTTAAAGAAATCATTAAGTCTTTTCTCTAGTCGCTTAAAAGAATGGTATGGTCTTCACTTCCCAGAATTAATCGATAAAATAGTTGAGGATAATATTGTATTAGCCAGATTGGTATCAAAAGTGGGAGATAGAAAAGATTTTACTATGGAGAACTTACAAGAATCTTTTGAATTTGGAGAAAACCTCTCAAGGAGATTACATACTCAAGCAAAAGAATCTATGGGTTCTAAAATAGATCTTGAAATTGTGAAAAGATATGCTGATCAAATTCTTTCTATTAACGATTATACAGAATATTTAGAAACTTATTTAGAAGATTTAATGGAACAGACGGCACCAAATATAAAAGCAATTGTAGGATCTTTGATAGGGGCAAAACTTATAGCTCAAGCAGGAAGTTTAAAAAAACTGGCATACATGCCTGCATCCCGAATACAAGTCTTAGGGGCAGAAACTGCTTTGTATCGATTTCTCAAAGGAGGAGGAAAACCTCCAAAACATGGACTCATTTTCCAATATTCGAAAATAAGAGGGAACCCACCTTGGATACGTGGAAATATATCACGTTTAATAGCGGGAAAGCTTGCTTTAGCAGCAAAAGTCGATTATTTTGATGGTGATTTTATTGGAGATAAATATTCTGAAGAAATAGATGAAAAGATTAAAGAAATTAAGGAAAAATATCCGAACCCCCCTAAAAGGAGTTCCTCAAAGAGGTAATAAAGTTAAAGGAGAGAAAATATGAATCAAATAAACATCCGAGATCATCCAAAATATACAAACATCTATATTTCTGGACCATTACATAATCCCAAGCTTTTTACGAAGAATTTAGATGAGGGAAATAAAATTTATGGAGAAAAATTATATACTTTTAGAGCGACAGAATATAGAGAATGGATTGCACACCGAAGTAAATTAGCTGCGATAATATTAAATCAACCAAGCCAAGATTTTTTAGAATATAATTTACGTTGTCTTTATTTAGGAGCAGCGTCTGGTACAACAGTTTCCCATCTTTCAGATATAATAGTTGGCGGGGTAATTTATGCGGTTGAATTTGCAGAAAGAAGTATGCGTCAATTGATTCAAAGTACTTCCGAAAGAAAGAATGTAATCCCCATTTTAGCGGATGCCAGACACCCAGAAGAATTCGGAAACCATATCTTTAGTGAAATAGATTTTATTTATCAAGATGTTGCTCAGCCAAATCAAGCAGAAATAGCCATAAGAAATGCGAATTATTATTTAAAACAAGGGGGGTATATTTTATTAGCCTTAAAGTCTCAATCCATAGATAGTACCGTAAAACCAGAAAAAATCTATTCGCAAGAAAGAAAACAATTAGAAAAATCTGGTTATGAGGTAATTGAGAGTTTTAATATTCATAAATATGCCGCAAATCATATAGCTTTATTAATCCAAAAGCGTGAGTAAATCTAAAAATCTGTTAACTTTTTCGTATATAATTCTTCTTCTAAAATTTTTTTTGTTGTTTTCCATGACTTTCTGGCAAACTTAGGAGGTTTTTTATGCTTTTTAATCCATTCTCTTAGAAAAGATATGGATCTTTCATCTGAAGCATAACCTGAACCACAATCATTGTACCCCAATTCAGTGTATTCTTTTCTTAAATTATCAATTATTATATCTCGTCTATCTTTGGCTAGGATCGATGCTGCTGAAACAATAGGAAAGAGATCATCCGCTTTATGTTTAGAGATAATTTTTTCAGGGTGATAAGATAAGTCCCTTTCAATCAATTTTCCGAATCTAGCTTCGTTCACATCAGCGGCGTCAATATATATAACATCCGGTTTCAATTCGTTAATGATTTCTACCATTTTAAGCTGTTCAAGTTTATTTAAACTGATTCTTTTTTGTTCACGATCATCAATCTCTCTACATGAAACTTTGATTACTTTGAAGTTAATGGCTGTTTCTTTCAAAAGTTTAGCTAATTCGGTTCGCTTTTCTTTAGTTAATTTCTTTGAATCCTTAACTCCAATTTTTTTTAAAAAAGAAAGATTAGATTCTTTAAAACAGATTCCGCATATTATCATGGGACCCAGCACAGGCCCTCTACCAGCTTCATCAATCCCACAGACGACTTTTTTACTAGGTAGCTCCTGTTCCAATGAATTCACGGAACTCTTTTTCATCATCAATCTTTTCCAAATCTTTGATTTTTATAAAAGGAATCCTTCCTTTTAATAAGCTTCGAGGAATTTTGAATTCATTATTGACGATAAAAAGTGCATTCTTATGGAAAAATTCCGTGAATGTTTTTAATGCTTGAAAGTTTAGATCTTTTAATTTTTTCTCTTTTTCCGATATAATGGAGAAGAGTGGGTAGAAGTTTTCTATCGTTTTCTTTTTATAATCACGAGATAAAATTGATAATTCAAAAGGTACTTTCCCTTTTTTATACCAGTATCCCGTAATTCCTATATCATTTATAACAGTCTGTAAATGGCTCTCAAATGAAGATAATTCGCTTTTTTCAAAGTTTTGTTTTTCGCTAAAACTAAATTTAATCTTCCAATCAAATACATTTATCTTTTTAAATAGTTCACGTTCTTCATCTTCAAGGACATCAACAATCTTTTCGGCGGTTTCTGAAGACGGTCGCATTCTTCCACTCTCGTAAGAACAGATTGTTCTTTTAGTTACCCCAATTTCTTCTGATAATTCTTTTCGAGATAGGCGTTTTTCCTTTCTAAGCGATTTCATCAATTCACCATTGAGGAAGATAACTCCTCCACCTCTCCTTGCCAAGACATAAGGATAGAGTTTCTTTTCCAAAATATTCTCTAAAGTTTCGATGGAAATAATAGGAAGATCATTTCTTATATAAATGGTATTTTTCTCTAAAGTTTGATATCTATTCTTAATTCCAATTAAAAGGGGCTTAGAATTCAGTAATCTAGAAAGAGATTTTATACTTTCAGTTAGGGAATCAGTTAGATTATCAATATTTGGAATTACTTTAACTATAAATACTGTGTCATGTTTTTTAACAATTAGATCGTAGCAATAATCGCATGAGGGGGATTTGAAAACGAAAGTCTCAAAATTAGTCTCTTTCAATAATTTATTGACTTTATTAATTACTTTTTCAGTATCCATTTTCAATTTCCCAACTCTTTATTTATATATCTAGGTTACTTATTTTAAATAAAAAAACTTAATCCTTAAGTGATTTAATCTTCAGATTAAATATTCAAAGATCTGTAGGATTTCCTTTCCTGTTTCAGTAAGATATACTTTCTTATTCCGCTTATCATCTGATATTTCGATATAATTTAAATCATCCTCTAAAGGATCGAGATATTTCCGACTTTTCATGTAGATACTGCTCTTAAGTTTCCTTTTATTTTTATGCTTACTTTTAAGTTTTAAAAGCCCTTCTTCATAAAGATTTTCCACTAAATTCTTTTTATAAATATATTTTCTTTTTATATTGCTTAAATCTTTGTTTTTATACTTCTCTTCAATTAAATTGTAAATAAATTTTAAGATTATGATGAACTTCTCATTTGGTTTTTTTATAGGAAAGGTTATTGGTGTTTTGATTATCATCTTTCCTTTATGTTGAGCTCCATCACTTGTAGGATCATAATGAGTGGAATAAACATAATAAATTTCACAATTCCATAACTTTGAGGCTTCCACAGATGCTAAAGCTGTGATTTTCGAACCCGTTCCAATATTAATATAAATTTTTGCTTCGGGATTCTCTGCTCTCTCTTGTTTTATTATTTTCGATAATTGCTGAATAGTCTCAATATAATTAGTATAATCTAATTCCTTCTGAATAATATCAAGTGAGGGGATTCTTTCCTTTAATAAAGAAGTATTATTCTCATAGTACTCTATATTAACGTCTTTTTGATCAGTTTTGCGAATATACGCAATGAAATAGTATAATTTATTTGGATTATGTCTTAAAATTGGCTCTGTGATCCTATCAGTTTCCTTTGAATTAAAAACTATATGAATTGATGGTGGGAACATGATTTTTATCTATTTCCTTTTTGATATTTATTATAACCTAAATATAATTTTTAAACTTATTTCTCTAAATTGATCCTTTTATTTTTCTTCACTATATTTTAGCACATCGGCATCTGTAATTATACCTATATAGTTATTGTGTTCTTTTACTAAGACCGCGGGATAAATAATAAGTAAATTCGAGATATCTTTTACCCTCCAAGTCTTTTCTACTTCTGGAAAAGGTAACTCTTTTAAATCCAAGATTTTTAAATTCATTAAATCTGGATTATCAGTTATATGCTTCTGAATCTTCTTTGATGTTAAACTTCCGAGATTTTTACCATCCTCAAGAATTGGGATCTGTGAGATCTTATGTTTATTCATAAGTTCAATCGCATCTTTAATTTTAGATTTACTATCGATTTTATAAACTTTTCTTGACATAATATTTTCTGCTCGAATTTTTGCATCTTTTCTTTTCTCATTCTCTTTAGCTAAATATTCATATATTCTCTTGAATTTGCTATAAGGAGGATCAATTTTTTCGCTTTCAATTCTTGATATAGTCGATTGGGGAATACCTGTTTTTTCATCTAATTCTTTTTGACTTATTTTGAGCTTTTCTCTCATTACTTTTAGTGTCTTCGGATCGGGTAAATTTACGATTTTTAATTTTGAGTCATTCATTTAAATCTCTATATGCATTAAATGCATACTATTTTAAAATGATATTCATTTATATTGAGTTTCATATTATTCATATTTTTATTTATTTTATATGCATCATATGCATTGAAAATGACAAATTCTTTATTTAGCATTTTTAATTCACGTTTTTAAATTAGATACTTATTGATACTATTAGATGATTTTTAAATGATTAAGATTAATAAAGCTTCATTTGAACCAATAGAAAAAAGCAACTTTCCCGAACTTGTGGAACGAAAGGGTGTCGGGCACCCTGATTCAGTTTGCGATGCAGCTGCAGATGCTTGTTCAAGAGCACTCTGTAAGTACTATTATGAACAATTCGGAAGATATTACCATCATAATGTTGATAAAGCAGCACTTGTTGGTGGAATCGCTAAACCCGATTTTGGCGGCGGTTTGATCTTAGAACCTCAAAAATTTCTTATTGTTGGAAGAGCAATAAATCAAATCTTTAAAGATGATAAATTAGAATACATCCCAGTTGCCCCAATCTGTTTAGATGCATGTAGAGCGGTTACTTCCGATATATTTAGAAACTTGGATCTGGAAAAACATATCCAGTTTGACTATGCTGTACGTCCAGGTTCTATAGATCTTACTGGAGTGTTTGAAGAGTCGGATGTTATGGAACGTGTTCCATTAGCTAATGATACAAGTTTCGGTGTAGGATATGCGCCTTTATCAGATTGTGAAAAAATAACCCTTGAAGCTGAGCGTTTACTAAATTCTGATAGATTTAAGAATGAATGCAAGGCATCAGGAGAAGATATAAAGGTTATGAGTAGAAGAATTGGGAACAATATAGACATAACTGTTGCAGCAGCTATGGTAAGTAAATATATCCAAGATAAGAGTGAGTATTCAAACTATATAAATCAAATGAAAGATGCAGTCTTAGATTTAGCATCTAAGATTATTCCTGAAAGAGAAGTGACATGTACGGTAAATACAGCAGATAATTTAGATCAAGACATCATATATATAACAATTACTGGCACATCTGCTGAAGCAGGTGATGATGGTCAAGTAGGTCGAGGAAACCGAGCAAATGGGCTTATCACACCATGTCGTCCAATGTCTTTAGAAGCAGTGTGTGGAAAGAATCCTATAAATCATATTGGGAAATTATACAATATTCTTGGAAATACAATGTCGCGCGAGATCCACAAGAGGGCACAAGGAGATATTCAAGAAGTTCATGTTAAATTGTTAAGTCAAATTGGAAGACCAATAACCGATCCATGGGTTAATTCCATTGAAATAATTCCCGCAAATAATGTAAATTTTGACAGTCTAAGAAAAATTGCGGAAGAAGTTTCAGCTGAGCAGTTAAGTAAACAAAATATAATTGATCTTCGAGAAAGATTGATTGCTGGAAAGGAACAAGTATTCTAACTTTAAATTGTAGAAGAAGTAATCTTTTTATTTCCTTTTTTTAAGCTGCTTTAATTCAAGGTACATCAAATATTGGAATTTCAAATATTTCTAAAAAAAGATATAAAAAAGAACCTTTCTATTAATTTTCTAAATTTCAGAAAATATTTTTCTTTTAGGTTTTATTTTTAATATTGAGGACTTTTGGAGAAAAAAAATGAGTCTAGATAAATGGATTAAGCCAGAAGAAGAAAAGAAAGAAGAGAAGGAAGAAAAAGCGGGAGAAGAAGAACAAAAAGAAGCTACTGGTGATAAAAGTGAGGAAATTGATAAAAAAGAAAGTCAAACATCGAAGTTAAAAAAATATCATTTAAAATGTCCTAAAAAGAGTTGTAAGTACCAAAAAATTCTCATGAAAAGTAATCTTACCGAAAAAGATAAAACTTGTCCACGATGTAAGTCTGAAATGAAGGTTAAGGTAAAATAGGATTTTATACAAGTTTTTGATTAATCTTCAAAAATAAGCTTTTTTTCGCAATTTGGACAATAATGGGGCTTTTTTCTATACTTTAAAAGTAGATAGATAATGAATCCGAGTCCACATGTTAAGACTACCATGAAAAAGAGAAGCTCGTGGTACTTATGTTCAAAATTTAACCTAGTGGGTTCAACATATTCATCACAAACATCGCAGTAAACTTTCTCAGTCATATTTCTCTGTCTCCTCTTTATTAACGGCTCCATTTATTCTACATCTTGGTCAATAATCTCAATATCATCTAGAATATTCATTTTGTATTAAGAATTTTGATAATATTCTTTTAATGATTTTTCATAGTCACTTTTTCCGTCTTGAAGAATTGAACCTATATTTCTGTGAGCTTAGAGAGCTTTTTCGCTGGCTTTCCTACATAGATCCAGCCTTCTTCAAGTCTTTGATTTATTTTTGTATAACTTCCCATTCCAAGTATAGACTTTTTTTCCATTATTGTTCCAGGAGCAATTACAGAATTAACCCCTACAGTGCAGCCATCTTTTATTATGACTTCCTTTACAATTAAAGTATCTCTAATAATCATCGAACTCATGACAACAGATCCCTCTCCTAAAATCACTTCATTTCCGAATTTTATGAAATCACTGTCTATATAGCTATCTAAAACACCTGAATTAGTGGGAATTTTGATGTTAAATAGTTTTAGCACAAGGACTTTTATCCATGGAAGTGGAAAATAGTTATAAAATTTAAGGACAAGTTCCTTGATGCTTTTCCGATAACAATAGAACATATAGTCTTGGTCCCAAATATTCTTTTCAAAGATTCCTTCTTTAGGTTTTTTAATTATATTAGCTAATACTAAGAACAATTTTGAAAAGAATAATGTGAAAAATAGAAATTCCAAAAAAAAGATTATACCTGCCCATGGAAGAAGAATAAGCAGTAGAAGTGGCGGAAAAAGTTTGTTGAATAATTCTATAAAAGAAAGGATATTAATACCTAAGGAAAAAAGCGACAACCATAAGATAATAATATTTAAATATCTAAATCGATGCCTTCTAAAATTATTAGTTGTTACCAGAGAGTCGATTTGCATTATTTCTCCTCTTTTTCACTTTCTTGATTTTGTGGCTTTTTTTGAATTTTCAAGAAATTATCTTCTTCAATCTTCTTGGGGGGAAGACCATAATATGAAGATTCTGATTCTAGTTGAGTATTTTTCGGTACCATTGTAAAGGGATAGAGATTTGTATTTGCCCCTATTTTCGTTCCTGGTGAAATACAAGACCCATCTGAAATGACATTATTATCTCCGATTTCAATCCCTTTTACAATCAGATGTTTATCCCATAAATGATTAGTCATGACAATTTTTCCTAAATAAGAATTTTTACCAACTGTTAGAAATTCTTTGGCAATGTGCATATCTTCTAAGACGGTACCTTTTCCAAAATAGCAATTCCCAACATAATTAAAAAAAGGTTTAGTTAACCAAGGAAAAGGACATCTCTGGACTTTCCATTTTAAGTATCTAATTAAAAAGGAACGTATGAAATATTGTTCATATGCTTCCGATTTATTGGACCAATGAAAAACTCCTTCTTTGTCAAGATCTTTCCGACTTATGAAACGATAAATAGCTTTTACAACTAAGACCATCAAATAGAGATTTGTGAGATACAATAAAAGATATACAAGAGGAGTAATGAGAAATACTATTAGCCTTATCGGATCAATAAGAATTTGATTAAAAGAAGGAGAATTTATAAAATATGGTTGGAAAGCAAGTTTAAAATAAAAGTAGGAGATAATAACTGGGAAGCTATAGGAAACAATATTGATAACAAGGAATATAGCAACATAGGTAGGGACTTTTTTGACAAACTTATCTTCTATATTTTTATCATTTAAGAGATCTTTCTCTTTATTAATTTCTTGCGCATAAAAGATGTTTTCTTCACTAAATAGCGAAAATTGATCTTTAATGTGGAGATCTCTCTTTTTGGCAGGGCTTCCAGCATATATAGAATTTGGATCTAATTTTTGATTGATTTTAGTAGTTGTAAAAGAAAGGATTATTCCTTTTCTCCCTATATGAGTTCCAGGGGATATATAACATTGAGACCCGATGATAACATTATCTTCTATAAGAATCTTTTTTATTACTAAATGTTCTCCAATTATCATTGAAGATTTAATAAAGCTCCCCTTCCCAATAACAACCCCTTTTCCAATCTCGATAAATTCAGAATCTATTGTAAAATCAGTCAGAGAATTTGAATAGTTTGTTTTGACTCCAAAAAACCTATATAATAGGTAATCAGCAATGTGGAGGGGAACAAATCTTGTTAACCAAATTGGCCATTTTTTTATTACAGCTCTAAGACTCCAAAAATAGTAATCTTTATCCTGTTTTGTTCTTTTAAAGATGCCTTCTTTCGGTTTATGAATTAAATTAACTATAATCAATAAAAATTTCGAGAGAAACAATGAGGAGAAAAATAGCGTAAAATAAGCGAAGATCATTTGAAGAGGTAAAAGAATAAAGATTGTGATTAAATTAGGGGAGAAAAGGTTCCAGAAAAAATATATATCTAAAAGGACCACCAGAAAACTAAACCACATGATGAAAAAGTGAATTAAGATGAACCACTTCGATACTAATGTATTGGTACTGAAAACGGAATCTGTAACAGATACGGGGGAAGACATATAAGGTATTTCGTGGGATTGTTGTTTTGTTAAAATAATAGTATTGATATTTAAAGGTTATATTTTGGATTTCTTAACTTCTTCTGAACATTTATTTACTTCATTTAAAACAATTAAGTAAAAACAATTAAAGTTTTATTATTAAATTTTTTTAATTTAATAGAAAAGTTATTAGGAGAACTTGAGAAATGGATAATAAATGCTATCATTGTGGAGAGTTTTTTAATCAAACATACCGTTGTGAAAAATGCGGGCAAGAATACTGTGCCAGACATAAAAATCCAGTAGATCATGAATGTAATTTGGTCAGAGAATCAATGCTCATGCAAAATAATGGTTCCGAGCAGATTAGAGGATTTAATTATGAAACAACTCCTACTCAACATCAGCAATGGCAAAGACAAGATAATTCATCTACAACCCGTAGACAATCTTCTGTTAGACGTGGTACAACAGATGGAAGTTTTACATGGTATAGAGAGCAGAGATATGTACCAGAAAATGCGTTTGAGCCCGAATCTGGAATAGAATTTAAGGGAATTTTATTTCCATATAAGTCGGAGGCATTACATATTTTAGTTGGAGCAGCTCTCATCTTTATTATCGGATTTATTGGTTTCTACAATGAACAACTTATTCAGTTAAATCTAACATGGGCTATTTTCATGTTAGCTGGTTTTTATACAACAGCCTTCCTTTTTCATGAATTTGGGCATAGGCAAGTTGCGAAACACTTCGGTTTACAGACTAAATTTAGACTTCTTACTTTTGGAATGATAATAACCATTGTAGGATTGATAATGGGAATATCATCGTTATTATTGAATACTGTAGCGTTGCCTTCATTAGCATTACCCGGAGCAGTTGTGGTTCTGGGGCTTGATAAAATAAATAGAGAAACAGGTTTAACGAAAATTGCAGGTCCAATGGTGAATCTCATCTATGGATTTATTTTACTTTTAGTCTCATTTTACATTCCAGTGACTTTACATCCTCTTAACTTATTTATGGGTTATGCTGCCGCTTTAAATTTCATCTTAGGCGGATTTAATTTAATTCCGCTAGGAATATTAGACGGAAAGAATATTCTTCAATGGAATAAAGGAATATACTTTCTTATCACTCTGTGGATGGTGATCTTTTTGGTTTTTACCCTTCTAAACATCTATATTCCAGAAATTTCGCTTTATATCCCACGATAATGAAAGGTTTTATTTTGTTAAAGTCAATTATTTATAATAAGCATAATAAATATGAAGGAAAATGTGTTAATTATTATTAATTAACAGAACATTTACTTCTTTAATATTTTAAAATTATTTTAGTGATTCAAGTGGTTCATTGCGAGTTTTGTGGCGAAGAAATGGGGTACCTTCCCTTTAAGTGTAAATATTGCGGACATGTCTATTGTAAAGACCATAGACTACCTGAAAATCATGAATGTACTTTTGAGTTAAAACATGTACCTGTTGTTCCTGTGAATAATAGAGCAAAATCACGATACCAGGAAGTTACACTCTCCGATTATAAAGAAGAATCTAAGGGAATTAAAAAGTTTATGAGAAGGCAAAAGAAGCGTTCCAATGCAAATTTTCAAAAATCGATTTTAGGGATCACCTCAACGAGAGGAACCAAATTCTTAGTATTCGCAATTTTTATATTTTCCATTGTAACATTTGCACTGGCGCTTGGTGGCCTTGGTCATATTCTTGCCTTAAGTTCATTTAGTTTTCTAAATTTTTGGGTATGGACGTTTTTTACTTCCTTGTTTATTAGCTACTCATCAAGCTTTTTTGGCTTGTTTTTCTTGTTCATATTATTCTTTTTCTTCTATAATATTATTAAATTCATAGAGTTAAGATTTGGAACTTCATTTTTGTTAAAACTTTATGCATTCTGTGCTTTGTTCACCGCTTTAGTATATTTTCTCATTTGGTTTCCTCTATATTCCCTATTTGGAATGACCGATTTAGTTCCTTATGGATTAGCTTCAGGGGCTCTCTTGGGTGTCATATCTTTTATGCTCTACTTTAATATGGACAGAGATATGACATTCTTAGCTCTTTTCATACCTATCCGTATGCGGGGGAAGTGGATAATCTGGTTTTTGATTTTACTTAGATTAGTTCCAGGTTTGATTATGGCCATTTTTAATCCGTTATATTTGTTATTATATATCCCCGATTTGGGAGGCGTGTTAGCATCCTATATCATATATACTTATAAATTCAATTAGGGCGTCATCATTATTTTAACCTTTTGTTTACATTGTTCATTCGAATCCTTATGGCAAAAAGTGAAGGATCTTACTGTTGTTGTTTGCTCTGCTATAGAGGAATTAGACCTTCTCCTTTCTGGGGATTGTGTTTCGAAAATTATAACCTCTTATTACCATCGCGGTGGCGGGAGACGTTATAAAATAATTTTTCTATATTATTCTGGATATCTTTCCAATTTTTATCGTATTCAGAAAATTCTATTCCATGGAAAAAGATATGTCTCCATAATTCATATGGTTCTTTTTCTGTTCCTAAATTTTTATTATTAATGAATTCTTTAATAGAATAATTTCTACTAAATCCTGATATCCTGTCATAGACAGCAAAACTTCTTCCGCTGGAATCTTTTGGAAACGATAAATTAAACCACAGATTAAGATCATCTCCTTCCTCTAGAGCAAATATTAAGCTAAACAATGATTCAATAATTTGGAATTTTAAAAAATGGATTTCGAATTTTAAAAAAGCAAGGAAATTTTTATCGATATGATCAAAATCATCTTCAATATTGAGCTCTGATTGGATATCCAGAGAATCGAAATTTTCAAGTTTCTTTTTTAAAAAGTTATATTTAATCTCCCAAAAATTCAAAAAATATCGATTATAAAAATGTTTCATATCGTTGGGAGGTTTTTTCATTCGATTTGGACTCTTTTGATTCATAATGTATGTCGTAATAATCTACATATAAAAATTGATAAATGGGGAGGTTTAAAAATCTAGTTATGAGGATTTATTTTGGACCGCTTTAAAATAAGAAGTGCCCAAAAATTTAGTATAAAGTCTAGTCTAAAAATAAAGTACTTTATTTTTGGGTCCTTGACTCTTTTTCTTTATAAACATTTGATATACAATGATTCAAATGACTTCATACTCGCTTGATAATGAAGATGTGAATCCTAAACTTACGACTCGGTGGCACCTCATCTTTTTTTTTTAATTAAAACCGAATTTGTCTTAAACTTTTTCTATAACTTAAGCGATCTGAAAAGCTTATGTAATGAAAGTTCGATGGTCTCGGTAAGTGAACTTGTAAGTTCCTCTAACGCTTCTGCGGTAATATATTGGGAAATAAGGTCTAAATCTTCAAGTATTTTGGGGCGTAATATCATTAAGTAGGTAGAAATCACCTTCCCTTTATTCAGTTTTGGCTTTGAACGATCCATGTTCTTTTCAGGTCGATTTTTGATCCGATCCTTATTTAAGCGCGAATAATAAAACTCAATCTCAGGTAAAATTTCTTTTTTTACCGTTTCCATTCCTAATGAAGTGATCGATATGGGTTGGGGTCTTTTATTTTCCCTCGAGATCAGATCCGATTCTTCCAAACTCGATAACAACACTGACACCTGTGATTTTGATCTCTTGAGATGTTCTTTTACCTCCTGAAAATAACATTCTCTTTTCATCTTTTTGATTAGATACAAAAACAACAAACATTTCTGGATCGGTAATAAGGACGCGTCTATCATTATTTTAACCTTTTGTTTACATTATCTAAACATAACGATCCTAAGTTTACATCCTCTAAACTTATCAAAGTTCATATGATCTAAACTTAGAACTCTCTTAGTTTACATTCTATAAACAAACCTATATAAATAAATATATATATATAGTTTTTTCATAATTAACCTCCTCATAAGGTTTAAAATCATGCTTCCCGTCGTAACTATATCCTATGCTTCTGACTCTTTTAACTACATTGTTGCTGGAACTAAAAGATTTTAATTTTATACATCCTTTTCATCTACAATGGAGTCAGAAACGGATAATACACTTGCTTTAATAAAAATCAAATTTCCAAGAAAACTTTGGTTTAACTTATTATTCAAAAAATTTTATGATATTCAAATGGAAATTCAATATTTTTTACCCTATGATCTCGGGAAATCCATCGGAAATGCCGTTATTGAGATACGACATTGGGATATTGAGCTTATAGTCCAAGAAATAAAAGATCATAACTCCGTGAGGGATTTTAATATATTAGAAAGAGAGGACAATAGGGTAAAATTTAACGTGAAAACCAAAGATCCTTATCTCCTTAATGCTGCAATAAAATGTGGGGTCTTAATCGATTTTCCCGTGAAAGTTGAGGAGGGATGGGCATATTGGAATTTAATCTCCTCTCGAAAAGGGATAGATGTATTACTTTCTGATTTCGAAGAGAAAGGCCTTAAATTTGAACTTCTCAAGATAGGAATTTCCCATAAAGAATTAGGTGGTCAGAAAAATCAAATGAGCTTTGAAGAGCAAAAAATGTTACAAAAAGCGATTAAGGAAGGGTTTTTTGATGTCCCCAGAAAAATTTCCTTGGAAGAATTAGCAAATCAGATGGGGAAATCAAAAAGTACACTTTCAGTGGCGCTTAGAAAAATAATTAAAAAGAAAGTAATGATCTCTGAATAAGCTTGATTGATATCTTAAGACTCAGTTCTTTTAATTGAACCGTCTCTTCCGATTATTACTTTTTTTACCCTAATCTCACGATCGATTGAATCCAAAATTGGTTCAATGAAAAAGGAGATTTTACCGCAACATGGTACTTCCATTAAAATTAGCTCTAATTTGCTAATCGGGTTAACTCTTAAAATCTCCTCAATTTTTTGTAATTCCTCTTCTCCTAATCCTAACATTGGGCAGACTGTTACAATTGGGCGTCCTCGTAAGAATTTTCTATGGAAATCTCCATATGCCAGCGGAGAACAATCTGAGACTAAGACTAATTCATCATTATTGAAGTAAGGGGCATCTGGATTTACTAATGTTAATTTTGTTGGCCATTGTCTCAAGGCTGATGGTATCTCCTCAGAATCGAATGATTCCTTCCACTCCTTGTCGAATACCATTGTTTTAGAGGAAGGACATGAACATTGACGGGAATGTGCTTTTTTCTTTTTATTTAAATTTCCTTTTAATAACCTTTCTTTGTCGTTATCTAAAGATTTTAGGTGCTCCTCCACTTCCTCTTCATTAAAAGCTTCAGCTTTCTTTTCTATTATCTCTAAAGCACCTTCAGGACATTCTCCTATACAAGCTCCTAAACCATCACAGAATGACTCCTTTACTACTTCTGCTTTTCCGTCTATAATTGCTAGGGCTCCTTCGGCACACCCAATAACACATTTTCCGCATCCCGTGCATAAATCCTTGTCTATCTTAATTATCTTTCTTCTGATCTTCTTATTTTTTTTCTGTTCTGATACGCTCATGTTTATGAAAAGAATTTGAATTTATTTAAAAATGATTGCGAACATGTTCCTCCATTTCAGCTCTCAAAACAATTAAGAATTATTTAACATATGAGATATTTTATCATATATGACAGAACATAAATACTTCATTGCAATCATCAAACCTTTTCGAAAAGATTTCATAACAGATCCGGACGAGCGTGAAATGGCAGTAATGGAGGAACATTATATGTATTTAAAAACATTAATGAAAAAAGATAAACTAATTTTAGCAGGTCCCACATTAAACGAGAGTAATCCTTTTGGAACCATCATCTTAAAAACATCGTCCAAGAAGGAAGCGAAAACCTTACTCTATAATGATCCCTCGGTAGTTCAAAAAATACAACAAGTAATTGAATTTGAACCATTCAAAGTCTCACTTTCAAATTTTTAAAATTTTTCTCAAGATTTCTTCATTTATTCATATATTATTAAACATAACTTAAAATAAGAATAACAATCTACTTAAACTATGAAGCGAATAGTTATTATTGGGAACGGAGTAGCGGGTATCTTTACAGCCCAATATATCCGTAATCGTGATAAGAATTCCCAAATTCATGTCTATTCCGATGAAAAATATGATTACTATACACGCATCAAGCTTCCAGAGTTAATTAGTGAGGAAAAAACAATTGAAGATCTTATTGTATTTAAGGAAGAATGGTATGAGAATAATAATATTGGAACCTTTTTAGACAAAAAAATTACAAAAATAGATCCCGATCAAAAAAAGATTCGTATTGAGGGAGAAGATAATCTAATAGACTATGACAAGTTGGTTTTAGCGACTGGAAGTCTTCCAAACATACCTCCAATAGATAATGCTCAAGAAATGGAGGGTAAAGGGCTCTTTACATTGAGAAATATTGATGATGCTCTTGAGATTAAGCAATACATTTATGAAAATGATTGTAAAAAAGCAATAATTATTGGAGGAGGGCTTTTAGGGCTTGAAATTGCCAAACAAATAAAGATAACGGGATTAGATACTCGTGTTGTTGAATTTTTTCCTAGATTGTTACCTAAACAGTTAGATAAAGACTGCGGTAATATGTTAAAAGAAGAAATAAAAAATATGGGAATAGAGGTAGAATTGGATGCGAAGACCCAAAAAGTATTAGCTAACGATTCTGGTTCGGTGAGTGGAATTTTATTGGAGAGGGGAGAAGAATATCCTGCTGATATAATCTTAGTTCAAGCGGGAGTACGCCCTAAAATTGACCTTGCTAAAGAAGCAGGCATTAAAACGGACAAAGGGATCATCATTGATGAGTATTTGGAAACCAGTATAAAAGATATATATGCTGTTGGAGATTGTGTAGAATATAAAGGGGAAACTTGGGGGATAATACCCGCTTGTATGGAACAATCGAAAATCGCGGCAGCTTCAATTGCTGGTGAAGAGAAGAAAGAGTATACAGGAACGACCCCTCAAACTACCCTTAAGATCGTGGGAATTGATCTTACCTCCGTAGGAGTTTATGATCCTTCCGAAGAACTTGGCGGTGGATGGGAAATCTTGAAAAAAGCGGATAAAAAGAATAATTGTTATCAAAAAATCATATTAAAAGATAATAAACTTAAAGGAGCAATTTTGTTTGGAGAAAAAAGCAAAAAGGCCGTACCTTATGTGAGGAAAAATATAGAATCTAAAGTTGAGGAGAAAAAACTAAGAGAGTTAATTGACGCTCACATCTATGAATGTCCTAATTGTCACAATAAATATGACGAGGCAAAAAAGGATGAAGATTTCGAGGATCTTCCAGAAGATTGGAGCTGTGAATGTGGAACTCCAAAATCTGAATTTGAACAAATTGAATAAGTATTGTAAAACAACAACAAGAATAATGACTAAAACCACAATTATATATCTATGCAAAATCTGCAACTATATTTATGACCAAGATGAAAAAAAATCCACATTCAGAGACCTTCCGGACGATTATTGTTGTCCAAAATGTAATGCTTCAAAAGATTCTTTTCTTAAAAAAGTGGTTAAACTGTAGCTATTGAATCAACAAGTCTATTTAAAAAAAGAAAATTACCTTAAAATTACCTTAAAATTAATATCCATTTATTCTTCTTTTTTATAGCGTTTATATTACAGCTTTTTCAGTATTTTATAAAACATTAAAATTAAGTTTTTAAATTCTGATTAAATCTTAAGATCATTAAAAGTTAAAGGTGAAATTAGAATTACAGCTATTAAGCTTTCAGAGGATATTTACTGGGTTGGTGCGAATGTCCACACAGATGATCTATTCGAAGGGATATGGCCAATTCCAGAAGGTGTAGCATTAAATGCGTACGCTATCAAGGGAGAAAAAATCGCTTTAGTAGAGTTAGTAAGAGAATGGGGTGGGGCAGCTCTCACTTTAATGAAAAACTTGAAATCTCTTTCCATTCAACCAGAGGATATAGATTATATTATTCTAAATCATCTGGAACCAGATCACACTGGATTTACCTATATGTTTCGTTCCATTGCTCCAAATGCTCAAATCGTTACTACAAAAAAAGGAGCAGACTTAGTAGATGGATTTTATGGAATTAAAGAGAACATAAAGACCGTTGAAACGGGAGATTCAGTCGACTTAGGTAATGGAAAAGTATTGCATTTTACTGAAATCCCAAACGTTCATTGGCCAGAAACGATGGTGACTTACGAACAACAATCGAAAATACTTTTCTCCAGTGATGCTTTTGGATCATTCGGAATTCATAAGGGAAGTATTTTTGATGATAAACAACCGGAAGCAATTAAACCTTATTGGGAAGATCAAACTCTCCGTTATTATGCAAACATCGTCGCAACATTTTCTAGCAATGTATTAAACGCAATAGAAAAACTTTCGGGAGTGGATATAAGTATGGTTGCACCATCACATGGATTGATTTGGCGAGGAAGTCCTAATGCTATTATTAATAAGTATGTGCGATATGCTAACTATTCCAAGGATTTTCAAGAACCAGAAATCACCATCATCTGGGGCAGTATGTACGGAAATACCGAGACAATGCTTCATTCGATTTTGAATGGGGTTGCCGAATTAGAAATTCCAGTTCATGTCCATCAAGTTCCGAATGAAAATCCTTCATTTATCCTTCGAGACGTATTCAAATCAGCGGGATTAATAATCGGATGCCCTACATATGAATATGGGATGTTCCCACCTATGAAATATGTAATGGAACTCCTGAAGGAAAAAATAATGAGATTTAAGAAAGTAGGGTTTTTTGGTTCCTTCGGTTGGAGTGGCGGGGCTAAAAGAGATTTTGATGAGTTGAAAGAGAATATGAAATGGGATATTGAGGAACCTCTATTATTTAAGGGCTATCCCTCAGATGAGGAGCGTGAAAAAGGAGAGGAATTAGGAAGAACAATAGCCAGTAAAATTAAGGAAATTCCCTCAAAGATAAAAAATGAAGATTACTAATTCTGCTCAATTCTAAACAATAGAAAAAGTCAAAATTATCATTATTTTTTAATTTTTTGTTTTTTCACAGTAAAGAAGCTATTTAATGTCTTGATTTATAATAATGCGTTCTACAGAACTTACTGCAGAAGACCTTTTTTTCTGTATTTAACCAAACATCTTTCAGTTCCTCGATATTCAATCCTTGATATGATTTGCTGAAATTATAGATATCCATTTCCTTTTCACAATCAGCACATTTTCTCGCTCCAAGGATTCTTCCGATATCATCGAGTTCGTTCTTTTTTAGGTGTTTAAAACATTCACAACAATAAAATTCTAATAATGGATTCTGCCATAAAGCGAGAAGTTCTGCCGCAGAATAATCCATATAGTTATCGCTAAGAAAATCATATATGTTTAGATCTTTTTGACAACGGAAACATTTTCGAGCTTTAAACTTCTTAACTTGCTTAATCAGATTCCTAAGCTTTTCAATTTTCTTCCATAATACTGCATTATTAAATTTTTTAAAAAACATTCAGTTATATCCTTTTACCTTTTTTACTAAAACTATTCAAAGAAAAAGAATCCGACTATTTATTTTTACTTCTTATTTGGTTTAACTATTTAGACTAAATTCCAATAAAAAAAAGATGTTCAATTTCTGTCCCTTTATCTTAATCGTTTAACAAAAACCCAAATGGATAATAGAAAATAGAAAATGTAAAATAAAAAATGAAATGATAAATTTCTTAGAGCTTTTTATGACTCCTTAAAATTTTCTTCCTAATAGTTCTTCTACTTCTTCCTTACCTTCTTCCATTTCTTCTACTTGTTGCTTATCTAAATCAAGCAATAGTGTCTGGAATTCTCCTACATGCTCTTTTTCTTCTTTTGCAACTTCAAGAAGGATCTGTTTTAATTCTTTATTATCTGTCATATCAGCCATTTGTTCATAAAGATTAATTGCATCTAATTCAGCAAGAACTCCAGCCCTTAAAATCTGTTTATCCAGGTTATCTTTCTTTATTTTAGAAAGATCAATAGGGATTTTACCTAATGTCATTTTTTTAATACCCACTTATATTTTTTTTGAATAGTTATTTATTTTAATTTTTTATAGATAATATAAAAGTTTGTGTGCTAGAAATTATTTATTCAACTTTAAAAAAGAAATTTTAGATTAGCTCTATTACCATCTTCTTTACAAGGAGCTTTAGCCATAAAATTAATTGTTCTGAGATTACCATAATTTTTTCTAATATTTTATTAAACTAATTTTTAAAAATTAATGTAATCTATATTCTATCAAATTTAGTATTTAAGCAATAAAATAAAAACAAGAAGTGAATCAAATTGGTTGATTATAACGAGTTATATCAAACTGCGGATTGGAAGAAGGAAAAGCATGTACCCGTAATCTCTGTTGAAGGGTCGGTCAAAAAAGGAGAGGAAATAACCTTAAGACTACATGTCGGAGAGGAAATTGGCCATCCAAACACTACCGAACATCATATTAGATGGATAAAAGTTCTTTTCCATCCAAAAGGAGAAAAATTTCCTTATGAACTCGGAAAGGCGGAGTTCAATGCACACGGAGCATCTGTTGAAGGTCCAGACACCAGCACAGTATATTGCAATCCTGAAGCAACGATCCGTTTCAAAACGGAGAAACCAGGAACCATAATCTCGGAAAGTTATTGTAATATTCATGGCTTATGGCGTAGCGAAATGGATTTGAAATTTTAGAGCTCTAAATATTTTTTTGTGCCCTAAACCAAATATTCCAATACGTTTCAAAAACATAATACCCTTAAGATTTCTTTTATTTTTTCTTTTTTATCTAATGGTTTATTTTTCTTCTCAAAGCTAACTCTTAAAAATCTGAAATTTTCAAAAATTCAGTGAATCTCACTAGTTAATTATTGGACTTAAAAACCTATGAAAACTAAGACACTTATTATCTGATTTTAGCATAGATATTTATTGATATATTGCATAAAATAACATATGGAACAAAAACCCAAGAGATTAATTAGTACACAATTTGGAGATATCTTAAGAGATGGATTCAAATTATTTACCAAAAATTATTCAAAAATCATTCTTCCTCTGGCATTATTTTCCCTTGTTAGTATTGTCCTACGAGTTTTTCTATTGGCTGATCTGGAATGGCTCGTTTTAGACTTGAGATCTAGATTGGAAGAACTCATTGAATCTAACTCCACTAACTATTATTCTGGATATATTCAAACATTTTTCCGATTTTTTGTCACCATTTATACATTAATTATTTTAGAAGGTGCGATTTCTTTAGTTTTTATCGTCATCGGTATGTGCTCTGTTGGAACCTATCTTTATAAGCGATATATGAAAGAAGATGCTGATTTTTGGATTGAATTTAAAAAAGCATTTAATGTAAAAATACTGATTCCAATTCTTTTAATAGGTTTGGGTGTTCCCTTCGGGATTTTATTCTTCATTCTTCCTGCATTTATAATATTAGGATTTTATGTATTTACTGTATTTACCTATAATTTGGATTTGGAAAAAGGGACAATATCATCGGCCCGGGCTATTGAGAAAGGCGCGTTTTGGAGGATTTTGGGGATTTTTATTCTTAATTCACTCATAATTATAATCTTAGATTCATTTATAAATTTTATAATGGGTCTTTTCTGGAGTCCGAAACTATCAATTTGGTTGAATCCGACCACAAGAAACTATCCTATGCTTTTGCTCTATTATATAATTAATGATATAATTATGATCATCTTATCTCCATTACTTGTTTGTCTATTAACTGCTCTTTTTGCTTCACAAAAATTTAGGAAGGAGTACAAAGAAGCTTATATCGAACCTTCTAGTATGAAAAAGAGATCTGGACTGTTTTGTCCGTACTGTGGGTATCATATGAATCGTTTAAAAAACTTTTGTCCAAGTTGCGGGGAAAAGTTAGATTTTCTGAAATCTTAAATGACTACTAAATGTAAAATTTTCAGCCTCTACCCTTTCCTTGATTTCGTTGATTTAAAGATTTCATTTTATTATATTAGACAATTGAAAATTAGAATATAAATAAGAAGAATAAATATTTAGTAAAAAATCTTAAAATTTAGAGTTATATTGGTTAGTTAACGTTGAAGATCATACCGCATTCTCCAACTCCGCCTTTCTGAACGCCTTCATATCTTAGGTTCTTAAAACCGAATTTACTTCTCACTTTTGAAAGAATTCCCATCATCACTTGAGGAAACATACATGATGGAGAGCCATAATCATGGATTCTATAATAAGTATTGGCAAAACACATCTTACAACTATCTTGTTCTGCTCTTATCTTAACAACATTTCCCTCATTATCTCTGATGGCTTTAACTCTCGCATTATCAGTAATCGCCCAGTGTGTTTCTAAAAATTCACGTAATCCCTCCAGAAAACCTTCAATTGTTTCGATTCCCTCAGTTTCAAATTCTCTGCCTATTGTTCTTCCAATCCTTGTTAGAATTTCTCCTTTTTGATCATCAGGGAGCGCTTTCTGTAATGCATACCATAATTTAAAAAATGTATTATATGGTACCGTTTCATATTTTTTAGGAAGTTCATTTACTTCCTTTTCTGATAATGTTCCCATTGTTTTTTTCACTTTTTAGATTAGTTATTTTAATTTTATATTTTTGTTGTGATGTTATGATTCACAACCTCATAACTTTTATAAAATTATATTTCATATAAAGTTCATTATTATGAATTAAATCCCATAATATAGAATTCTTGATATCCCATAGGTCATTTTGATAAAGAATAATAATTCATGAACTATATGAGCCCTCTATTTACCATTTATTAGGATTTAGTCACAAAAATCTTTAACCTAAAACACATAATTTTTAATTTCACTCTCTGCATTGTTATTGTAATTGTTGTGGCTTCAGGGATAGGAATCTTTATCCTTTTAACCCAAAATGGGATAATGAATGGAGATCAAACGGGAAATGTGGAATATGAAGTCGAAAGGGCTTTTCCTAACCTAAATTTCGCTCAACCCGTGGGGTTATATGATCCAGATGACGCTACAAATCGACTTTTTGTTTTGGAACAAAAAGGTAACATATATACCTTTCAAAATGAGAAAAGTACTTCGGAGAGAACGTTATTCTTGGATTTAGTCGATCAAATCTCCTTTTTCGGGGAAAGAGGTCTTTTAGGCTTTGCATTTCATCCTAATTTTACAGAAAACGGATATTTCTATGTAGACTATACGAATGTAGACGAGGATACAATAGTTTCCAGATTCAAAGTTGATTCAGAAGATCCGAATAAGGCTAATAAAGAAAGTGAAAAAATTCTACTAAAGGTTAAACAACCCTATTCAAATCATAATGGAGGACAAATTGCCTTTAGCCCAGTTGGATATCTTTACATTGCATTGGGAGATGGAGGGAGTGGAGGAGATCCGGAAGGAAACGACCAAAATAGAGAAACATTATTAGGATCGATATTGAGAATTGATGTGGATTCCGGCGATCCTTATGGAATCCCAGAAACGAATCCATTCGCAGGAAATACAAAAGGTTTTAAAGAGGAAATATTTGCATATGGATTAAGAAACCCTTGGCGCTTTAGTTTTGATGCAGAAACGGGAACTATGTGGACTGGAGATGTAGGTCAAAAAGCGTGGGAGGAAATCGACATCGTAGAAGCAGGGAAAAATTATGGATGGAATATAATGGAGGGGAAACATTGTTATAATTCAGATAGTTGCAATCAAACTGGCTTAACCCTCCCGATATATGAATATGGACGTTCAGTCGGAAAGTCTATTACTGGTGGTTTTGTCTACAGAGGGAGTTCTTTGACTGGACTTGTTGGAGAATATATTTATGGGGATTATGTATCAGGAGATATCTGGGCGCTGTCTTACGATGGAAATACCGTAACCAACAATGAACTTCTTGCAGATACCGACTTTTCAATTCCCTCATTCGGAGTGGATAAGGACAATAATCTCTATTTCTTAGCGTTCGACGGGTATATCTATCATATTGTTGAGGTATAAAGAGAATACGAAAACAAATGGGTTATAAATCTTTTTCTCTCTTTTTTTTAGTAAAATCACTTACTTACTAAGATTCACCTTGTATTAAAACAATAGAAATGAACTATCAAAAATTTATAAAATTTCAAAAGAAATCTTAAGTCTCACATTATTATGGGCTTAATAGAAGCTGGAAGCTAAACAGAGAAGCCATTTCAGACACTATCGAATCGGAAAAAAAACTATATTAATATATTAAGTAAACAGAAACAAACAAAAAACAAGCTAATATAATAAGTCTAAAAAATAGTAAAAGAAAATGAATTAAATTTATTCTTCTTTCTCAAGTATTATTACATCATCAACAAAGAGCTCATATTTCTCGTCTTCATCGAAATCGTGAACGATTACCTTCTCAACGTCATTGGTCCCTTCAATCTCTCGTAATTCCGATTGTCTCAGGATCTTAACATCCGAAAATTTGATTTTCTTTTTCAACTCTTGTGAGCCTGGAATTGATTTAGAGGATGTGACTACGATAACCCTTCCCGTATGGTTTGTTAATTCCAAAGCTAATTCTAGCGACTCATCTCCAGTATCTTGTATTAACACTCTTCTCTCATTGAATTTAGAGAGATCTTCTACGGATTTATGAACCCCTTTTCCTAAAAATTCATCGACTCCTAAAATCACCTGAAGATCAGGAGCTTTACAAGAAACGTGCTCTACTTCCACTTCAGAAGGTCCTTCTTTTCGATAATTGTCAATGGCAGCATGTAAAGCGTCAGCGGCGAGATTCGAGCAATGCATCTTTATAGGTGGTAATCCTTCTAACTCCTCTGCGACATCATTCCTGGTAATTTTATAAGCTTCGTCAAGAGTCATACCTTTAGCCATTTCAGTCACCATACTAGATGTTGCAACCGCGCTTCCGCAACCAAATGTTCTGAACTTAATATCAGTTATTCGTTCTTCTTCACTTTCATCCTTCTCAACATTGATAAAAATCTCCATTAAATCTCCACATACCGGATTTCCGACCTTTCCATATCCATCAGGATTATCGATGGTCCCTACATTTCTTGGATTACGAAAATGTTCCATAACTTTATCTGTATATTGAGTTGATTTCATTCTTTCTTATTGCACCTCTTCTTTATATTTTTTAATCAATTCAGGAGGTGTTAAGGGAGATAAGAGCCTTAATTTCCTTACGATCTCGGGTAAAACCCTTAAAACTTTATCGATGTCCTCTTCTTTAGTAAATCTTCCCAATGAAAATAATAAACTTCCGTGAGCTTCTTCGTGCAACAATCCGCAAGAAATTAATGTATGTGAAGGTTCTAAAGTTTTTGAAGTACATGCCGAACCTGTTGCCGCAGCTATCTTCTCATCCTTCAATGATAAAATTAGAGATTCTCCTTCAATGAAATCAAATCTAAGATTCGCATTATGGGGAAGACGCTCTTCGGGATGACCATTTAAATAAGAATTTTCAATTCGGTCTAATATTCCATCGATTAATTTATCGCGATATAGTCTCATCCTTTCTGCTTCCTTTTTCATATCTCTTTTCATAATCTCTGCGGCTTTTCCAAATCCTACGATACCATGCATGTTTTCTGATCCAGATCGGATGCCTCTTTCTTGCCCTCCACCTATAAGTAAAGGATTTACTCGTTGTCCCTTTCGCATATAAAGCGCCCCTACTCCTTTTGGTCCGTAAATATCGTTTGAAGATAAGGTTATAAGATCGACTGGAACTTTTTGAACATCAATCGGAACGTAAGGCTGAGCAGCAACCGCATCTGTATGAAATACTATATCCCTTTCATCGGCGATCTCTGCTATTTCTTCAATTGGCTGAATTGTTCCTATCTCATTGTTTGCCAATTGAATCGAGATTAAGATGGTTTCCTCCCTAATAAGATTTTTAAGCTTTTCAAGCCGTATCATTCCGTATTGATCTAAGGGAACACGATCCACCTCAAAACCTTCTCGTTCTAAATATTTTCCGAGGTTTAAAATAGAGATATGTTCAGCTTCGGATATGATGATATGATTGCCGTTTCTTTTGTTCCTCTCCGCTCCGCCGATGAGAGCCAAGTTGTTTGATTCGGTCGCACCTGAAGTAAAAATGATTTCTGAAGGGTTTGATGCGTTTACAAAATCCGCTACTTTCGAACGAGCATTAACTAAAGCCTTCGTAGCAAAGTCCCCATCATTATGTAATGAGGCTGGATTTGCAAAAAATTCGTCAAAATACGGAATCATTTCTGTGAGAACACGTTCATCTACTGGTTTTGCCGCTTGATAATCTAAATATGTATCCATTTATGTACACACCTAATTTTTATATATTGATTTTCTATTAATCTTTTTTGGTTAAAAAATAAAAATTGTAAGGAAATTCAGCCTTGCTCGGTTTTTGTGCCTTTACACACTGAACTTCTAAATGTAAATCCATTATGCTCCTTTCTTCCGTCTATTCTTTTTTCTTAAAATAAAAGATAAGATCATTTCCTTCTTTAACAAAATCAAGGATTTCTGTTTCGGTTCTTTTCGCCCAGCGAGTTAAGTCCTCTTCGGCAGCGGGATCATCCGCGGTTACTTTAAAGCATTGTCCTACATCAAGAGTTTCCGATAATGTTTTAACCTCAAATAACGGTTCGGGACAAAATAAACCTCGCGTATCTAATTCCTCTACAACTTCTAAATCCTCAGCGACTTTATGTTTATGTTTCTCTTCTTCCATAGATATTACCTCCTAAAATTTTATTTTTTAATAATATTTCGTACTTTTTTAACAGATTTCATACATTTTATCACTGTTCTTTACGAAATCCGTTATCTATATTATAGATGGTTGATAAAAAGAAAAAGGTATGTGTTATAATTTAATGAGTTTTGCCCTCTTTACCGAAAGATCATTAAATAATGAATTTCAATCCCCTTATATTTTATAAATCCCTTATAAATTCGGGGTGGGAGAGTGGAATTTGGTTAAACTAAACTCTTAGTTATCCCAAATTCACGTTTCCTAATACTTATAAAGAGTTTTCATAAGATAAAATCTTAAAAGGAGCCCCCCAATCAATAACTAAAATAGATCATGAAAATTATTTAAAAATTAAAAAGATAGGTGGTTTTAATGAACGTTTTACTTTCAATTAAACCTAAATATGTGGAGGAAATTAAAAAAGGTAATAAAGAATATGAATTTCGCAAGTCGCTTTGTAAAAAAGAGAATTATGATAAACTAGAAAAGGTTTTTATTTACTCTACTTACCCCATTAAAAAAATCGTCGCTCGATTTTGGTTCAATTATGTAACCGAAGATCATCCCGAAATTTTATGGGAAAAATACAAGGATAGTTCAGGAATTGATGAACAAGAGTTTTTTAATTACTTTCAAGGCAGAGAAAAAGGTCTAGCCATCAAAATATCAGACCTAAAATTTTTTAAAAACCCTATTGATCCACACAAAATTTTCCCTGATTTCAATGCTCCCCAGTCATTTTGTTATATTGAGGATATTGATAAAAACGAAAAAATAACAAATTATCTCTGATTTTTTTTAGTTTCTTATATTTGAATTGAAATAATTTTGGTTAATATTAGAAGATTTAACGGTTCTATTATTAATATCTTCTTAAAGGGCTTTCTTTAAAGCAAAAAACTCTCTGAAAAAATTCATTTTATGAATAGAATTGGGATATACAACATTAAGATATTGTCTTCTATTAGAGTATTTGATTAATAAGAGGTTATTAAAATATATAATATTATAATTGTCTCGCTATATTATAATAATTCAATATCTCAAATTTTTATGCTCGAATATTTAACGTCTCCATTATTCTTACACACATTTATGAGAGTAGCTAAGAAACAGAATATTGATGAATATAGATGAAGTTTTTGCTTCTCATAAGATTTTCTGGAGATCATCTCCTAGAACTTATATTTTTGGGTTTCAAGGATGTTCCTCGAGTGCCAAAGACATATATTTAAAAATTGATATTTATTATAATCTATAACTAACCGATATAATTGATACTAAAATCAAAAAAGAATAGGTCAGTTAAATTATATTTTCAACTCTAAACTCTTAAAGGTAATTTCATTATGGGAAAGAAGAAGACTGAAGAGATATTACCATCCTATGGACAAATATTGACTTTATTTGTATTAGCAGGTTTCTTCCTTGGTATTGCATTTAATGTAATTGTCACTGCGAATTTGGCAGTAGTTTTTATTAATTCTATATCATTTACAATTGGATTTTTCTTTCTAGGATCTGCTTTAATCCAATTAAAAAGGATTGAAAAATTAGAGGAAACTTGAAATTTAAATTAACTCTATGAAGTTAGAAAATAATAGATATTTTTTTTTTTGTAATTATTTGGTAATAGTAATATTCTTTTGCCAGTAAATCATCAATTTATTTGTATCTTGGAATGGAAAATCTTGAAATCGCAAATATATTTTACAGATAATAAAAAAAATATTTGGATTGATTTCTTGGATCTATAATTTCCTGTCAAAGATATAATCTACAATGTAAGAATTTCCTAAATAATAGAACGTTCCATTTTGAGGGGCTTACCGAGTTTTTCGTTTTCTTACCAAAAAACATTATAGGGAAGAATTGTTGAGAGGTTATGATTTATTTGGCACCGAGAATACCGAAACCCCCGATGACTGATTGAATGGTGAATATCTATTCAAATGATTGCAAAAACTGGCACTCCGTGCTTATTTAAACACGACAAAAATAAATAAGAGTATATGCTTAAAAATAATATTAACCATAGAATTGGCTTATCAAAAAAGAAAATGGACACGCTAAAAATCTATACGGGAACCAGGTATAAAAGGAAGGTCGAGGTGGAAGGGAGCATTGTTGGGCAAGGAGATTTCGAATCAATGGATGAGGAGATGGTGCGAAGGGGGCTTTACAAAAAGATCTTTTATCAGTTTGAGGATTATCTTTCGCCTTTAACTTATGATCTTCAAGAAGGCAGGATGACTTTTGTTAAATATGAGGGTTCTTTAACCTCCATCAGCCGAAAGACCGATGCGAACATAAAAATGCGCCCCATCAAGGAATACGCCGTCAAAAACCTTTCCCTCCTCGCCCTCATCGAGTCCGTGTTGGTCGAGACCGCAGAAAGCGAAATAAGGGTCGATACCATCAAACTCGAAATCTTGCTCCTTTTAATTGACGGCCATGAGCTTTTCCAAGATAAAAAGGAGTTATTACGCACCTATAGGGAAGACACGCCCTCGATCTATGAATATTGGGAGTTTTTTCCCACCCTACAAGGGTATCTGTTTGATATCGCTAAATTGATCGTGGAAGAGTGTGAGCACGACTTCCTCATCAATAAGGCGTTTCATGGAGAGCTTACCCTCACTCCGACTGATGACTACGATAAAAAGTACGAGTATTTTAAAAAAAATGAATATTATTTCGTCAAGCCTCCCACAATCAAGAAAAAATAACCCCTCTTCTTCTTAATGTTAATGTTCATTGAGGTTTATTAAAACTCTTCTTCTTAATGTTAATGTTCATTGAGGTTTATTAAAACTCTTCTTCCAGTAAATCATCAATTTATTTGTATCTTGGAATGGAAAATCTTGAAATCGCAAATATATTTTACAGATAATAAAAAAAATATTTGGATTGATTTCTTGGATCTATAATTTCCTGTCAAAGATATAATCTACAATGTAAGAATTTCCTAAATAATAGAACGTTCCATTTTGAGGGGCTTACCGAGTTTTTCGTTTTCTTACCAAAAAACATTATAGGGAAGAATTGTTGAGAGGTTATGATTTATTTGGCACCGAGAATACCGAAACCCCCGATGACTGATTGAATGGTGAATATCTATTCAAATGATTGCAAAAACTGGCACTCCGTGCTTATTTAAACACGACAAAAATAAATAAGAGTATATGCTTAAAAATAATATTAACCATAGAATTGGCTTATCAAAAAAGAAAATGGACACGCTAAAAATCTATACGGGAACCAGGTATAAAAGGAAGGTCGAGGTGGAAGGGAGCATTGTTGGGCAAGGAGATTTCGAATCAATGGATGAGGAGATGGTGCGAAGGGGGCTTTACAAAAAGATCTTTTATCAGTTTGAGGATTATCTTTCGCCTTTAACTTATGATCTTCAAGAAGGCAGGATGACTTTTGTTAAATATGAGGGTTCTTTAACCTCCATCAGCCGAAAGACCGATGCGAACATAAAAATGCGCCCCATCAAGGAATACGCCGTCAAAAACCTTTCCCTCCTCGCCCTCATCGAGTCCGTGTTGGTCGAGACCGCAGAAAGCGAAATAAGGGTCGATACCATCAAACTCGAAATCTTGCTCCTTTTAATTGACGGCCATGAGCTTTTCCAAGATAAAAAGGAGTTATTACGCACCTATAGGGAAGACACGCCCTCGATCTATGAATATTGGGAGTTTTTTCCCACCCTACAAGGGTATCTGTTTGATATCGCTAAATTGATCGTGGAAGAGTGTGAGCACGACTTCCTCATCAATAAGGCGTTTCATGGAGAGCTTACCCTCACTCCGACTGATGACTACGATAAAAAGTACGAGTATTTTAAAAAAAATGAATATTATTTCGTCAAGCCTCCCACAATCAAGAAAAAATAACCCCTCTTCTTCTTAATGAAGAAGAAGAGTTTTTTTATTTTTTCGTTTTTTTATTTATTTTAGTTTTAAAAAGAGGTTTTTATTTGTTCGTCAAAAAGAAAAAAAAGAAAGGAAAAAAGTCTAAAGAGATCCCGATAAATTGAGGTTTAGTAAAACCATTTAATAGGAAATTAATTTCGGGCTTTCTAATAGCCCAAAAAAATTTTTATAGGGGATATTTTTGATAGGATCTCTTTTGAAATCTCGCTTTGATATAAGCGATTTTGACTTTTTTTCCTATTCTTAATTATGTTAATTTGCTATTTAAACTTAATGATCAGAGAGATGAGGAGAGCCCCAATAATCGTTAATTATTGGTTTATAATTCATTTGGAACCTTTTGGGATTTAAATTAGTTGTTGTAAAAAAATGGATGATTCTATTCTATATATCATGAGAATTTATTCCTTTTTTAACGATTTATATGCTCATTTTTTAATATACTTTTTCTCAATTTTCCTGATTATATTTTCATATGGAGAAGTTTATTCTTTTTTAATAAATGGTTAAAAAAATTTTGTTAAAGGTAGTTGATCTTCTGGTAATTGTTTTTTTTTTAATTTTTTTTTCAATAATCTCCTGGCAAAATAGTCTCTTTTATCTTTAACGTTTACCAACTTTCTAAATTTAATTTGATATTTTTTATTGTCTAGATCTTCAGCTAAATCTAATTTTACAAATTTTTCCATCGCTTGTTTAATCCAATTACTTTTAATAAGTCTATGACATTTATCATGGCAATAATTTTCAATTAATAATTTTTGAATTTCTTCTACATCTGTATCGATTAATATATGTTTTTGAACGGAATAATTCCTTGATTCTTGCCATTTTTCTTCGCGAATTAGAGAAGGAAAAATTAAATCCCATAAAATACCCATTAAATATATATCAGGTGGTTTTTCATCCAAAAATTTTATTTTGATTAATTTTGATTCAATCAAATAAGTTAATTGTACAATTATACCAGTTCTCAAGTTATCTTGTATATCATTAAAAAGGGGTGCATTTCCCCATTCTACACGAAAAAAAATTGCTTCTTTATTTCCTGTAGCTTTACTATACTCAATTAGGGAAGATCTCCTAGAAAAATTGTTATAATTAATTTTATTTTCTTCTAAAATATTCCGAATTCTTCTTGAAACTTTTTGATCTGTAATTATAACTAGATCTTGTTCATCCATGCACTTCTCATAATCATCATCCCAACCAAAAAGCTGTATGTCGTATTTATTTATATCTTCTAATTCTTCAATACAAAGATCCCTATCCATAGGAAAAGATCTTTTTAACTCACCAATTATAGCGGTGTCATTATTTAAATCAATACCTATATCTGGTGTTAAATCATTTCCATCTTCATTTTTAAATTTATATCCAATATAATATTTTATATTTTCATCGATATCATTTGTATTATTATCCCACAAAAACATATGAATAAAGCATAAAGTTACATATAATCCAAATTCATAATTATCGATTTCTTCTCTAATCTCCTGAAGTTTATTTTCAATTAATTCCTCATCTATATCGTTCAATATTACACCTCAATAAGATTACCTTCTAAAAATTCTCGTGTAATATGTTCACACAATCGAGATAAAGAATTAAAAGTTGCTTTAATTTGAGGGATAATTGTTAACTTATCTTCATCTGAAATCCAAATTTCATATGAACTACCATCCAAATAATCAACTAATGAAATGTGCAAATATGGATTACCATGATATATTGTATATGAAGATTTCGGGAAATTAGAAATAACATTTATTACTTCCTTATTGTATATAGTTCCTTTAAATACTCTTTCTTTATATTTTATTGCGATTGGGTTAATTTCTCCATTGTTCTCTCTTCTTGATCTCTTATCAAAAATTTTTTGATTACTTTTATAGATTTTTACTAATTTCCTAATAATTAACTGAATAAATTGAGTGATATTATCATTACATTTAATTAAAGTCTCTCTGGATATATATGCTCTAAAATTATTAAATTCATTATTTTTTGAATGAACCATAAATGCAATTTTATCAATCCACCGTTCTTCACTAAAAGCTTCATTAAAAGCCTCTTGATAAGGTTTATCCGTATAAGTTCGAGTTATTTCAAAATCTTTTTCTTTAGATTTGATATTTTTATGTGCTATTAATTCTTTAACTATAATCTCTCCCTTCATAGACTTTTGGATATATTTGATTATGGATTGAATCTCGTAACTGTTAATAAATAATCTTGAAACATTAGAATAATATGATTCAAATAAATCAATCATTACTAAATCGATAAATTCTTGCTTTTCTAAAGTAAAAAGAATATAAAAATTTTCATTTCGAATTCTTTTTATAATAAAATATCCTTTGA
>CAZZIC010000021.1:34588-36780 GCA_964653985.1 uncultured archaeon | reverse complement strand
GGATTCACAAAATACCCTTCTGTATTCAACATCGCTAAAATCGATTGAACGACAGTCACAATAGTTTTTGAAGGGCTCCACCCTCCTTTTTTGCCAATATAGTCAGGATCGATCAAGGCAAGACAAATATTTCTCTGCCCTTTATATTCATGTGGTTTTGGCCAAAAATTCGGATGCCATACTGGTGTATGCATACGAACATATGGAGGATGCTTCGGATATTCGGGCGGATATTTTACCTCCAATTTAAATAGCCCACCTTCATAAGGAGTTCCTTTAGGACCTTTTAATGTGATTGCTAAATGATCAATGCTTTTCTTCTTTTGATCAAATGGTGCCAATTGAACGATTGTGCCTTGCTTTCTCATTTTCTTTAAAGCACTAAAATCTTGTGTAATCCTTCTTGAACGTAAACTCATTTTTTATTTCCCCATTAACTAATGATTTTGATAATATTATATAAGGACAATTATAAATTTGTTTTTGATTTTGTTATTGAGTATAAAAAGTAAGATTGATATCTTGATTAGATGTATTTTAGATAATATTCAATGTAATAAATATTTCTCCTTCTTTAAATCCCGCAGCGGTCAATAGTTCAAGATCCCTAATACGATTTTCCTTCATGGTTTTATCAAGATCGATTTCTCTAATCGTATTAAAATCCATTACGGTTAGTATAGGTTCCATATATGGATCTACCGTGTATCCTTTGCCTTTTACCAATTCGATGATTTCTTGACATTTACTTCCCTCATCGACTTTTAGAACCTCTCTATTTACATCCTCTCCGCATTGATAACATTCGGGATTTCTATTCTTCTTAATTGAATAGTTCTTCATAGTCATTGCATTCATTACTATATAATCTCTGATTGGTTCCCCTAATCCCGCTTTTCCCGCCAACCAATGTAACACCTTCACAGTTTCGTGTGATTGATAAGAGGCAATTATTGAGTTTATCGTAATAATACCAGGGTCATGTTGATCCAGAATTTCTACTATTTCTTCTTTTTTAAATAATGGCAGAAAATTATGTTTTTCCGCTAAAGCATTAGCTTCCTTTTGTAGAAAACTTACATCTTTTCTATCTTTTGGGTTAGGCTCTTCATCAAATTTTTCTTCAAATGCCATGTTTGCTTTAAATACACAATGTACCCTTTTTCTTGGGATTCCAACCACGGTACACGCTGCCATATCGTCCATTTCGGCAACTGGTGTGGGATAACATTCATAACATGCGTTTTCATATGGAAATATTGTATAAACATGACCGTGATAACCTGAAACTCCCCCATCTATGAGAGGCTTTTTAAATCGCACACAATGAGCATTCAAATTAAGACGGGCATTCATAGAATCTAAGCCTCCTATGACCACATCTGCTTTTTTATAAAGCTCGGGAGTTAATCTTTCTAAAGAGCTGGCATAGCCCTTAATAGTAATATTTGGATTGATTTGCCTTAGTTTCTTCGCCGCTGCTGTGGCTTTCGGTTCACCCATTTCCGCATCTATAAAGAGAACTTGTCGGTTGAGATTAGAGTGCTCAATAATATCGAGATCAACCAAATCTAAGTGCCCCACACCTACCATCGCCAAGTTTTTGGCAATTTCGCATCCCAATCCTCCAACTCCCGCAATTAAGACTCTTGAATTCTTTAAAATCTCTTGTGACCATCCTTCTAATCTAAATTGCCGGTCATATAATTCCCTTTCTTCCTCTGTTAGTTTTTCGCTGAAAAAATTTGATTCTTCTTCTATATTTAACACCAATTATTAGTTTTTAAGATTTAAGAGCAAAAAAAATAAAAAAAGTATATGATATAATTAAAACTTCTTTCCAAACTTTTTGAGAATTAACCCGCGGTACTTGAGGGTATAAGAAGGACTTCATCGCCGTCATTTACATCGTATTCTCCTAATGGGGATGATTCATCCATTGTGACCCCGCCAGATGACAAGTGGAAATCGTTCGGCTCAAGACCAAAGATATTTCCCACGGTCCTTTTTATATCGGTAACATTATTTCCAGTATTTACCAATAACTTCTGTTTTTTCTCTCCAGGACCAATTGTGGACATAAAATATAAATTAATTTTCTCTCCACTGACTTGTTGAGCTGCTGGAGTTTTAGATTTAGCGGGTTCCATAGGTGTCTTACTTTCGGGCTCTTCTAAGTCTTCTTCTAAATC
>CAZZIC010000021.1:26260-34488 GCA_964653985.1 uncultured archaeon | reverse complement strand
CAAAAAAGGAGCTTGAAAAAGAAAAAAGGAAACAAACTTCTAAGATAAAAGAAATTAAACAAAAAGTTCCGAAATTAGAGAAAAAGGAAGATGTACTAAAGGACAAGACGGATGATTTGGAAGATAAGATAAAGGAGTTAAGGGATGAAGCAAAAGATATCTACGATAAAAAAGAAAAACTAGAAGATAAACTTGATGATACAAAAAAAGAAATCGAGAAAGAAAAATACCATTTTTCTGAAGAAAAAAGAAAAATGGAAGAAGAGAGAGAAAATTTAAAGCGTCAAAAGGAGGACTTGGAACTTCGTAAAGATTATATAAAGAAAAAGAGAAAGAAACTAAAAGAAAAGGAAAAAGATGTAAAGGAAGCACAAAGTGAGCTAGAAAATCGAAAAAATCGCGCTGAGTCGCGTTTAAAGGACATCTCAAAAAAAGTAAAAACCCTAGAAAGTAAAGAAAAGTCCTTAAGTCGTAAAGTTGAAAATTATGAAGATGAACTTAATAGTTTAAAGAGAGATACAAAACAACTCCGAGATAAGAAAGATACTTTAGAATCAAGAATAGAGGACGAGAAAAAGAAGATCCAAAAAGAAAAAAACGCAATAATGAGTGAAAAACAAGATGTAAAAAGAGAAAGAGATAAGCTTAAAAAGGATACCGAGAGGCTCCGAAAGGAAAAAAGGAATCTTAAGAAACAAGAAGATCGCCTTAGAAGTGAAAAGAAGGATTTAGAAAAACGAATGAAAAGAGATGAATCGAGATTAAAGGACATCTCGAAGAAAGTGCGAGCTATGGAAAAGAAAGCCCATTCCTTAGATAAGAAAATAAGCAGATCCGAAGATGAGTTAAAAAGCTTAAACAATGAAATAAAGAAATTAAATAAGACGAAAGATAAGATGGAATCCAGAATTCAGAGCGAGAAAAAGAAACTACAAAAGGAAAAATCCAAAATTGAGGATGAAAAGGATACTATTAAGAAGCAACGGGTAAGGTTGGAAAAAGATAAAGATAGGCTGATGAAAGAGAAGAAAAAGCTTGAGAAAGAAATCAAACGCCTAAAAAAGATTCCGAAAGAACGAATTCGAACAAAACGACCATCTTAAATTGTAATAACTCCCTTCTAAAATATTAAAAAATTTATTTTTACAGATAATTTAAATTTCCAAGAAGGGAAACTAAAAATAACCTTTTTACATAAGATCAAGATATTACACCCATATTTTAGCCTTTATTTTTTCTTTTCAATTATCTTTTCACTATTCAATTAAATATAGGGATAATATTCATATGAAAGAGATGAAAAACGAAACTCGACATCTACTCATGAAAAAGTTACTCACTATCTGTCCGATATGTGGGAAACAAATTTTTGGACGAGATATAGACATTTTAAACATTGACAAATCTAAAATATCCAATTGGCCATTCAGGTATACACATTGCCATTCAAATAGAAAAGGACCGCTACACGCAGTAACTTTATATTTGGATTCAAATTTTGCCGTACGAGGAAAAGAAACTTCGCAATATGTGAAAATTCAGGAATAAGAAAATAGATCTAATAATAATTTTAACTAAATCATATTTACTGACATAAAAAGTGAGAAAAATTATTGATTCTGAAGATGAAGAGCCTATTAAAAATTTAGAATCACTGATTGAAGAATAGAATACTGAATCATTTAAGAAATAATTATTTAATTTTAATAGATTTCTTCTATAACTAAACATAATGGAATGTTTTATACCCACGAAGATACACACAGAGAACCAATTTTGGAAAAATTGGAAAAGGAAAGGATTTACAAAATAACTTTTTTCTTTCAAACTAAAAGAGGAGTATTCTATTGGACCTCAAGACATGTTTATACTTAATAAAATCTTATCCAACTTGAAGATTTTGGAAAGTTTTTAAAATCTTTTTCTGTTAGTTATTAAGTATATCATATTGTTTCATAAAAACATCAATTTCAAGGTTTTCTAATGGTTAAAGTTTCGCATTCTCTTAATCTAAAAGATATTTTGTAAAACTAAAAACAACAAGTTTTTCTATTCATTTCTCCAATTTGGACTTAATCTCTGAAAATTTGTCCAGATTGATTTTAACATTCTCCTCTTATTTTCCTCATCATAGATGATATACATAGATATATAAATATTCCGTGATTCTGGTAATCTACATTCTACTTTATACTTAGGTAAACCCGATTCTTCATCAACTCCCATAGAACCCATAAGATCACATTCTTCAATAGCTTCTAATACTCTTCGCTTGGCTTCTTCAAATGTTAAGTCTTCTTGATAGGCTCTCGCAGCATCCAACACACGTTCCTCAGTTCGCATCTCTGCATGTTCTGTACTGGAGTCATAGCAACTTGCTTCCAAGAAAATCTAACCCCTTCTTAAAATCAACTTCCCAATGTAGTATAATTCATTTTTTGCTCTTATTTTAAAGTTATATCTGATTTCATCTTCTTGAGGATTTTCTTTCCTAATATTATTTACGGTTAGATCAATTCTACAATTTACAGGAAGAATACTCCCAAATATCTTGCCCATGACAAATGAATTATTAAAGGATTCCGTCCTTTTAGCTTTCATTTTCAAAATACTATTGCTTCTTTCTTGGATTTCGAAATCCTTATCTCCTTCCAAAATCATTTCTAATTCCTCCCATAAATGGCCAATTTTATTTTTCTTTTCATATTGAGATCTGGACGGCTCAGATCTGATCTCATCACCAGTTGGTGTTCCATATCTTGCCGAAATATCACATTTATCCTCTTGATGTGACCAATCAGAAAAAATTGGTTTTTTTTCAAATAATATTCCTTCTCGATAAAGGGTTTTATGCATATTATGAATCCTCCTCCTTTTTGATTAGAATTAAATCTTTCTTCTTAAATAATCTATTTAAATTCTTCTCTTTCATTAAAGCCCTTTCAATGATGTCCTTTAAATCTCTCAAGTCAGTTTTGTCAAGCGCAAAGTATATC
This sequence comes from uncultured archaeon, assembly GCA_964653985.1. Taxonomy (GTDB): domain Archaea; phylum Asgardarchaeota; class Lokiarchaeia; order Sigyniarchaeales; family SOKP01; genus CAZZIC01. The sequence goes on along the minus strand of CAZZIC010000021.1, from coordinate 31,492 downwards.
GATTTATTTTCCCGAGAATCATGTGAATGATAATTGATTTTTAAACTATGATAGAGTAATGCAGCATTAGCTTCCACAGATAGATCTGATTTAAAAACTGGACGGATGTCAGTATAGACTTTGGCAGATGTAAAAAGATGGTCATGATCCGAGATTATCATTCTTGATTTAGCGATAAGAGCTATAGAATCGATAGAAAATAATCTTTTATAGAAATTAAAATAATTATTCCAGTTCTCGGGTTTGATCTCCTCATTATCTACATCATCTATTGCTTCTTTAAATAGTTGAAAAAATTCATCAATATCGTTATTTATTTTTTCATAAAGTATAAAGACTAATTCAAAGATTAAATCGAGTAAATCTTGAACCTCTATTTCTGATAATTCAATTCTCTTAGATATTTTTTGTATTTTTTGCTTTCTAACTTCCATATAGTGGGGTTCAATGCTTTTTAGTTCCTCAATTATGATTTCTCTTTCTCCTTCAGAAATTTTTTTGATTAATTTTAACGTGTTTATTCGATATTCTGGAATTTTTAAAGATTTTTTAAAAATCATATTTTTAAATAAGATTCATTGATAATATTTTTTTTCGTTATCTAATCAAAATTAATAAAATTATGTTCAAAAAAGGGTTCTACTTTATAGAATAGATGTTTTAATTTTTAAAATTTTCAGAAACTAAAGTATCTGAGATTAAACTACAATAGTCTTACATTTCTTCCTAAAGAAATCACTAAAAAAGAAGCTTCCTCCTCAATTAAGTCTCTAAAGTTTCCATTCCGGTATACACATTGCCATTCAAATAGAAAAGGACCGCTACACGCAGTAACTTTATATTTGGATTCAAATTTTGCCGTACGAAGAAAAGAAATTTCGCAATATGAGAAAATTCAAGAATAATTTTCTTTTATCTTTATATTCCTATTTCCTATTCGAGTTCTTCTTGTGATTCGAATAGCCCAATATTGGGATCTAAGAACTGGTTTTGACAACTCGGGCAGCTGTTATACTTTTCAAGCCAGAAGGCTACGCAGAGGTAATGATATATTGCCTGACAGAAAGGACATTTAATATATTTATCTTTCGTGAGGTCAATTTCCTCCCTGCAAATGTTACATTGAACATTTGACACCGAAATACCTTCCTTTATTTTAATCCGTTTTTCAAGAGTATCTTCTAAAAGTGTAAGTTTTTCTTCATATAGCTCTTTTTCTTCAGATATTTTGCTAATTTTTGCTCTTAATTCGAAAATTCTTTCTTTTAATTCCTTTTCCGTAAGGGTTTGAATTAAAGATTTCGATAACGAGTAGTTAAGCGGTATTTTGGGTTGTAAATTATCCGTGTTAATTGAGATCTCTGAGATCTCGTTAAAAAAGGAAGCTTCCTCCTCAATTAAGTCTCTAAAGTTTTTCACAATTTTGTTAAGCAGAATAGAAATTAAGTAATTTAACTCCTTTGTTTTCTTATTGAAATTTTTTTCCCATTGTCGTATGTTATGATAAATATCGATATCTTTTTCTTCAAATTGATCCAGTTTATCATGAATCTCTTCCTTAATCGCTTGTATCTTGGATTTATAACTGTTGAATATTTCTCTAATCTCCTTTAGTTGTGGGAATTCTTCATTAATTATCTGAGCAGTTTTATCTTGATATTCATCTATGAGGGAATTAACTTCCGATATTTTATTTGAGATATAATTCCGAATTTCATTTCGTAAATTTTCTTCCCGAACCGTTTTTAAAAAGAAGGTAAACTCCTCATTCTTTCGGGCTATATCATCTTTTAAACTTGAAATTGTGGAGAAAGTATCGTCTAAGATCTCATTGTATGGACTAATCAAGTTGGATATTACTATTAATTTCTCGTCTATATTATTGAGTGCAGCCTCTAAATTATGAATATCTTCTGTAAACTGCTGTTCTACTTCCTTATAATTAAAGATTTTTTCATCTGAAGTATCACGAGGGGAAAAACGTTGTTCTAAAAAGCTAAAATAAAGCTTGATAAACTTAGAAAGAAGAGATATGGGTTTCTTTTTAAGAATTTCCTTCAAGGTCAGTTCTTTTGAGTTTATCTCAATATTTAGGTCTATCTCTGATGAATTGATTTTTCCAATAATTTCTTGAAATTCAGATTTTATTATTTCAACTATTTGCGGCTTTAAGAAGTCTTCTAATCTTTCTTGGATTTCTTTACGCTTAAGCACATTTTGAAACTCATTCTTAATGGAGATTATGTTATTTTCATGAAGTAAAGCTATTAGTTCCAAATAAAATTCAAGATTATCGTCTTTTTCACTTTTTAAGTGATTATATAGACTTCTAAAGGATATTTGCTGAATCTCTTCTTTATTCTTTTTTCTTTTTTCCTTATGAACTTCCGATTTAAAATTCTTTATGATTTCAATGATTTCATGCCAATCTTTTAGCTCTTTTGGAAGCTCTTTCAAAATTATTTTTGGATTCTTAATTTTATTTAGATTACTCCAAAAGGAAACATCATGAATGAGCTCAGGATGTTCTATCTTGGTGGATTTTTTCAAATCTTGCTGAAGATCCTTATAATTTTTGGATAGAGAATCAATTTTGGAGATCTTTTCTGTTAAGAACTCCTTTTTTTTTAGAAATCTCTTGGTATTTTGACAGTTTAATTGGAAATTATACAAACTATTAATAATCTGATTTAGTTCATTGAGAATCTGAGTTTTTAGATGATAATATTCAATTACATTACTATCAGATTCTACGGGGTGTAAAAGCTTATTCCAAAATATTTGAATGCTTTCAAAATATTGTATGTAATTGTTCAAAATCTTATCTGGGAATAAATCCATTACATAATCGGATATCTCTTCTTCAGTACCTTCTTCCCTGAATTTGGATATTTTCCTCTTAACCTCAAGGATCTCTTCTTTGGAAAATCCCTTAATTTCTCTCTGTCCTTTAAAAGAATATTCTATTAGTTTCATTGAAATCTTCTCATTCTTTTGGAGTCTAAAACAAAATTATATTTGAATTTTAAAATGACTAAACTTTGATTAAATTAATGATTTATCATATCGTTTAATAATGTTTACGTTCTTAAAGTAAAGAATAGAATAAGTAGTAAATTATAGGGAAAGTAAAAAATTTTATTCTCCTAATTCTTCAATCTCTATGAATTTTTCGGTTGCTCCGTCTTTTGTAATGGTGAGGATATCAATACCATTTCCGGACATTGCATCTCTTTTTATGGAATTTCTTATCGCTTTTTCCACCAGCTCTTCGCCTTGTGCTACGGTCATTTCTGAATCGTACTCCGCTTCTAAAATACCCAAGGATAACATCATTCCAGTTCCTGCTGTGCCGTAATCATCTGGCATTAATGAACCGATTGCGTCCAAGGTATATAATTTTGGACCATCTTTATCCATTCCAGCAACAATCAAATTTGTATATAATGGATACATTTTCCGGGAATAGAGATAATTTGATAACAATTTTCCCATGCTTTTGGTAGTAATTCTTTCTCGGGCGTCTAATTTATACAAGTTTGCTTGAGCTTTCATAATTTTTGTCAGCATCTGAAAATCTCCGATTAACCCATAAGCAGCAATGCCTATGTATTTGGTAAGATTAAACACCTTCTTTGTAGATTTATTAGTTACTGTGTATCCCCAAGTTGCTCTTCTGTCGTTTCCCAAAACAACACCGTCCTTACATTTAACCGCAACGCCAACAGCGCCTGGAACCATTAATTGTTGAGACATTTTTTATACCATCAATAATAATAGAATTTTGTAATTTAAACTATTTACTTTAAATAAGTATTGAGAATTAATTAAAATTTTTCTTTATTTATTATTAATTCTTCTTGTTTCCGTTAGAAAACCCCAATTTTTTCATATGTACATTCTTTTGATTCAAATAAAATCGAATCCTCAGAGTAGTCAATTTTATAAAATGAAAATGAAATTTTTTTCCCATTATTCATCTTTTTTGAAGTCCTAAATCCTTAATTTACAACATAAAGAATAAACTTAAAGAAATTTTATCTATTTTATGATCATTGTTCATTACCTACCATAAATTCATAACTTAATACTAATATTTTCAATATTGAGATCTCAATTAATTTAGTAATATTAAATTTATTTCATATAATCGAATCTAGTTATGATTAAACATTTGATATTTTAATGAATTGATTAGTTTCCATAAATTTTGTCGTAATTTTTTTTGCACTTCTCTTTAGTTTATTTACCACAATATACCAATAAATTTAAATACCTCTTCAGATATATTATTATCTAAGAACTTAAAAAAATAATCTAAAAATAAATTAAATTCTGAAATTTTTACAATATAAAATTGTGGAGGAATAAAAATGGCTAAAAAGAAACATACGTTTGCTTGGTCCCCGATAAGGCGGCTTATGAAGCAGCAGGGAGCGACTATTGTCGCTCGAGACGCAGTCGATTTATTGATTGATCACTTAGAAAAGACTGCTAAAGCATTAACTGAACAAGCTAAGTCCTTTACCATGCATGCTAATCGCAAGAAGATTACAAAGAACGATTTACTTCTTGCAATTAAGTATCAAGAGTAAAGTACATAAGCTATTTCAGTTTCGATTAAAAAAAATATTTATTTTTTTTGATTTTACCTTCTTTCTTTGAATTTAACATCATATCATATTAATAATAAAATCCCTTTCACCCGATCTCTCTCATTCAAACCGAAGGAGACCTTTTCCACGTACTTATATCCGGGAAGCGAATCATTAAATAGTATATTGATCACTGCAGAAGGGCACTTATCAAGATCCGTCATTATCTGACAAATTCAAAATTGAGTTCTCTTAATCTAAATATTACTGAATTTGGAATGTTTTCATCCATTATTAGTTTAAAAGACATTTTAAATTTCTCCTAAATTAAATCACAAAATTAGAGATGATGAATAGTCTTATGTAGAAATTTTAAATATTTCTTCTTCACTTATCACTTTTGAGGCATATTTAAGAACTGCTAGTATATCTTCTCTTTCAATTTGATATTCTTCTTGGATCTGTTCAAATTTCCAACCAGAGGCTAATAATTCCAAAATAAAATCAACAGAAAGACGAGTACCCTTTATACATGGTTTTCCCGCACATATTTTCTCATCAATAATGATTCTTTCCGGAATATTCATATTGTCTAAATGTAAGAACGAAAATAAATAGTTTTTTATTTTTTCCAATA
>CAZZIC010000021.1:2872-26160 GCA_964653985.1 uncultured archaeon | reverse complement strand
CAATAAGAAAAGATTACCCATTTAATTAAAGTTCATTTGGTTTAATTTAATTGATTCTTCTTTTTCTGGGTTTTTCAGGTTGAAGTGAACCAAATCTTTAACTTTTATTTTCAGATCTCTATCTCTAATAATATCCTGATATTTTTGGTTTAATGAATTGATTAATTCGCCCCAAATCTCGAGTGGGATAGAGATGATATGATAGTTAATTAATCACTAAGAAAACACTGCCAAGAATTCAACGGAAAACTGGTTTTTTCTCTTACTTTAAAAATAATCATACGAATAATAAAGTGGTATATTGGGTTTAGCTTAATTAGGAGTTAATAATTTTTCTTCTTAAAGTATATTTTTATCGTCGTCTTAGTAATAATATAGGATTAAAAATAGAATTAAAATTGGTAAAATATGGTAGAAACAAAATCCGAAAGCCAGCATGTAAATGGAAAAGCCAAACGCATCTTGTTCAAGTCCATGGAACTCATTATGCAGAATCTAAAAGAAAATATTGAACATTTAGATGCGAATTTTAAGTATACTCAAAAATTTATTAATACAATCCATGATGGATTAATTAATAATCGACGTTTTTTCCTTCTTGCTTCAGGGAGAAGTGCGTTTATTTTACAATGTTTTGCCACGAGGTTGGTTCATTTAGGGGCTGAAACCTACATAATTACAAACCTCGCGAGTTTACCGGCCTTAAGAAAGAAAGATATATTAATTGTTCTTTCTGGATCTGGTACCACTTCAATTGTGGTGAGTTTATTGAAGAATTATGTGAACACCGTAAAGCCATATGCCATAATATCCATAACGAGCCATCCGGAAACCATGATTGGTAGAGTGGGAGACATTACAATTAAATTAAAGGGAAGAACTAAAAGAGACGCTTGTTCTCCAAGCGATGATTCTGCGGTACTCACACCTGAAGGAACACAATTTGAGCAAATTGCCTTTACCTATTTAGATGCAATTATTGCAGAACTTGCTATAAAAATGGGTAAAACAAATGAAGAAATGTTAAAAGAGCATTCAGAATCAACATAAATCGTAATCATCTCAGTTTTCCTATTTTTTCGACAACTTAAATCTCCATTTCACACATAATTAAGAGATTGCTCCGTAAATTTAATTAGTTGAGAAAGATATATTTATATGTGCCCATTTATAGTGTTTCTATGAGTTTCTATCAATGATTAGAAATCTCCAAATGGGCATAAACCTTTTTATGTCTTAATAAACACTTTAGTAGAATCTTAATTCTCTTTTTTAAACTTATCTTTATAAGTTTAATTTAAAATAAGTTCTAATATTATAATATTATTATAATTTCTACTTAATTCTATTAAACAAGTAAAATGAGTCAATCAGATCATAAAGATTCAGAAGTCGCCATCGTCAGAGAGGAGTCTCCAGAAAAAGGTTTAAAGGAGGGAATCGGACAACTTGGAGGCATCTCTAACTTCATTCAAGAAGAAGACACAGTGTTTATTAAAATTAATTTATCAATCCCTCAAGGATTTCCCGTTCACACTAACTTGGATACCTTAAAAGCTCTGATAAAAGAATGTAAGGATGCCGGCGCAAGCAAGGTCTTAGTAGGAAGTTATACTTATGAAAATATTCCCATTAATATAGTTGCTGATTTTATTGGTCTTAAAAGTTTTTGTGATGGATTGGGTGCTGAATTTATTGTTCTTGATAATAGTGATCTCTATATAGATAAAAAGATTTCAAGACAAGATTTAGTAGAAAAGAAATTTAGCATTATGACCAAAGTTGAGGTAAGTGAAGGGGAAATAGAAATCCCTGAGGGTATTTTAAAGGCGGATAAAATGATTATTTTAAATCAAGTTAATGTTCACCCTTTATTTGATTTTACTCTTTCTTTATTAAGCTCTTATTCGATGGTCCCAAACTCCTATCAAAAAATTAAGAATATTTCAGGTAATAATAATACAAACAGTACAGAAGAGAGTCAAGATAGCTATAAAAAGAAGTTAACTTCCAGAATAATAGATATTTTTTCCGTAAGAAAACCGGATTTAGTGATCAATGATTTATTTTATTTGATGGAAAAGGCTGGGCCTTTCATTTTTAAGGATTCAAATTTAAAAAAAACAAATTTGATCGTACTTGGGCACGACGCAGTTTCTGTAGATGCTATAACAATGCGAGCAATGGATTATAATTTATTTAAAAATGATCTAATGGTGAGGGCTCGTGAAAAGGAATTAGGTCCCGCAAAATTATCGGATATTAAAATTAAAGGAGAAGATATAGAAAACATTAAACTGCAAGTCAATTTATGTCCTTCGAAATTAGAAGATATAGACCTTCTTAATACCTCAATAAATTCTGGTTCTGTATGTTCAGCATGTTTTAATCAAGCATTTCATCTTTTAAATTTTATTAAAACAAACTTAACCAAGGATTTAAAATATTTGAAAAGATTCCAATTTTTAACTGGAAAAGATCCTGATAACCCAAAAGACTTAGAACATATTGTTTTATTTGGAGATTGTGCCATAAAAAGTACTCGTGAGGCAGACTTCCGAAAAATAAAAACTGAATCATTCCTTTTTAAAAAAGAGAAAGAGAAGGAGAATCCAAGTATATTAGAATTAAAAGGATGTCCGCCCGAACCTTTTGAGTGTCTTTCTTCAATATTTGATTTTTTCGGGAAAGGAAAGATGCCTGATCTGAACTTTCATTTAAAAGAGATCTCAACCTATTATAATCAAGATTTTAAAGAAAAGCTAGATTTATGGGAGGAAATATAAATATGTCTAAAAAAGGAGTCAAACAATCTTGGTCTCAGCTCCTCAATATAATCAATAAAGTAGATCAGAAGGAAGAATCTTGGACGTTGGGGGAAAATATAAACATCCCACTAACCCCAATTAATATCGACGCGGATATTCTCTATTATTTACTCGAATTTCTCTATCCTAAATTTATTAACGATCAGCAGAATTTATTAGACATAATTATTTCTGATGATGCTTCTGAAATTAAAGAGATATATCTTTACAGAACAGAGAAGGCGGGTATTTTTACGAAATTTGAGAAAATAGATCCAGATGATTTCAAAATCAAGGGTCTTGATTTAAATAATTTAGAATCAAGTTATGATAAAATTCAAGCCTTCCTAATGGAGGAGTATGATCTTAGAATAGCTAATTTAAGATTCTTTAAAGAAGAGGCTCTTTCCATATTAAATGAGTACTTAAATGAAATTAAAAAGCTCTCTTTTGATGAATTTACTATAAAATTCTTTTCTACATTTAAAAGAATATTACATAATGAACTTTTTGAGATCTTTCCAAAACCGAATGCGTATCTTTTTTTGGAGAAACTTTTAGAATTTTTCGGGAATTTTAATTTAGAAGGAGCCCTTAGGAAATTTTTCGATTTATTACCTGAATTTAATATTGCGGTTTATTTAAACTCCCAGAGGTTTCCATTAATACTTAAGTTAACGAATATGAAAGAAACCAAGGATTCCTCAAATATTAATGTTGAGATCTTCCATCCAAAACAGCTTGCCATTTTGTATAAGGAGTATAATAGACAAGATTTAATGGAAGAGGTAAAAGTAAAACTTAATGTTGAGAGGATTTATTACTTAAACCAAGAGGATGTAATAGAAATTTTTAATGATCTCTTTGAAATGAATATTCCTATGAAAGAAGAGGTGTTAAAATTATTTTTTCAGAAAATTATTTTTGCTATTAGAAGGTTTGAAATAAAGTGGTTTCAAGAACCGAGACCTCTTCCTTACAATATATTCGTCCGCTTCTTTCTACGTCTTTTTAGCTTCAATTACAATCTTAAAAAGATTTCCCATTGGGAGATTCCAAGCTTTCTATTTACTTCTTGGAAAAGAAATCTTGGTTTAAAAGAACGTCTATTGATCTTGCTAACAGATATTAAAAATGTTGAGAAAAAGGAATTGAAGAAAAATGGATTGAAAGCAAGTATAATAGGAGCTTTTTCAATTGATGTAGAAAATGGAACTATTGTTAAGATTAAATCAATAAAGAGAAAGTATCTGAACAACATAATCAAAGGTAATGACGATTTACAAAGCATCTATTCTAACTTCATTGAGAGTGAACATTCCTATTCAACAGTTTTAAAAGTTGATCGAACATTTTTAAGAAGCTTTCTAAACACATTCGTCTTTAACTTGTCAAGACTGAATTTATTTTCTAAGATGAGTACGATAAAAAAAATTAAAAATAAAGAATATTTTGATATTTTCCCGAATAAGCCGCTTGTTAAAATGATACGAAAAAAAGGGACCATTTCGCTGATAAAAACACTTTTACCAATTTTCATTGATAAACATGAATTTTAATAGATTTTTTCTCTCTCTATTTTTTCTTAATATAACCTTTCGCAACCAAATATTCTGCGCTTAATATTCCCCCTCTTCCGGCTCCTAACTCTGTATTGTGGCTGAGGACTGTGTATTTGAATCCATTCGGAAAGTGTGTTTTTTCGACTCCTCCAATGAATGTTTTCATCCCGTTTTTTGGATCCTCTCCTTTTGAAAGATCAATTCGAGGTTGGGGTCTAAATGGATCATCGCAAACTTGAATAGGTGGTTCAGGTGCGTTTGGTAAGTTTAGATCATAAGTTTCTCCTTTAAAATTCCGGAATGTGTCGATAATTTCTTGTATTGAATCAAATTCATTTTCTGTTTGGACAAAAACACTTTCCATATGTCCGTTAATTGAAGGGACGCGATTACACTTACAATCAATAGTAATTGGGGCAGGAAGGAATTTTTTATCTTTAATAGTGGCTAAGATCTTTTTAGTTTCTTTAATAACCTTCTCTTCCTCACCTTGGATATGAGGGATAATATTTGCGACTATATCATAAGCGGCAACACCGGGATAACCCGCCCCAGAGATTGCTTGCATTGATGTCATATGAACCGTTTTGACCCCGAATAATTTATAAATTGGGCTTAAAGATATAGATAATCCAACTGTAGTACAATTAGGACCGGGTACGATAAACCCTTCCCAATTCCTTTCTTCTTTTTGGATATCTAAGATTTTATAGTGTTCTCCATTCACAATAGGCAGAAAGATAGGAACATCTTCTTCATAACGGTACGCAGATGCGGTAGATATTACGGGAACTTTCTTTGCAATTTTACCCTCTATTTTCCTCGCATGTTTACTGGGGATTGCAGAGAAGACTATATCAACCGAATCTAAATCCAAATCATCCGTATTTTGTACCGTAATATTCTTAATTTTTTCTGGATATTTATATCCTGTAAATCCTCTTATTGAGGTCCCATACTTTTTGCCGACACTACTATGTCCATGAAGGGAATATACTTCGAACCAAGGATGTCCAACTAACGCTTCCATGAATTGTTGACCGGCCATCCCGGTAGCCCCTATAACAGCAACTTGAAATTTTTTATTCATTTTAAAAATAACTCATTCTTTTTCTTTGTTTCCTTACTTTAAGGAATTAAAATTAATATAAATTCTTTTAATTTTATGAAAAAAGCTTATTTATTTAAATACTCTAAAACCTTCTTCTTTACCCAATGGTTTTTGCTATATTCTTAAATAGAAGTTCTCTTAATTAATATATATGGATAAATCAGATTTGGAAATAGAAAAAGAAGCTGACAATTTAGAAAAACAAGCAAAAGAAGAGATCAAAAATAGGAATTATAACCACGCAATTGTTCTTCTTAAAAAGGCTAAATCTTTGAATGCACAATTAGGATATACGGGACAAATCGGGATCATAGAAAAGAAGATTGCGCGAGTAAAAAATCTGATAAAATTTGAATCTTCCAAGGATGAGGGTGGACCAGATCGAGATAATGCTATCATGGAAAAAGAGGGAGATCGTCTAATAAATACTGCGAAAAAACATGAATTAGATAAAAATTACAAGCAAGCTCTAAAATTTTATAAAGAAGCTTTTTCTGTGTTTGAAAAATTAAATTATAGGTTTCAATGTGATAAAATCCAAGAGGAAATAAAATCTATTAAAGAAAAAGTCGAACCTAAACCCCCAAAAATTTCAAAAAAGACTGAAATTGAAGCCCAAAGATATGGTTCACAAGAAAAAGAAAGTGAAGGATATCTAACTATAGAACAGCAAAAGCAGAAAGAACTTGAAGCAAAAAGAGAAAGGTTAAAAAAATTTAAAGAAAGAAAAGAAAGCGAAAACAAACTCTTTAAAGAAGCAGAAGAACTGTTGGATAAAGGCAATCATTGCATAAAAAATCAAGAGTTCGAAGATGCTAAATTTTTCTACGAAAAATCAATGGAGATTTTCAAAGAATTAGGGTGGCAAAACCAAGTAAAAATATTAGAAAAAGAAATATCTAATATTGAAAAATATCGAGAAGAACTTCAAAATAAACAAGAAGAACAAACAATAAAAAGTAAAGAAATTGATGATCAAGTAAAAAAAATATCTGCAAATGATAGAGAAGAAAAACTCCAAAAATCGACTTCTGATTATCTTAAAACAATAGATGATCAAGTTGATCCCGAGAGAAAACGAATCTTAGAAGAAGCTGAGATGAGAAGAAAGAAATTAAGGTTGAGAGCAGAGAAAAGTATCAAAAAGGAAAAAGAAGAAGAATATAGTCAATCTCTTATGACGGAAATGGAAAAGAAAAGGAAAAAAGTTGAAGTAAAACAACTTCAAGAATCCAAGAGACAAGAAGAAAAAAAGACTAAGGAAGAATTTCTCTTAGATCAGGCAAACAGGAAACTTGACCAAGCAAAAGGATTAGTGGATAATAAAGAATTTGAAAACGCAAAATCACTTTATAGAGAAGCTATTGACATCTTTAAAACTCTTGGCTGGTTTAATCAAGTAGATGTTTTATATGAAGAGATAAAAAACATAGAAAGATACAAGATGCAACACCTTGCGAAATTAAGGGAACAAGAAAAGTTAAAAAAGAAAGAGGAGGAACAGTTCCAGCAAAGAGTGAAAGAAATAATGAGCGAGAAGGAAAAAGAAAAGAAACAAAGACTCGCTCAATTGAAAGATTTACCTCCAGCTCTTCAGAAAGATCTGCAGAAAGCAAAATTACTCCTAAGTAAAGCTGAAAAGGAAAAGACTATGGGGAAACTGCAAAGAGTTAAAGGAAGATATGATTATGTTTTGAAAATTTATAGATCGATTCCTAAAGAAAAATTGGATCTCTCAAATGATATTACAGAATTAGAGAAAAAAATTTCTCAAATCGAATCGAAAATGTAATAACTTTTCCTTCTTTTTATTAATTAGTTATTATTTATTGGAAAGTGAGTTTTATGAAGAATCCATTTAACAAATTTTATCATGTCCCTAATGCGCAGAAATTATTGGATATTGCTTTTAAAAGAGCTATGAAAAGCTCCGCAGAAGTCTCTCAGAATGCCCCAATTATAATCAAAGCGAAAAAGAAAGAATCACGAAGAATAAAAGTTGCGGTGGGGGAACTTGCCGATCGCTTGTTTAATATTATTAAAATGGTTCCAATGATTGATGAGTTGCCTGAATTCTATAGAGAACTTGCATCCTTATTAGTAGATGTTGATAAATTGAAATTAAATTTAGGAAAACTAAACGGCGTTATTCCCGTTTTGCGTACAATTGAACGTGAGCACTTGAGACAACTTAGGAGAATTAACGAACCTCGAGAAGGAGATAGGGTGAGAAGGTCTGCTTTTGGCAGGATATCCTCGGTAATGAGGGGTCAAAACTCAACATTACAGTATTTAAACAGTATTAGGGGAGATTTGAGAAGAATACCCTCAATAGATTATTCTCAACCTTGTATAGTATGTGCTGGGGCTCCAAATGTGGGAAAAAGTAGTATTGTGAAGGAAATCTCTACAAATAAAAAAATTGAAATCCAAGAATATCCTTTTACTACGAAAAGCCTAATTCTTGGACACCTAAAAATTAAACGCCGTTTTGATACTTTATCGATCCAGATAATGGATAGTCCTGGGATATTAGATCGCCCCTTGGAAGATAGAAATAATATAGAACTTCAAGCAATTTTAGCTTTAAGGCTAATTTCCGATATAATAATTTTTGTGTTTGACCCCACACCGGCATCTGGCTACTCTGTCGAGTCTCAAATAAATCTATATGAAGAGGTCAAAGAAAAATTCATCAAAGATAAAGATATTGAAATTATCAATGTATTTAATAAAAAAGATTTAGCAAGTAAGTCTGAAATTGAAGACTTAAAAAATGCTCTTGGATTTACCGATGAAGATTTCTATATAACTAATGCCTTAACGGGCGAAAATCTCATTAATATCATAGAGCATTTCAAATCTTTATATAAATACGAAACTCCCACTTTTAAATAAATAAATACTATAGGATCATTTAATTAAGTATGGGATCGAAGTTGCTTCTGGGATTGGATATCGGTGGAGCAAATACTAAAGCAGCTCTTCTGATGTTTGAAAATCAAGATTTAATTCATTCATATTCATATATAGAATATTTTCCCTTTTGGGAAAGAACAGTCCACGATATTTGTTTGATGTTTGTAAGGATTATTGAAAAAATTATTCTTAAAAACAATTTTAAATTAGATGATCTGGATTATATTACCATTACTATTACAGCAGAACTTTCAGACGCTTTTCAAACAAAAAAAGAGGGCATACACATGATTTTAGATGCCTTAAAAGAAACGTTCGATGTGGAAAAACTGAGATTCATAAGTACTGATAATTCATATTATTCAATATCTAGAGCAGAAAAAAATCCCTACAAAATAGCCGCTGCAAATTGGGTATCCACGGCGTTGTTTTTGGGAGAATTCTTGGAGGATTGTGTCTTAATAGATGCAGGTTCCACGACTATAGATGTTATTCCAATTAGAGATTCCATACCAATAACAATTGGAAAGACCGATATAACTAGATTGATGAATCATGAATTAATCTACACAGGCGGTTTAAGAGCTACAATTCCTTCAATTACACATTTTGTTCCGTATAGGGATCAGAAAATTAGAATCTCTTTTGAAAAGTTTGCGTTAATATCTGATGTCCATAGAATCTTAGGAAACATTTCGAAAAAGGAATACCTCAATGATACGGCTGATAATCGCTCAAAATCCCTTGAGAATTGTTATGCAAGATTATCTCGAATTATTTGTTTGGATAAAGATCTCATAAAAAGGGATGATCTCGATCATATTGCCAAATATATTTATCAAAAGCAAGTCGACATAATCCTTAAGGAATTAAAACAATTTATGAATTCTCTTGTGAAAAGACAGCTATCATTTAAGGAGAATCCAATTTTTGTATTAACCGGGTTATCAGCAAACATTTTGGTCAAGAAAGCTTTGGATATTTTAGGATATAGAAATATTAAAAATTATGAGGAATTGGTTGGAATCCCAGATCATATTAGTTCTTCCGCATACGCGGTTGCTGCGGCCTATTATTATAAAATAAAGGGAAATGACAATGAAGGATGATATTTTAATAAAGTTAGGCGGAAGCATTTTAGAAAATCCTCAAAACCTAGAATCTACACTGAATCAATTTAAAAATTTAGTCTTTTCTAAAAATAAAATCAATCGAGTTATCATTTTACCTGGTGGGGGTTCATATGCCAACTTTATTAGAACAATCGATGTTAAACTTAACATCGGGGAGGATTTATCACACTGGATGGCTATTTTAGCAATGGAAAAAAATGCTAATGAACTCTATAAACGCTATAAAGAAGAGCTAATATTGTTTAATGATTTTCAGCAATTAAAACTTTTTCTTGACAAAAACGAGGAAAGAAAGATGTTGATATTTGCTCCTTTTGATTTTTTATATCAAACCGATACTCTACCCCACAGTTGGAAGGTCACTTCTGATTCTATTGCGGGTTATCTAGCATATAATCTAAACCTGAAAAGATGTTTTCTGATTAAAGATATTGATGGAATAATTGATAAAGACAAACAAATTATGAAAAAAGTGTCTTCAAGAAAACTTTTAAGACTCATACAAGAAAATAGACTCTATAAATTGGCTTCGGAAGGAAAAGAAGGTTTGAAAAAATCAAAACCTGTTGACACTTATTTATTAAATTTAATTAATGAATATGGGCTCCATTGTTTCATTTTGAATGGAAAATATGGGAGCAAAAACATATCCGAATTTTTTAGTAACTTCCAAGAAGATTCTAAAAAGTATACTGAGATTTTCCCCTCCTAAAATATTCTTATTCAATTTTCTACGATCGTCAAACCTTAATAAGATCATTAACCTAATTTTAAATTAATAGATAACTAAATTACAAATAAATATTAAACAATTCAGAGACAATTAAAATGGATCCTGAAGAAGTAAAAAAAAATGCGGAATTTTTGATAGAAGCCCTTCCCGGAAAAAAAGTACCTGGAAAAGCAAGGATAAGATGTAGATACAAGAATCTCGTAAAATTTGCTAAAGTGTATAATATTCAAAATCCAAAATATGTTGGACCAGAAGGTTCGGGTATCGTGGCATGTCATGCTTTTGCCAATAGTTTTACGGTTAAAGCTTTATATAAATTGCTTTTAGGTATGAAACTCGAACAAGATGGAGAAAAAAGAAATTTAGTAAAAGACCCTGGAAAGATTCTCCATGGGGGTCAAAAATACAATTGGGAAGGATGTGTGGATATTAGAGCGGGTGATAAACTCACAATAACCGCAGAATGGGGAAAGGTTTGGTTAATAGAAAAAAATATGATTCTCTTTACCGAGCTCTTGATAACCGTTAAAAATCAAAATGGTGAGCTTGTTTGTAAACCCACAACAACAGTAGCCATAAGAAAAGGAGGATATTAAGGAGGTGCTAATAGATGGTAAAAATAGAAGATATTGAAGTAGGGTATGTTTTAGAAGATGAATTTGATGGATTGGATAGAGAAATGATTAATAAATACGCTGATGCGAGTGGAGATACTAACCCCATACATACAAGTGATGAAATAGCAGAAAAAGCGGGTTTGAATGGGGTCATTGCTCATGGACTCTTATCATTCGGTTTCATTACTAAAATGTTTGAAGAATTTCTGAACTTTGGAGAATATGGAACTCTAATTGAAGTAGAAGGGGAGATGCGAGGTATGGTTCGCCCCGGAGATACCTTAATAACGCGAGCTGAAGTGAAGAAAATCGAGAATCATCGAATACATTTTGAGATAACACAGAAAGCCATCACCAAGATTGAAATCAAAGATGAGTCCGGAAATGTTGTAAAACAATTTGAAGCCGCTGAAAGAGGATGGATCTCAGAAAAAGACAGAGAAAAAGGATATATTCATGAAAAGGCGGTTGATGAAGGAATTCTCAGATATAGAGAACAAATTGCTCTCCCGGGTCAAGTTATAATTGAATTAAATGAGTAATTTCCTCCTCACGCGGAAAAATTATTACTCTTAACTTATTTTTTAATATTCTAATTTTCTTATTTTTTATAGAAATAAAATTATATATACAAGTTCAATAAAAATTATTTTGCAAACATTTTAATTCAAAATAAAATCTGGAGCATCTTGAAGACTTTAAATATTGATTTTGAACAGATCGAATCATTAATTGCTGAAAGTGAATATGAACGTGCCACCGAAGAGCTATTAGAGATAATTAGCAAACAGTCAGAAAAAGAGATTATCTATAATAGCCTAAATTTATTGAGTCTTATTTGTGATAAGTCCCCCTCTATTTCTCTGAGAATTGTTAAAAAAGTTCATAAATATATCAATGATCCTGATTCTTGGATTAGATTGGTAGCTTTAGAGATATTTTATCAAATCTCTATGTATAGACCTAATCTCTTAATTGAATTTATTGAAACTGTGCGAAAACGATTTTATGACCAAGATCCTTCTGTCAGAAGGTTAACAGTCAAAATTATCGGAACACTCATTCTTTCTTTACATATTGATCTGGATGGATTGATAGAAGAATACACAGAGAGATTACTTGATAATGATTGGAAAGTTAAATTACACGTTATAAGTACCTTGAAAAAGCTAATAAATCAAGATTATGAGAAAATAAGTACTTTAGAACCATTATTTTCGATGATCATCTTAAATCTTCGAAATGAAGACCAAGATGTCGCAAGATCAGCTGCTGAATTATTGAAATTATTTGGTAGTTTTTATTTTACTAAAGAGGATGTTCTTCATATATTATTAAATCTCTTAAGAAATGAGGAAAATCGAGTTAAAGAATTAGTTATTTGGCTCTTTGGAGAAATAGGAAAGGAGAAATCCTCGGAAATTATACCTTTCATTCCCGAATTGATTAATCATCTAAAAAAAGATGATTATAGGATTCAATTAAAAGTTATAGATGCTGTAGTAAGTATCGCAGAAAATAACTTTGACCAAATCTGGTCCAATTTGATTCATTCATTGGAAGAATGCAAGCCAAAACATCATGATACAATGGTTAACGCTCTTTATCATCTCAGTAAGACCTATGTAAATGACATTTTTCCTTACTTGTTTAGAGAATTAGAAAGCCCTTCTAAAAGCATTCGACAAGGAATAGCTTTAGTCTTTAGACGTCTCTATGAAGAATGTAAAGTAAATATCGAAAACGAGATTACAAAGATAATCTATAAATTGGAGTCTAAATACTGGAGAGAACGAAAAAATACAGTAAATTTATTACAGAAAATAACAAGAATTCTAAAAATTCGTAAGGTTGCTGTGTGGATAACGATTGAACTTCAAAAAACTTTAGGTTCCGAAGAGGATCCTGATGTAAGGAATGAAATTGAAGAAACATTGACTCATATTCAAAAGAAATTTAATGATATTGATTCTTCAATCGAGAAAATTGAAGACGAATTCTCATTTATAAAAGATACCATAAGGAATTTCCAAAAAATTCCCGCAAAATTTCGGAAAAAGCTTAATTCTTATATCAAAGATTTCAAATTTAACAAAACCGAATTAAAATTAAACCAGAAATATAATGAGATCCTTTCAAAAATTAGGAAATTTCAAAAAAGAATCGACCAATTTGAATATAAAAGATTAGCTTTTGATTTAATTGAAGAATGGGAAGAAACCAAAGTTCTTATCATTGATGAGTTAAGTATAATTAAAGGCTTTATATCTGAGATATGTGAAGAGAAAAAAAGAGAATTTAAATCGAATCTTAGAACCGAAATTGGATTATTAGAAGATAGAATCAAAATTTTAAAAGCCCAATTTAATTATATTAAAGAAGATTCCTTTGAGGAAACATTTGAGCAAAATCTTACGGAATATTTCTTAGACAAGGAGGAAAATGTTGAAGAGAAGTTCGATTATATCTCCCAAATTAGGAAAAATCTCTTCAAACTAGATGTAGATATAAGAGAATTGCTTATTAACAATGTTGAATTTAATGAGATTTTCAAAGACCTTATTAATAAATGGGTCTCAACGAAAATTGAGATACAAATCTATTTAGATGATTTAGATAAACAAATAAAGGATATGAAAGACCAAATTATTGAAACATATTCTAAGGAAAAAATTACTGAAATCAGTTTTAATCTCAAAAAGTTATCCGGTTTGGATTCTGAACTTTCTCTCCAACTATTACAGCGTCATGTACAATCAGTTATCCATCAAGGAATTGAAGGTTCTAAGAAATTTAATGAAAACTTATCAAGTCTGAAATCCAAATTAAAGGATCTTATTAAAAGAAAAGAATACAATCAAGCCAAGATTTTGATTGAAATGAATGCTAATCAAATTCAGACATTCATTGAAGAGACAGATAAACAAATTAATAATATCATAGGAGAGGAGAAAATCTTCGAGGAAGAAGATGATCTTTTCAATCTTTATGTTAGACCATATCTTGAAAAATGGACTCATGCAAAGGAATTCTTGATAATAGAATTACGTAAGTTTATTAAGAAGAGTGAAGATAAACTTTATCTAAACCAGATTAAGCATTATCTTACTATAATGAATCCTATAGAATTTGAATTGCTCTCAACTTATACAGGTTTAGAAAAAAATCGTATAAAAGAATTGATTTTTAGATTTATTGAAGAAAATAAATTGAATGCGAAAACCGTAGACAATTTGCTCTACTCTCAAAAAATTGAGACCGAAATTCCTGGCTTCAGAGAAATAAATATTTTCAAGAATATTAAAACAATGAGCAACAAGATTTATTTACATTTCCGATTAACTAATCCTTCTAATTATAATTTTAAAGATTTAGAGATCTCGCTAAAAATTCCTGGCTATTTAAGGTTTTTGAAAGATGAAAGTTTCCCTCGCTTTATACATCTCGATGAGCTGAAGGTGGGGCACAATTTTAAGTTTACGTATGTCCTAAAAATTGATAAAAGTAAAGAATTGACAAAAAATTTATCAGATCCAGCAACAGATGAAATAAAACTAAAATTGTATTATAAGGATCCATTCAATAAATCTAAAAAAATTGTACAGCGATTAGATTTACTTTTACCTTAAAATCCCCACTTTTAAACCTATTAATATTCATCCTCCTCCAAATTTCATTATATAATAGCCTAAAAAGAAGATTTTCTGCAATAAATAATGAAAAAATGGGGTTTATTTATAAAATTTTAAGTAAAATATTAAAATTGGCGCAATACATCTAAGTTTAGAAAATAACGATGAATGAAAATGAACTTTTAAAATTGATAAAGGAAAGATGGACCGCTCGGAAGTTCAAATCTAAGAAAATAGAGGATGAGGCTCTCGAAAAAATATTAGAGGCAGGTAGGTGGGCCCCCTCGGGAGGTAATAAACAGCCATGGGAATTAGTAATCATCAAAGATGACGATCTTAAAAGAAACATAGCAGAGTTATATTCCGAAACTGGAGGTTTTAGTAAATCCTCTGAAAGATATACCAAACCGCCTATATTAATTGCTGTTTGTATCGACACTCGAACTATGGAATCTTATCCAAAAAATATGCCAAAAGACTTTATAACCTATGCTGGCATCGGTACAATGGTTCAAAATATGAGTCTTATGGCAACTTCATTGGGACTTTCATTGAGTTGGGGCACTCAACCTGAGGAAACTCAAGATAAACTGAAAAAATTATTAAAAATCCCCGAATATCTCTATATCCCAGATATACTTCAGCTTGGTTATTCAGACCAACAAAGATTTTCAACAAATCGTCGAGAAAGAGATGAGTTTGTTCATATCAATACTATAGATCTTTCTAAATTAAGAGATTTGTAAAATGCTCCTGAATTTTTTTTAATATTCTCTCTCATTATTTTTTTATCATCAATGAAAAATCCAACATATAAAATCTTCAACGAAAAAACAATCTGAAATAATTTTCAGATTTTTGAAATCAAATTTGATTCACATTAATAAAAAACAACGATTATCTTAAAATAGTAATTATTAATTTTATTGAATATAGAAATTAAAATATTGAATAAATAAATCAAAAACAATTTAAAATAAATAAAAATGGAAGAAAATTTAGAATATCGATTAACAGAACAAGTAAAAATACACGGATGATCATGTAAATTAGGAGCAACAAACCTTGAGACTCTACTCTCACGAACTGGATTATTGGGAGATATCGAGGACGCCGCCGTTATTTCAGTCCCGAATAGTGATTTAGCTCTTGTAAAAAACTTGGATATTTTTACCCCCATTGTAGATGAACCAGAAATAATGGGAGAAATTAGTGCTTGTAATGTAACAAATGATGTTTTCGCAATGAATGTTCCAGAGATCTCCGGAATGCTCGTATTTCTAGCCATTAAGACTGATACTCCTGAATATATTTCAGAGGGTCTATTAAAAGGAATAAAACATTTTATGGAGAATAAAATCAACTCCGAAGTGGTCGGAGGTCATACGATTTACTGCGAATGGCCCTTAGTCGGAGGAGAAGCTTCGGGATTTGTTGAAGAAAATAAAATAATAAAGAAAAGCGGTGTTAGAAAAGGTGATAAACTTATCATAACCAAGCCTATCGGACTCCAAGCGATCACTGCTGCTTATAGAATTCTAAAAGAAATGCCGGAATTACTAGAAACCTTTTCAAGAACAGAGATCGAAAAATCTATTGAATTCGCAATTGAACTTATGACAACATCTAATCAAAATGTTGTAAAAACCATCCATCAGTTTTCAGACATAACGTCTATTCATGCGATGTCAGATATCACAGGATTCGGCCTATCAGGTCATTTGAAGGAAATGTTGCAATATTCAGAACTTGCGGCAAGAATTGAAAGAATCCCGGGAATTAAATTATCAAAAGAATTATCCCGTGAATTAGGATATGCCTATGATGAATGTCAATGCGCGGAAACTGCTGGAGGTATGCTAATTGCTGTTGCTCCTGAATTTGAAAAAGACTTTACAAATGCACTGATCTCGAACAAAATATCTAATTGGACTGTAGGAACTATCTATAAAGGAAAACCCAAGTCGGTTCAGATTGTTGATGATGTTATTCATCTGGATATTGATA
This sequence comes from uncultured archaeon, assembly GCA_964653985.1. Classification (GTDB taxonomy): domain Archaea; phylum Asgardarchaeota; class Lokiarchaeia; order Sigyniarchaeales; family SOKP01; genus CAZZIC01. The sequence goes on along the minus strand of CAZZIC010000021.1, from coordinate 9,639 downwards.
AAATATAACTTCCCTAATGAATGATTCTTATAAGTAAAAATTAGTTATAAGAAAACAGCCTTGCAAGGGTGGGAAGTTCTCTTTCTTCATTGTTTTATGATGTGAATCTTTGTATGTTTTTAATTAATATTAAGTAGGAATATGATTAATCCTCTGAGCCATTTATTCCAGTATGTTCCTCTTGAATTTTCCCACCAAGATCTTTCACAGTTTCTTTTAATTCTTTTAGAACTTTGTCGATTTCCTTTTCACAGTTCTCCTTATTAAAACACGTAATCGATATTTCAACTTTTACAGCCAAGCCAACTTTTGGATGAGTTTTAATCCACAAATCGGGATGTTTTTCTTCCATTTCTGTGACATATGGCGCGATTTGACTCTCTCCGACTTCAGAAAAGCTAAATCCCTTTTCTACAAATTTACCCCTCTCTTTTTTGAGAAAGGGCTTTAAAATCCTATTAAACATTCCCTTTAATTCATTTGGAACCCCAGGTAATACGAAAATAAGTATTCCTTTTTCTTCAAGTTTTACACCCGGTGCGGTACCTCTTAAATTAGGTAAAGGAATACCTCCTTCCGGTAGATATGCCATTTTTTCTCTCTCTTTGGTCATTTCTTTAAGTTTCACTAAATCTTTCTCATAGGCATTTTCATATGCAGTTTTAATTGATTCATAGGCATTCTCATCAAGTTTCAATTCTCGATTTAATCCTTCCGCGATTCCTTTTAATGTTAGATCGTCAAATGTTGGACCTAGCCCTCCCGTTGTGATAATTATGTCCGGTTTTCTTTCTAAAATATTCCTTAGTACTTTAGAAATAATTTCAACGTCATCTCTAATAGTGGTAATGCGATTTACCTCGTGCCCATACTTGGTAACCCGCTTTGTAATCCAATAAGAATTGGTATCTTGTGTTTTTCCGATAAGGATTTCGTTTCCAATAATGAGTAATTCAATATTCATAACATTTCCTCTAAAACTTCTAATAACTTAAAATATTTTCTTATTTAATTATTTTATTTAAGTTATTTATTTAAAATAGTCTTAGTTAGATTGAAATAACGACAAATAATGACGATAGAAATAGATGACGCAGGTACGGGCGACTTGATCGGAGATGCATTTATAGGGTTTCATAGGGTTGAAACTGGTGAGATAATCTTTCGGTCCGTACATGTGGGCTTATTCAATAAAGAGAACTGGGAAGAAAAAGAACCTTTTAAGAAAGCAGTTGAATTAGTCAAACAAGGGCTTGCACAACTAGATTTTGATAAAGAGACCGAAAAAGTTTTGATATGTAGGGGAAACTTTTTTGATAAAACTCGTGAATTTTTTGATGATGAAGAGATTGAATATGAGAATTCTGTAATTGATGGTAAACTTCAAGATGCGGTTGAAGGAAGATTAGTGAGGCATCTAAGAAAGCTTGGGGTTACTTCAAAAAATCTTACTAAAAAAAGCGGTGCAAAAAGATATTTTGTATTATTGGATTGGGTAACCCGAGATTTTTACAATAGGGAGCGATATGTTAAGAGCGGCTTTCCTGCTTGGAATAAGAAATGGCGGAAAAAAGCGATAAAGAAGTATGAGAAAAGATATAAAAAAAAAAGAAGGCGTTAAATCGTATCTTTTTTATTTTTAAAGGAAAAACGATTAATCAATAAGATTAAGAAGTGTATATGAGAATTACAGTTTTTGCACCTCACCCAGATGATGAGATTTTTGGTTGTGGAGGGAGTATTTTAAAGTGGCTTGATGATGGTCATCGTGTAGAAATTATTTATGTAACTGATAATAGGGCTTTAATATCGTGGGGAAAAAAGGAGAACCAACTTTTAGAAAAAGAAGCTCAAAAGTTTCTTTCTTTAACAAATGAGGAAATTGGGGAGATCGCTATAGAAGAAGCGAGAAAAGCAGCAAGAGATTTTGGGATTCCCGATAATAATCTACACTTTTTTGAATTTCCGGATCAAGAAGCGGAATTACATATTAAAAAAGCAATAAAATTATCAAAGAAAATAATTTCCAACTCTGAGAGAATTGTATTACCCAGTGACAATAATAACCATATGGATCACCAAGCCACTCACGAGATAGCCAAAAACTCCGCAAAGGAATTAGGGTTAATCGATGCAGAATTTTATATATATGCTATTTACAACGTGCTAAAAGTTCCTAAAGAGAAACAGATAAAAATTAAGATTTCAGACTACCGGGAACGATTATATGAGATTATGAAGAATTATAAAACCCAACTCTGCTTAAAAGATACAAGAGTGGGTTGGAAAACACTCAAAAGAAAAAGAACAGAACGTTTCGGAGTATTTAGTTTTAAAGATATGAATAAATTTGAGAATTTTTAACTTTTTTTGTTCAAATCTTATAATTCGGTGCCACATTCTTTACAGATCTTACTACCGGGAGGATTTTCATTCCCACACGCAAAACAAATCACGTTTCCTTTCTTATCTTCTTCATCCAAGGTAATCTTATCATTTGATGATTTTTGTATCTTTCTTTTGTTATCTTGATCAATTTTAGCTTTGGACTTACTATTATTCTTAAATATATTCATATCAACTTCCTTATTCATTTGTTTTTCAACATATTCAGGATCATGGGGGGTAATAATCTTAAAATCTTCTGGAGCTTCAATTTCTTGAAAACCTTCCGATATGTCTTCAATTTCTGAGTTATTGTCCCAACCATTCATTTCTTTTGGATTAGTGAAGTCTTTATTTTTTTTCTCTTCATCTTTTTTCTCCTTACTTTCCTTCTGACCTGTTCCTTCAATCTTTTTCAAATCTTTAACATCTGGAAGTTCCTTTATCATTTCATCATCAGATGGAGATTTCTTCTTTATACTTTTCTTTTCCGCGTCGATATTTACCGTTTTTTGAGGAGGGGAGGGATTCTTTAAGGATTTCACATGTTCAATTATTTGTTCGGTTTTTTGTATCAACATGTTCCTATAACTCGGTTCTAACCCACGAGCTTTTGATACCTTTAAAGTCAAATCTGAGATCTCCAACCATAATTCAATAGCTTGTTTAATATTTCCTTTATTTTCATATCTCTTCGCTAAAGAGATCCTTTTACTCAATTCTTTATTAAATTTTGATAAATTCATAGCTTTACTATTTAATTTTTAGTTTCAAATCTTACAAGTAAAATCAAGTTAAAAAAGATTTTCAGTTATGGAATTAATCTCAATTTTTATGGTGATACGATTTTTAACAAAATAAAGAAAATATTAAAAGTTAAATATCTGAACAACGATTTAATAATGTAAGAGAGAGAATTAATCGGATTATCATATGTCAATTAGACCTTTATCGACCAATCAATTAAATACTCTTAATAAAATAATCGAAAAAAAAGGTTGGAATAGAAAGGGAAATACAGAAAATTATTTTCGATATACGATAAAAAAAAATAAGCTTTTCATTTTTACAATCAAATTTCCCTTATTATTGCCTTTAAGATTAAATATTCCAATAGAATTAGCAAATTTTAAAGTCTCCTTAGCATTCAAATTATGGAACTTAACGCAAAAAGATCTCGATATCATATCCTATTTCTTAAAAAAATTAAGGGATTTTGCCCTTCAAGTCTCTATGGACCATGATTTTAGCCTTGAAGGAAAAGAAAATAGATTAGTTGAACTCTTGAATCTTTTTATTCCTGATTTAATTAAAGATGAAAATGAACGCTCATGGCTGAATAGAATAAGAATCTCTTTAATGAATAAACGAGAAAAGATCGAAGAGTTTAGCAAAGAGCAATTAGACCTTATTATTGGTTCTTTCAAAGATGTAGGATTAAAACCTTCCTTTAACACTCCGTGGGAGTTAAAGAAAGGTATACCAAAGTTTAGAGTACCCGAAACTCTCTTATTTTCTAATGATGAGAAATACGATGATTTTTTTATATTAGAGAAAGGATATTTTACTTATTTTAAGGATATTCAATTTAATAAGATTTATGCCCGAACATTTTTCGAAAGCTATATGCCCTATATTTTGAATACTTTATATCAAAAGGATTCTGATTTTGATCTAGCGGATATCACTAAGAATTGGATAAAATTCTCACGATTACTATTAAATTCTGTCTTGCAAATAATTCAAGAAGGGAACTTTAATACAAACTATTTTATTTCTTTTCGACCAGAAACTGAATTAAGTTTAGAGAATTTTGAAAAGAATAACTTCCCTCTCTCTGCCTTAACTTATGAAGCCCATACTGCAAAAGATCTCTATGAAATTCATAATGACCTTTTAAATCGCCCCCCAACTCATTTTGAAGTCTTAAATTCGTTATCAAGTTATACCTTGGCGGAGGAGATGATCAATAACTATCAGTTTGAAGAAGCAACTAATTTGTTAAACGAATCTCTTAAAGTCTTTAATAGATACCAGCAGAAAAAAGTAGTCGTAGCAATTTTAATGAAATTAAGTGAAGTAGCTTTGACTTTGGATAGAATTACTTTAGCAATTAATTATTTGAAAAATGCGCTTAATGTATCTAAGACGGGGGAAATCCCTCTAAAGTATATTATCAAAATCCATTTCCGTTTAGGGAAGATCTATTTTAATAATAAAGACCTTAAAACTTCTTTAAAACATTTTAATATTATTTTTAATTTTCTTGAGAATGAAGATGCTGCTTTCGATAATAAAACTGAACTTTTAGGAATTTCCTACATTTATCTTGGTTTGATATATTCAAGTAGGGAAGAACATTCAAAAGCTATAGATTTTTTTAAAAAAGCTTTTGAGCTTTCAAGTCAATCCATTAAGGTAAAACTTTTATATCATCTACTTAGAGCAAGATATTATAAAAGAAAGGGAAATCTCTCTCAAGCGAAAAAACTTTTAAAGATGAGCATAAAAAATCTTGATTTCGATTCAATCGAAAAACAATATAAGAATCTTTTAATAGATTTGTTGTTAGAATTAGCTGAATACTATATCCATCATCGCAAAGATAGTAAAAAAGCAATGTATTTCTTAAAAAAAATTGATAAGCTCACAAGAATTAAAACAATCCCTGGGTTGAAAAAGAGTATCCAGTGGAACCTGTTAATGACGGATTATTACAAGTTTTTAGAAAAGGATTCCAAGAAAGTTACCTATTATCTGAAACAAAGTAGGACCTTAAAATCTCAACTTAATAAAATTGGAGTAAAGGAATAAAAATTAAAAAACAAGGATAAAAACGAAGAAAAAAATTATTTTCTATATTTAGCTCTCTTAGCACCAATACTATCCGGCTGTCCGCCATACTCTCCCTTCTTTATGCGCTTTTCGTAAAGATCTCTATATCGCATTCGAGGAGGTTTCTTTGGTGTCGCATTGACTCCTGTACGTTCAATTTTTGGAGTTTGCTGTTTTACTTTTCCGGCTTTTGTTAAAGAACCATGTGATCCGGGCATTTTTTAATCATCTATAATATTTTTTTTATTTATTCTTTATTATAATGAGTTAAATCTTTCTAAACACTTAAAATTTCGGGTTTTATAATATTTTAAAAATTGGACTCTCATTATTTTTTATTAAAATATACCTTCATTTTGTTATAGATGCTAGATCAGTTTAGTATTTCCTAAAAAATCAAATTCTCGAATAATGATTATTATGACTGAAAAGGATAAAAAGCAAAATTTAAAGACAACTAAAAAAGAAACCATCCATTTTGGAAATGAGACAGATATTTGTTTTGCCTGTGGTGAAAAACTAAAACCAAACACTAAAGTATGTCCTTATTGTGGAGTTAAGCAGAAATAAATTGGAAACAGAATAAGAATAGAATAGTGGGTTTCTTTACGCTTAAAAAATCAAGGAAGAAAATTATTGCGAAGGTTCAATTTGACAGTTAAAATTCTATTAAAGAATAATATTTAAAGGTTTAGAAACTAAAGATCTTATTCAAATACCTAATCTCCTCCATAGAGAAAAATTATATGACATATCAAAGACCCAATCTAAAAAAGAAGAGTACAATTTCTATTCTAATTATCGTAGCAGTTTTCTTAAGTATCTTCGCTTTAATCGCATTTTACTATTTTGAATGGCTCTGGTTCATTTTTCTTCCAATTGTCTTCTTTATAGCAATCGCGCTCCAAGCAATGTCTCAATATTTTTGGGACGTACAGAAATATTGCCCACGTTGTAATGCTAAAGTGAACACGTATGCCGATTATTGCAGAAATTGCGGATTAAAACTTATAAATAAATGTCCCAATTGTGGAAGATTTTCAAGGGTTGAGGATCAACACTGTGATAATTGCGGATATATTTTTAAAGATGTTCCGGGTGCTCCAAAAGATATCGAAGAGCTCCCTTACATTCTTATTGAGGAGGATACGCCAATGCCCAAAAAACCAAATTTTTGTCCCGAATGTGGGATAAAATTAGAACCCGAACAACAAAACTTACGATATTGTGAGAACTGCGGATCAAAGCTAGAATAAAAAAGGCATTGATTAAACTCAAATAAAAGCATTAATTAAATGATAATATATTTATTAGAGTAAATATTTTTAAAATCATTAGGATGGGGTCGTGGCGCAGTTCGGTGGCGCGGCAGCCTCCAGAGTTGTTGGTCGTCGGTTCAAATCCGACCGACCCCATTTTCTCTTTTTAAATCTATGTTATCTCAAATTTCTCATTTTAAGAATTAGGTAGATCGGAAATAATAAAATTGAAGGTTTTAACTGATAATTATTTCTTCCCTTTAACTTCCTTTATCGCTTTACGGACTA
>CAZZIC010000021.1:0-2772 GCA_964653985.1 uncultured archaeon | reverse complement strand
GTTTTAACTGATAATTATTTCTTCCCTTTAACTTCCTTTATCGCTTTACGGACTAATTTAGGATGGAATCTATATTCTTTAGGATTGTTTTTTATAATATTTAAAATTTTTAAACATTTACTTTTATTTATTTGATCAAGGTTATAGGCTTTTAGGATTATTCCCAAAGTTCCAGTCACTTTAAAACCTTCTGACTTTATCGCATTTCTTACTTTTATTTCATTAGTTATACAATAATCTAACCTCATTTTCTCTGCCAAAGCTATTATTGAACTTTCTCCTTTATGGATATTATATTTCTTCATAAAGAGAATAATTTTTTCTGTAGAGATTTCTTTTATTGAAATAAAATTTGTTTTAATAAAATTCTTAATAATTATAGCATCCTTCTTTTTGGCACTCAAACCTTGAATTACAGTTTCATTATAGATAATATCTGTTATAAGGATTTTAGAAAATTGTGTTTTTAAAAGGTTAAGTTGGTTCAATTTTGCAAGATGAATAAGTACATCAGCATCAATTACTGCCAAATCCATATTGAATTTCCTCATCGAATTCTTCCCTTCCAAAACCTCTATAAATTTCGTTTTTTTCTAACAATTCTTCCATCTCTCTATATGTGATTTCTAGTATTTCCGCGCCCTGTCTAATAGTTATTTTTTTTTCTCTGTATAATTCAAAAACAAGCAACATTTTAACCTTTTTCTCTGGTTCGTTATCCAAATATTGTAATAATTCTGAAGGAATCTCAATTTTTATTGGTTTAGTCATCTTGAATAATTTTAAAAGTTACAATTATAATTTATCTAAATTATATAATAAAGATCCAAATATGTATATTTTTATTTTACTATTTACTATTAGAAATTCTCAAGTTTTAAATCTATATTTAAGCAGTTATATAAAGAAATACGGGGATAATAAGCGATATTGGAAGCTCTGCTTAACCATTCTTCTATAAATTTAGGTAAGAAATAATTCAAAGAAGTAAGATTTTTATATTTACTTTGTTATTTTTATTTTGAAAAAAATGAAAATTAAAACGAGTAAGATCTCAACTAAGGGTCAAATAACGATTCCAAAAGAATTTAGAGAAAAATTACACCTTAGGAAAGGAGACGAGTTAATTATTTATCTCGAAAAAGAAAAAATTATTATTAAACCTAAAATAACACATTTAGGGATGCTAAGAGGATTGTTAAGAGAGGAAATAGATTTAGAGAAAGCAGATGAATTTATTAAGTCTGAAAGAGAAAAATGGAGGATTTGAAATGGATTCCTTTATTGTAGACACAGTTGCCTTTTTAGCTTATCTAGCTGACAATCTCCCAGAAAAAGCTGACCAGATTTTTAGAAAAGCGGAAAGAAAAAAAGTTAAGTTACTATTACCTTCTATTGCATTAGGAGAAACTCTCTATACTATTTATAAGGGAAAAGATATCTTTGGAAAGAGCATTTCTTTAGAAAAAGTTGATTTAATTTTTAATATTCTCCAAAATAAAAAAACGTTAGAATTAATTGACTTAAGTTTAGAGGCATGGCGAATCTTTCATGGTTTAGAAATACCAGAACTGCATGATCGAATGATTGCTTCGACATTTCATAGTTTGAATGCTAAAGGGTTAATCACAAATGATCCCGAGATTTCTAAAAAAGTAAATTCAATTTGGAAGTAATATCTGGTTTTCTTAATTCATATTAGCAAGATTCTTGACATATTTGAGATGTTGCTCAATTTATTCAAAAATATAAAACTAAAATGATTTTATCTTATTTCTACTGCTTTAGCTTATTTTTTCTTTTACCATTAGAATTCCCATAGTCTTTACTTACGAGAGGCACTTTCTTCCAAAAAGAGATAATATCATCTCATCTCCAATATTTAATTATACAAATATAAGAAAAATAAACTTCTTTTACCACTTTTCAATTTTTAATCCACTAATCTTTTCAAAATGCCTAATATTTCTTGTAATTAGTCTGGTATCTCTCTCAAGAACGATTGCCGCAATAAATATATCAAGCTCATTGATAATAGTGCCTCTCTTTTGTAATTTAGCCTTTAATTCTCCATAAATCCTCCCATGGTTCGTATTAAATGAGATAATATCCAATTTTGATATTAGGTTCTTCACTGAATTTAGATTTTCTTTCTTTTTTTTTGATAGATACGCGCCCAGATATAATTCTGCGACATTTATCGTAGTAGTGGATAAAAGAAGGTTTCTGCTAATTAAATCAGAAACTTTATTTTTAATCTTTACATCTTTTCTTAAATATGGAATCAATATGTCAGTATCTAACAAAACCATTAAAGATTAACCCTTGAGGATTTTGTTTTTTCACGGTTTTCATATATAATCTCTAAAATCTTCTCAGTCTCTTCATCGGAACCTTGCCAAGTACCCGCTAAAGAAAGAATTTCTTTTTGATCTGGTTTTTGAACTAAACGCAAAATCAGGTCGTTAAAGGATTCCTCTTCCCTTTTTATACTTTTTAGGGCATTATAAGCCTCTTCTGACAAAGAAACGGTTTTATTTCCCATTTATTTTATTTATGTTTTTTTTCTATAAATATTCTTTCTATATTTTAAATACAGAATTTAATGTATAAAAATAATCCTTATTTATTCAAGGAACGAAAACCGAAATTTAATTTTAAAACTATAATTAATATCCAATACTTTAAAAAGCCCTTAACATTGTTATGAAAGAGTCAACCGATACACGTTTCATGAGCTTAGGTATACCTTTAGTTTTAATATCTTATAAA
>CAZZIC010000020.1:0-38005 GCA_964653985.1 uncultured archaeon | reverse complement strand
AGAATTCTATGTCTTAGGTTTACAAAAGGTTTTAGTTTCACGCTACAAAGTAATTAGAAAACAAAAAAAAAAATTGGGAAAATTTATCCCATTAATACTACTTTTTAATTCTAAGCATAAAAATTGTATGTATATCCAGGACAGGCACTATAGGTGATTGGATTATTTTGGATTGTAAACATTATATTATATCTGCAGTCTCCAGCGTCCCAATAGTCCCACCACCACCAACCTCGCCACTTGAACCAATTACCGTCTTCATCAACATCCCATTGATATGGACCGTTGGAATCTTCACCATCAGGAGAGAATAGGTAATTACCCATATTATCCTCCCACCAATTGAAGACAGGATATTGATCATCTGAGTTAAGGAATCCATCAGCTTCCCAAGCTTCAACTCTTATTTTAAGAGGATGAGACTTTGGAAACATCATATTAAGTCCTTCACTATCTTCCATATATCTGTTCCATAGAATATGTCCTGGACCATCTCTTTTTACTTCATCAGGGTATTGACCAGTTTCATATCCAGAACCGCCCCATCCGTCGCCAACAAAGTATTTGTAATACATCTCTCCAGCGCCACTTGGCCATGGATCATAATCATCTTCATAGTATATGCCTTCAAGCCAGACGCTTACGTAATAACTGTCATCTGGATCCCAATCTGCACCAGGAATAACTGTTGAATCTGGATCATCATATAAATCACATGGAGAGACTCCGTACGCGGTACTCCAACTCCAAGAATCACCATCGGGGTCAAGATCAATATTATGAACGTTTTTATATGCTGCCCAAATAAGCTCAGAACAGTAAAATCCATATACTCCGGATAATCCATTCTTGGTATCTCCATCTAGTTGCTTACTAGTCCAGCCCCAATCATATTTTGGACCTACGGGATAGCCATCAATACCATTGTCAAGTTGAGACTTTGCCCAATCAACAGTTTGTTGTTTTTGACTTGCGGTCAGATAATCTACTTCCAAAGCGACGGCTTTATCTGCAGCTTCATTAACCGCATAACTCCATCTCGAATATCCTAATCCGTTACCGGCGTTATCACTTTTAGTAGAGTGAATAACATAAGGTGTGCCAGGAGCCATCCATTCATGATAGTCGCGATCCCAGATATATTCTCCTTCTTGAACATATCCCGCAAACATTACACTGTGCTCAAATTCTCCCGGGATGAGATAATCAAACATTCCGCCGGGATTACTAAGTAATACCCAATCTCCAGGTTCGAGCCCTGCGTAAGAAAGAGTATTCCCAATATCAGAACTGGAAGTTTTTAGATTATCATCATTAAGGGGTCCTTCTCCCGTATCTCCTTCGAATGAGAATTGAGAATAAAATACAGTGTTAACATTTACGGATGAGATCAATGAAAAAGAAGAAAAGCTTAGAATTCCTAAAAAGGCTATAGCGATAATAATATAAGACCTTTTTTTCATATTTTCAACCTTTTTGTTTTTTGTTAAATTTGTTTTAATTCAATTTAATATCCATTAGTGTTTTTATATCTTGTCAATCCTATAAATTTCCATTTTATCCAGTACCAACATAAATGGATATTAAATTAATTATTACATATGTGGAAATTATATATAAAACTTTAAACTTAAAACTATAATATAAATTAATATTAATTGATTAAGAAAACAGAGAAAAACTCTAAAAATGCAGATCTTCTTATTCTAAATTATATTTTTTGATATAAACGGCTTTTCAAATTACTTTAGTGAAAATTCACACATTAATTGATCAAAAAGAAATCCTCTCTTTTCAAATTTAATACACCATTCGAAGAATTTTTAACAAAAGGATCAATTCCTTATATAAAGGTTTCAGATTATATAAATTATAAAATTAATCGAATAGTACTTTGTTATTTTAATAAAGTGTCTGATCAGTTTCAAAAAAAATGACTATGGCAAGAAATAATATGATTGATGCGATTGATAAAAAAATTTTAGAAGAATTGGAAGAGGATGGAAGGCAATCTTATGCAGACATTGCCGATGTTGTTGGAAGGACGGAAGCGACCGTTCGGCGGAGGGTAAAAAAACTGGTAAAAAGTGATGTAATAGAAAAGTTTACCATAAATTATAGGATAAACTCCAAACCTAAGGTTCGGGCTACCGTAAAAATCCAGCCGGATTATAAAAATATGAAGAAGATTCTAAAGCAATTAAAAGGAATTGAGGAAATTACAGACATCTGGAGGCTTTCAGGAGATTGTGGAATCTTCATATTATTAGAAATGAATTCTATAGAGCAATTTAATCCTCTTATAGAAGAAAAAATTAGCCCCATTGATGGAATTAAGATAGAAGAAACGTGTTTTGTGACAGATGTTATAAAATGAAGAACATTTCTGTCAACGGATTTATTTCCTTTTCTTTTTCATTTGTTAGACTCAATTTATAAATTTACTATTTTTAATTTCATCTAAAATCTAATATATTCCCTCTGATTTAATAGGTATTCATGAAATAATCATACTAAAAAAGAAAAGAATTAAATAAGGATTTTCAAAGCTCCCGCTTTTTCATTGGAGGGGCATAGAACACCGAAGGGTTTGTATGCATTTCCGGTTTTAGTTGGAATAGATTTTTTCTTTTTGCTATCAAGGATACATTACTATTAGGATCGTTGAAATCTCCAAAATAGATGGCTTGTCCCTCACAACATGTGGCACAAAAAGGTTCTTTGCCTTGTTCGATCAAATGAGCGCACAAATCACATTTTTCAAGAAGATCTTCCTTTGAATAATAATGGATCTCTCCATAGGGACACGCATCTACGCAAGTAAAACATTTTTCGCAGACTGAATCATCATAAATTACAATACCATCCTTTCGTTTCTTTAGGGCATCTGAAGGACATCCCTCTACACATGGAGGGTTTTCGCAATGATTACATAAGTGAGGTAAATATGTGATATTCAAATCAGGGAACTTTCCTTTTTTTTCCCTAAAAACTTGAATGAATCCCTTTTTAGCTTTTTTTTCTTTCTCACAAGCCACCGTACAACAATCACAGCCAATACATCGTTCTTGATCAATAATAAATCCATATCTTTTACTCATTTTCTTCCCTCCGCATATTTTCTAATTTGTACAGCTACATCATTCATATGCATATTTGGTTCATAGATTTTGTCTTGAACAGGGTTTATTATATCATGGGTTAAATGGTTCACACTTCCTTCAACAAACTGAGTAATCCACCATCCTTCTCTTATATCTATAACTCCTGGCTTTACTTCTTCGGAAACTCTAGCTTTTAAGATTGTTTTTGCACGTTTGCTGAACACAGTAACAATATCCTCATTAGAAATATTCCTTTCATTCGCATCTGCTGGATTTATATAAACAAGAGGTTCGGGATTTAATTTTAATAATGAGTCAACATTAGAAAACATTGAATGCGTTCTAAATCGACTGTGTCCTTGAATAAAAGTCAGAGGATAATCAGGGTTTCCCTTTCCAACGGGAGCTTCTATAGGTTTTAAATAGACTGGGAGAGCTTGTCCATCTTCAACAAGTTGTTCTGCGTAAAGCTCAATTTTACTTGAAGGGGTACTAAAAGTCAATGGAAAATTACTCCCTTCTGGAAGTTCCTTAAGATATTTTGCTCCCTCTTTAAGGGTTTCTCGGTTTATCCCTTTAAGAGAGGGATGATCTGTAATTATATCTATCATCGCCTCTTCACCACCTTCAAAATATTCTCCGTATCCTAATCTTTCTGCAATCCCTGTCGCTATATCTACATCAGATTTCGATTCATATAATGGTTCTATTACTTTTTGTTGAAGCTGTAAATATGGATAAGGATGCGGCAAAAAATCAGAAAACTCCAAAAAGGAACACACTGGGAGTATAATATCGGCATATTTTGCGTTGGGAGTCATAAAAAGTTCCGTTTGAACAATAAAATCTAATTTCGGGAAAAATTCTTCAATTATTTTGTTAGAATCAACACATTGATTCAAAAAATTAATAAATGCAAAGAAAACCGCTTTTATTGGATATGGATCTTCTTTAATGACCGCGTCATATAAGTTCAGTATCCCTAACCTATGAAAAGATTCCTCCTCGGGTTTAGCTTCAAGGAAGGGATCCCAATTGAGTACTGCCGGGAGATATCCCGAACTAAAAGAAGTTGCAACATGTCCACAAACACTTGCTACTGTGGCTAATCCTCTAAGGGAAATATCTCCATGATAAGTTCTGGTGAAGCCCATATAGGTTAAAAAGGTAACATCGTTAGTAGTTCCAATTTTTTTACCAATTTCCTCAATTAGATGAGCAGAAGTACCCGTAATTTTTCCCACTTCATGTGGCGGGTATCCTTCCGCCAAATCCATTAACATTTGAAAGGCAGTTTCACATTCAATCCCTTCAATTTGATAACTTCCCAAAATAGCAGCTTTCTTAACTGTGGAACGACGAACAGTTTTAGGACCATTTGATTTTTCATGCCAGATAACATATTCTTCTTCTTTTCTTTCTCCAATATCGCCCCCTTTTAAGAACTTATTATTATCTTTTCTCACCAAGAAAGGTCCGTTGGTGTGTTTTCTAATAAATTCTTTATTAAAGAGGTTATTATGAAAGATCACATTAAGAAATCCTAAGGCTAAGGCAGCATCTGTTCCGGGTTTTAGACCTAAAAACTTATCCGCTTTAACAGCAGTATCAGTGAATCTTGGATCGATAACAACTACCTTAGTACCATTTTCCTTGGCATCTAATACTTTTCTCATCGTCTGTAGGGGAGCAGATTCTGCTGGATTAGTCCCCCATACAATCAATAATTCAGGCCATTTTCTCTGCCAAAATTTTCCAAATAAATAAATATAAGGGAATTGACTTCCGAAGATAACCCTACTTCCGCACGGTAAACCAGCATCCCCATAACCCCATGCACTCACCCTAGTGGATTTGGTCAAACTTGCTAATCTAAGATAGGCTCCAAATTTAGTAGTTCCAGCACCTGGACCTCCTAAAACCCAACCAATAGATCTCCAGCCATAATCTTCTGCTATGTTTTTAAATCTTAGTGCTATTGTATCAAATGCTTCTTCCCAAGAAATTTTTTCAAAATTTCCTTCTCCTCGTTCACCAACTCTTTTCATCGGATGTTGTATTCGATCCGGATGGTAGGTAATATCTAAGCTTGAAAGCCCACGAAGACATATCCTTTTATCCTTCTCATTCGGAAATTTTGCGGGTTCTAATTTTATAATTTCCCCATTCTTTACATGTGCTAAAATCCCACAGCAATCAATCCCACAATGAGCAGGACATGCCGTTCTTACAAGCTTTACATCATTTTTATCATTCATTCTAAAACCAATTTGAAAATATTTGTATATTCTTATTGTATTAATTTGTGTTAATGATTTAAAATTATTAATGTCAAAAAATTCAAAGTTAAATCCTATGATGATAAAGAATTTCTCAAGGAATAAGAAAAGAATATAGAGAAATTTCCATAAAATTATACTATATAAAAAGCTGAGAGGGAAAGAAATCTTTTAGCATCGTTTAATATGATATAAAAAAAGAAGAAGCTTATCTTGATATAAATCTTTGAACTTTTTTCATGCAATCATCATCGCAATATGTTGGGGGTTTTTCATCAGTATGCCTTAATGAATTAGAAAACCTCATGACACATGTGTTATCACAGTGGTCTAAATTAAAAGTATGACCTAACTCATGAACAGCTTCTTTTAGTACCCTTAAACGAAATAATTCTGCATCCTTATTCCGGTTATAAAAATCCTCTCTTAGGCGGCAAACAGAGATGAGAGAAGCGATTCCTTCATTGAAATTAAGGGGTTTCTTCGCCACACCAAAAACAAAATTAAGCCCTTCTGTGTAAATATCTTCATCAGTAATTCCCAAAAGACGATAGTAATTCTTGAATTTCATATGCTCTTCCAACTTTTTTAGAATCTTAGAAGCTCGATATTGAGCTCTTTGGGCATTATATTCAAAATCTGTTAATTCTAAGGAATCAGGTTTAGTTTCTACTGAAAGATTGAGATCTTTAAAAGCCATATTTAGGTCATTCTTCAAATTAAGAATGACCTTATCATCAAGATTTCCTACGGCGTGAAGATAAATCGTTTTATCTATTCGTCTCATTGTTAAGAAGTTGAATGGACATAATTTAAACCTATTTTTTAAAAATTATAAAGTAAATAAAAAATTTAAAGATTAAAAATTGAATTGATGTAGGTGAAACTAATTCTATGCCAATTCGATCTGTAGTTGGTCGATATAATCAACTACACCGGTCGTATTTTTTACCGTTGTTATAACAGCATCGTAAGCATTCCAATCTGTAACGGTTCCACTAAGGTTGACAATTCCATTCTCAACTTCAACATTAACGGAATCAACAGTTACATTTAAATTTCTTGTTAATGAATTAACAATATCTTCGGCAATAACTTCGTCAGCAACGCTCTCTGTAGGCACAACCTTTAACTTATTGAGAACGTCGATTACTCCCGTCATAGTTGACGTGATATATTCCGCTCTAGCTTTTTCCCACAAGGAGGATACTGTTCCTTCTAAAGTAACTACTCCTCCAGTTACTGATACATCGATATCTGTCTTGTCGATTTTAAAGTTTAACGAAAGTGTGGTTCTAATATTATCAGCTATCTCAACGTCAACGGGAATTTCAATGGTTGGTGCAAATTCAACTTTTAAATCGTTAGTTACAGATAATACTCCTAATACCGCTTTAGCATCTGTTTCTGCGGCATTCTTTTCTTCTAAACTACCAACTTTTCCTTTCAATTGAACATTTCCGTCATCCACCGTAACTTCAATATCAGATGCATCTACTCGAGCATCCCAATAAAGTTGATCTACTATATTTTTTTTAATTTTTTCTTTGGTACTCATAGTTTTCACCTTGGTTAATACATATTACTATTTCTCAAGATTTCTTTTATTTTTATCAATTATAAACTATTTATGCTAAAAGATGTGAAGATTAAAAAGGATAATTTTGGTTAAGTTCAAGAATTAAATATTTACTTAGATATACTTTCACTAAAAATTTTTTATTATTTTAGCAAGGGAATTAAAGTCTTCCTTAAATTGCTTCTTATATTTTTTAAACCTCATAGCGGCAGCAGGATGAAAAGTGGGGAATAAAATTCTTCCTTCATAATCCATTTTTTTACCTGAACTCTCAGTTATTTTATAATTCTCTTCTTTTAAGGCATTTAAGGGAATTGAGCCCAAGGTCACAATGATCTCTGGATTTATAATTTCAATTTCTTTTTTCATGATTGGTAAGCATTTTTCAATCTCGGCTTTCTTGGGTCTTCGATTTCTACTCTCATCTTCAGTCGGACGATATTTTACCACATTTGATACCCATATATCTTCACGTTTCAACCCAATTCTTTTTAAATTTTCATGAAAGATTTTTCCTGCCCTTCCCACAAAAGGAATACCCTTTGCATCTTCTTCTTTTCCGGGAGCTTCCCCACAAAAAACTATTTTACTATTAGGGTTTCCCTTTCCTAAATCAGAGACAAAGGTATGATTTTGAGAAATATCTAAATTTTTACATGGCATTGATAGCTCACCATGAAATAATTGCTTAAGCTTTTCTCTTTTAGAAGGCATATCTAATAATAGCCTTTTATCAATTTAAAAAATCTTCATTTTAATTTTAAAAGCTTTTTTCCCTTAATTTTGAAGACAATTTTCAGTCTCTAACCTTTAAGTTATAAGATTAAAAATTAAATATTGTCTTATTATTGTTCTAGCTAAAAAGATTTTACAAATAAACCAAAAATAACAATTGGTGATTTTAATGACAACAATCAGATTTTTAGGAGGAGCTTGCGTTGAAATTATTGGAGAAGAGGATCATTTGATCGTTGACCCAAATTATGAAAAAGCACCCAGAAAAGGAATCGGAAAAATCTTTTTAACCCATGAACACGGAGATCATATCGATGCAGAAAAGATGGATAAGATTAAACAAGAATATCTAAGACAAGACAGACAATATCAGATTTATGGACCCAAATCTACGGAGAAAAAAATAGAACCCACCCCAAATATTGTCAAAGGAGGGATGAAATTTAATTTAAATAATGGAAGAGTGGATGTCTATAAAATTAACTGCTGGAAAGCAGAAAATTGTTTAGCGTATTTAATTCAAATAGATGGGAAAACAATTTTACACACCGCTGATTCTGCAAATTATTCTAAAAAGCTTAAAAAACTAAAAAAATCGGTAGATTTATGTTTTACGGCTTGTTTCGAGGATTATTACGAAGATTATCTTGAATTTGTTAAAAAGATCAACCCTAAATTAACGGTGCCTTATCATTTCAACTCAGGCGATGAAGAAATGGCAAAGAATTTAGTTGAATTATATAGGAAGAATGACATTAATACGGAGTATCAAGAAATTGGATCCGAATTTAAATTATAATTCAGAATTAACCTCTTGATTATCCATTTAAAAGTTCTTTTTCTCTTTTTTATTAAACTCTACATCATTTTAATTAATGTTTAATTGCTACCTCTTTATCCTTTAATCCCTAATTAATAAAATAATAAATAATAAGGATTAGACTTTTAAGGAGAAATATCTGTTTTATAAAGTGTTATGAATGAGGAAACTAGTTTACAGATAGAAAAAGTAATTTTGAAAGATGTCAAACCTTCTTTTGGAGGAAGAAATTTATACATTGATGCGGATGGAACTACCATAGTTCAAGTTGTAGACATAAATGAAGATATTGAAGAAAAAAGATATGAATTTTCTCTCACTGAAGAATTAAGAGATCTTCTACATAAAACAATAGAAAATGTGGATTACTTTAACCTTTCGGTTGATGAAAGTAAGGAGGGAGATAAAGAAAGTGCGATTATTACAATGAAAGCAAAAGACGGAAGGGAAAATACAGTAAAAAGATTTAAGGATACAGAAAATGCCCGTTTTTATAGTATCCATGAAAGTTTGATAGCTGTTGTGAAATATGCTGAGGAACATGTTGAACCGTTTTATGAAGGAGCTCATGAAATTGATTGGACACCAGACGCATTTTCCTAAAGATATATTATTACAGCAAAGTGACTTTAAACAAAATTTTTTTGATTCATCTCATTTTTAGATATTCTTTTAGGATAATGGAACACAAAATTTAGATTGCCTTAGTGATAATTTAGCAAAAAATAAATATTTTTGTTCATTATTAAATGTGAACTCATATGAGCATGAACCGCGTAGCTGAGAACTTAAGAAAAGACGGACAAGAATTCGCAACAACTGAAGATATCAAGAATTATAGCAACAAGCTATACTATAACGTCAATAATGTAATTTCTTATTTAGTAAGTCGAGGGCAGCTCCTAAAGATTTTTAAAGGTGTCTATTACATAAAAAGCATGGAAGAAATACAAAAAAATAAAATCAAGTATTCTTTATTAGAATTAGTTGCTAAGGGTCTTGACCTAAAAGGGATAAGAAATTGGTATTATGGGTTATATACTGCTTTTAAATTAAATGGAGTAGAAGTAAATCGGGAAAAACAAATATTCTATGTAATTAGTGATAGATTGTTTAAAAGAAAGCCTATAGAAATTGCGGGCTACGATTTTAAATTTATTAAATTCAAGTTCAGTCTTTTTAATTTCGGGGTTATAGAAGAGATGGGAGTAAAATATTCTGATTATGAAAAGACCGTACTTGATTTGGTGTATCTCTGGAAATATTCTGGAGTTCATTCACAGAAGATAATCGTGGATCTCGGCAAATTTATAAAGAAAGTAGAAGAAGAAAGAGCGCTTCAATATGCTAATTATTATCCGAAAACAACTAAAAAAATTCTAAAAGATACGCTGAAAAAACAATAACTCCTCTTTTTATTCTTTTAAATGAGAAATCATTTTGGTTCAGGAATTTTTCCTCTCAAAATTATTTTATATGAATACTTAATAATAAAAATAATTATAAGTTAAGAGTAGTAATTAAAATCACCTTTATTTAATTATTTTTTAAAATTATAGAATTCTTATAGGAGTCTATTTTAAATGACAGAATTAAGATTTCTTGGACGCTCTTGTCTGGAATTAATTTCAGTAAAAGATCATATCATCATAGATCCTAACTTCGTTGTAGAACCGAAAGAAGGAATACAAAGGGTTTTTATCACTCATGGTCATGAAGGCTATATTCCAGAGAAAAAACTAAAAGAATTAGTAAGTAAGTACGGAAAACTCAGAGAAGGAACAACTGAAAGAGAAAAGGAAGAAGAAAAAGAGGAAGAGGGAGAAGAGGAAGAATTAATCTTTTATGGTCCAAAAGAATTAGAAGATCATATTGAATATGAAGTTAAAAATATTAAGCCAAATAAAGGCATAAAGTTTCATGAATTGAAAGTTACTGCATACAAGGTAAAATGTCAAAGAGAAGACGAAAAGTGTTTTGTATACAAAATTAGGAGAGGTGAGATCAACGTTTTACATTGTTCTGATACTTTTGAATTTTCTCCTTCTCTAAGAGAGTTAAAAAGTCAGATTGACTATTGTTTTATTTCATGTGATGAGGATCATTTTAAGGATTATATAGATTTTATTAGAGAAATTTCTCCAAAAATTACTTTTCCAATATACTTTGAGCCTGGGGAAACGGAAAGCGCGAAAAAATTAGTAGAAGTACTCAATGAAAGAAATCTTGATGCAAAATTTTTAGAGACCGGAACCGAATTTGAATTCTAAATTGCTTTTTTTTCTTTCACATTTTATATTAGAGCATTTTTTCAATGAAAGGTGCTTATTATGTATTTCATTGATATCGTTAATTTTGGTCTAACCGGACAAAGCGCATTGGGAAATCTTGGTTTATTTTTAGATTTTACAATCTTACTTGGATTTGGACTAGGTTTTCTTTTTTTAGCTTTCAAATTACATGAATTAGTTTTGCAAAAAAGATTTAGCGGTTAAAAATAAACATAAAATAAGAAAGGAAAAAATTTAAAAGAGGTAAACAATAATTTTTTAATCTCTTAACATAGTTTTGATAAAAAAAAGATATTTTATAATGATACTATTCTTCCCCCTTCACTCATTTCCAGGAATGAGGCAGCACCGACAGGATCCTCAACAAAATCATATAACTCTTCTCGTTCGATTTTCATTAGATCCATTGTCATTTGGCATGGATAAAGCTTTAATGTTCCTTCTTTGACAGCATCTTTAATCATTTCCCAAGGATTTTCGATTCCAAATTCTTTTAATCGTTTTTTAAACATCCTTGTTGCCATTCCCTTCATAGGAAACGGCATTCCTTGCACCTTTGGGCTAAATTTCTTTTTCAGTAATTCTAATCCCCAGAAAGTAAAGAAGAAACTCATCTCTATCTCCATAGCGTCTCCCGTTGTGCCTAGAATATACATCATCATAAACTTCTCAAAACTTTTGTCCTTTACAATAAAGTTTATTTTTTCTACCATTTTATTCACCAATTTTTATTTGAATTTTTATGAATTTTTTTATTTTAGCTAAATTTTTATTAAATTTTTTGAAACCCAATAAAAAAGCGGATTTCTTTTTGAAATTAATTTTTAATTTTTAATATATTATTCACCTTGAAGTTGGTTTTACATCCAAGATATAATTCTCGGAGTTGAATCCATTAAATCCCCCAATCCCTCATAATCTATAAAATGGTTCTGTGGAAACTAAGAATGTATACGTTCCCATCGTTCATAAATCCTAATTATTGTTTTTTAATCTTAAACACAATCTTGGATTCTTCTTCTTTAGTTTCGAGCAACTCATCCCCAGTTTTACTTAATAATGCGGGAATATCCTTTAAAGCACCAGTATCATCGACAACGAGCTCGAGTACATCACCAGATTCTAACTTTTTTAATTCTTTTTTGGTGAGTAAGACTGGCATAGGGCATTTCTTACCTAAACAATCTAATATTTTATCGGCCATTTTTTTTCACCCTACCTACAAAATTTTTATTTTTTCTATTTGTTATAGTTTTCTTATCTAGGATCTCTAGCTCTTAATGATTTTTTTCACTAATAAAGTTAATTATTTTAGATAATTTTTATATTCACTTAAATCTTATATTAATATGGTAAAAATAATTGTTTATTCACAAATCATATTACTTTAATAATTCGATGTGAGAATAAAAGCAGAAAAATAACCATATGACAGCTATAAGATTTGAAAATCTTGATCAAGTGGATAGAGACATTTTAAAGTTTATCCAAGAAGACAGTAAAATCACAATTGCAGAGATGGCAAGGAAAGTGGATTTAAGTTCTACTGCGGTACGGTCAAGATTAAAAAAGTTAGAAGAAGAATATGTTAAAAAGTATATGGCAGTATTGGACTGCCGAAAGA
Source organism: uncultured archaeon (assembly GCA_964653985.1). GTDB lineage: Archaea > Asgardarchaeota > Lokiarchaeia > Sigyniarchaeales > SOKP01 > CAZZIC01. The sequence continues at coordinate 25,573 of CAZZIC010000020.1, read as the reverse complement.
TGGGTTATCAAGAAATGATTATCGCCTCTCTCCGATTAAATTCAAAACAGGACATCAAAGATATAAAATCAAAAATAGAAGCAATGCCCGATATTAAGTATGCGTACATAGTAACCGGTGAATATCCAATCTTTGTAATGACTAAGTGTCAAAGCCATCAAGAAGCAATGGACCTTTTGGATACTTTAAGAAATCTATCCGGAGTGGAGGAAGTAAAAACACAATTAGTTATGGATCGCATTAAAGAAGATCATACAATTAAAGTTCCCGAAATAGTCTAAATTTTCTTTAAAAAAACTCGAAAATTACCATTACATAATTCTGATTCATCTAGAGCTCATTTTAGTTTGCGTTCGTAGTACTTAAAACAATTATTATTAATTTTTAAAAAGAACATGAAATTTTAATCTCTGAGATCATATTCAAGAGGGTATCTATTTTTTCTAGAATTGGATTATCAGTAAAATTATATCTTTCCTCAAGAAATGTAGAGTCCTCATAAATAATCCAAGTTCCGTTATCTTCAATAACTGCGATCTTCATAGGTAAATCTAAAGCGGAATTAATATCTTGTTGCATTAATTTTGTTCCTGCCATAGGATTACCAAACAAAAGTAGTTCCGAATCAGGGAGCTTAAGATTCACTCTATTCCCGTTACGCCCATGATCTATATGAGCAAAAATCTCAATATCATTTTCATTCAAAATCGATTTGATTTTTTCAATAGTCTTATGAACCGAATGTTTACTCTCTTTTTTAATCATTTTAACATCATTTTGAAGGAAATATAAGAGGAATGCTATAAAAAATTTACATTTATAATAAAAAGATACACAAAAATTTAAGATATCAAAATTTTATGTGAAGCACCTTTAAATAATATAAGGCTACTTTAAACTCCTCATAGTTATAAATTTCTAAAATTTATAAGGAATAGAATGAATATGAAAAAGAGAGTAAGATAAATGAAAAGATGGTTAAGCTTCCCCGGAAGAAAGGTTCTAAAAGAGATCGGAATAAAAAAGGGAGATTGGGTTTTAGATTTTGGTTGTGGGACCGGAACCTATTCTCTCTATGCTGCTTTCGTCGTAGGAAGCAGAGGAAAAGTTATCGCACTAGATAAAAGAGGGGATCGCTTAGACGAACTCAGAGAAAAAATTAGATACATTAAATCAATAAAAAACATCGAAATTGTCGAAACAGAGGGAGAAGTGGAGATACCATATGATGAAAAAACATTTGATGTTATTCTTCTGTTTGACGTTTATCATTTAATTAAGGAAAATGAAAAGGGAAGATTAATAAATGAATTAGGAAGAGTAATAAAGAAAGATGGTTTTCTTTCTTGGTATCCCGCCCATTATAAGGAAGATAATCTGGATTTATCTAAGGTTGATCGTAGATTTAATGAGGTTGGATTTAAACTAAAAGAAAAACTACAACTCGAGATGGTTCATTGGGGCAAAATGGAAATGGGAACCATTTTAAATTATTACAAGTAATAAAATACATATATTTTTTATGAAACTATCTCCAAGAATTTGTGTTTTTTGGCTTTCCTAAAACCTAAAACTTTTAAATTTCAAATTTATAAAGAATTTGAACGAAACAGAGAGTATTATAGACAACTATGCCCAACGTTATAGATGTTTCAGATTTAAGAACAGAAAATATCGTTGAATTAAACCCAGCTGATTTTATAGATTTTTTAGATTCCTTGAATCCAGATACAATTTTCAAAGATCTTGATGGATATTTCATACTAAAAGACGGATTCTGTTATTTTACATATCATTATGGTACTTATGAGACTTTTGAGGATTTTAAAAAAGCTGCTCTTGAGATTAAAGAGGCAGGTTTTTCAAGAATTGACTTATATGAATCTGCCAAAAGTTTTGGAACTTTTGAAGATGAGAAGGATTATATAGCTTTTTCAAACGGAGGTTTTGCACCGCATTATAAAGATTATATAAAAGCAAAAAAACAAGGGTTTAGCAATTATAAGGATTATCAGGAGGCGAAACTTTTAGGGATTGATAATAATGAGATCTTTCGAAGGTTTAAAGAAAGTGATTATTATATCAAAACATATCGTTCACGGCTTTTTGATAGTGAATTTTATACGACCAAACATAAGATTCTAAATAAAGAGGCTTTTGAAAAATTTAAGAATGAAAAGGGAAAATAGCAGAAGCTAACGGCTTATTTATATAAAACACTACTTCATTTTTATCATATATATGAAAGAATTAAAAACCATCATAAATATTTTAAGTTTAAATCATATTCTAAAGAGTAGAGAATTTGATTTTTATTTATTTAAATGGTGTATGAGAATCTCAGAAGCAGAAGACAGTATTAAATTAAGTGTTAAAGGAATTTTAAAAGGTAATAATGGACAATTTAAAATATATCTTTCTGGTGAAGATAAGGAGAAATTTGGATTTTCTACGGGAGAAATCCTCTCTTTGATTAAAAGCGCTAAAACTGTAGGTATATGCTCCGAGTTAAAGGAAATCAAACCCGGCACAATTGGCTTAAATCCTACAATGCGTAAAAATTGCGGAGCAAAAATTAATGATAAGGTTGAAATAAAGAAAATTCAGCCTGTAATTGCAGAAAAGATTGTTTTAAAACCATTTGGATTAAATCTTAGCATAAGAAAACTTTTTTCCGGAATGCTCAAGCGATTTTTAAAAGGGAACCCTGTTGCTATCAATGATATTATTAGATTTTCTAAAGATTTAACGAGAGAGGTTCCATTAATAATTACAGAGATTGAGCCTTTAGATTTTTGTCTGGTTGCGAAAAAAACCAAGATTGAAGTTGATACGGATATTAGTGAAAAGTTTGAAACTCTTTAATTGGAATATTTGATTTGTTTTATTAAATTGGAGGATTCTAAAGTGAAAATTATTTTTTTAGGAACTAATGGCTGGTATTCATCAAATACAGGTAATACAGTAAGTATTTTGATTGATTCACAAGATTATTACATTATCTTGGATGCTGGAGATGGACTTCACAAATTGGATAATTTTATTCACGAGAAAAAACCAATTATTCTTTTTCTCAGTCATACTCATTTAGATCATATAATCGGACTACACATCTTAGGAAAATTTCCGTTTATGGATGAATTAAAAATTTACGGATATTTAGGAATTAAACAAAATTTGGAGAAAATCATTAAACATCCCTATTCTGCTCCTTTTGAGCATCTCCCTACAGAAGTTGAGATTTTCGAATTAGATGAAGGAGAACATCATCTTCCGTTCAAAGTGGAAACAGGATTACTTTTACATGCTGATCCCTGTTTAGGATATCGATTTACTTTAGAGGATAAAATTATTACTTACTGTACCGATACTGGACTCTGCGATAATTTATATACTCTTTCAAAGGATGCAGATCTATTTATCACGGAGTGTTCCTATAAGCCAGGGCAGGAAAATTGGGGTTGGCCCCATCTTAAACCTGAAGAAGCAGCTCAAGTAGCTAAGAGATCAGAAGTAAAAAAATTGTTTTTAACTCATTTCGACGCAAGCATTTACCAAACACAAGAAGAACGAGAGGTTGCTGCCAAAACTTCCAAGAACATTTTTTCAGACACTACTGTTGCATATGATTCTTTAGAAATTACAATTTAAGAATCAATCTTTGTTATATTTAGATATGGAGTTGTAAATTATACAATAAAGAGATGAGGTCTACAAGAATAAAATGTTATGTTTTATGTTTTAAAGGTAAAAAAAAATAGGTATTAGATTTCTTATTCCCAATCATAATCTAAGGTTACATACCTTTTTGTATATATCCAAGTTAAGATTAAAATACCAGACGCAATAGGACCCCAAATTGCATACCCTAGAGAAAAGGAATAACCAGTTAATGATGGTAATTCAAGGATAAATCCCAAGAATATTGTTCCAAAAGCTTGCATGATATTTAGTATAATACTCGGAAAACCTGTATAGATTCCTGCTTTCATTTGTTTTGTCTTTATTGCATCATCTTCTGCTGCATCTGCGTACATTATATAAGGAAATAAAAACCATCCTCCTAAAAGTGCAGCAACTCCTAGCATAAATAGAATACCATACATTAAATTTAAAATGGGAGATAATGATGCAAGCCCAATTAAACTAGTAGGGAGAAATAGAATACCGAATAAATAAACATATAATAGACTTTTTTTCTTTCCCAACCTTTTTATTAATCTCTTCCAAATAGCTAAGAACCCAATTATTCCTGCAAGCAATGCAACAGCAGCAATTAAGTATTCAATGGTTCCGAAAGCTAAAACTACGTCAATGAAATTCAACATTATCGTCGTAACCATTATCCAAGCAAAAGAGGCAATTCCTTGCATAAAAACTATCAATAGATAATTTTTATTTTTTAAAATCGTTTTTAAATTATCCAAAACATTCGATTCGATTTCTTGGAACGGTTCAGTTTCAATTTTAAATACACTAAAATAAAAAAAGCCTAATACTAATATAGCAAACACTATCACGGTTATTAAAAATTCTAAGGGTATTTGTTCTGGATTTGCTTGAAGTTTATCTTTAACGTCAGTGAGTACAACAAATGAAAAAATTGCCATCAAACCATTTCCCATCATATTGAATATGTTTTGGTATTGAGAAACCTTAGGACGATCTTTTGTTGAGAATTGTTCTGCCATCCAAGATTGATATGGTGTAGTTACCCCATAGCTTGCTTGAAAAATAACATCCCATAATAGTAGCCAAAAGAATAACGTACTCTCACTGGGATAATCTAGAAAAAGATTTGGTAAAAGTAAAAAGATAAATGAAATCGCCAATAAGGGAGTCAATAATAAGATGTACGGTTTTCTCCTGCCGAGTTTAGTGTAAGTGACATCACTTATCCAGCCTACTAAAAATTGAGAAGCTGCAATACTGAAATATCCAAATCCTATGGCAATCCCCGCTAAGAGAGGCCTTAAATTGTAGGCTTGAGTATAGAGGAAGAATAAGGCAAATCCAACTATTCCAAGGACAACAGATGATGGAAATCGTGGTAAGGCATACGTTATGATCTTTTTCATTGAAGGGGAGGAATTTTCGTTTTTTAACTCCGACTTTTTCTCCATTTTATATCATTTTTGACATTATTTTTTAAAAGTTTAGATAAAAATGTATATCTTTTCAATATATATAAATATTTCATAGAAGCAGTTATGAAATTGTAAAAGGGTACAAAAAATTTAGAGGTATAATTGCCAGAATTGCATGTTTAATCATATTATCAAACAACTATAAAAGGTTCTAAAACTATCTTTTATTTAATGAACGGTAAAGAAAGAATTTTAAAATCTCTTAGGCACGAAGAACCAGATAGAGTTCCCTCTTTTGAACTCTCTATCGACAATTTGAAAATCTGTAACCATTTTCAAGAGAATTACGTATTCCAAGGTCTTTTAGATAAATAATTAATATTAATGGTTATAATCTTGATAATCTTGAAAACTTTCGATATTCATATTAATATTTTACAATTAATTTAGGTGGTTTTATTTCATCAAATAAACTCCATATTGGGCACCTTTCTACAGCTTACCATACTAATTTTCTTTTAATGAGTGAAAAAAGATTAAATAAAGACCTTGGAAGGGATATAAATTGGAAATTATATTTCACTGGTCCCGAGATGGTAAGAGCTTTTAAAAAAGGAATTCTGGATATTGCATATATGGGCTTACCTCCTGGCATAATCGGTATAGAACAAGGGTCTCCGATGAAGTGTATTGCTGGAGGTCATATCGAAGGTACTATCATGGTGTCTCGAGAGTCTTATAAGGCATGTGAAGAGCTCAAGAATGATTTAAAAAGTTCATTCGAACAATTAAGGGGAGGATCCATTGGAGTTCCGAGTGCTGGTTCAATTCATGATATTATTCTAAGACGTTATATTCAAGAGTTCAAATTAACTGATGGAATTATGATAGAAAATTATGACCAACCCGAATTAATTGCTTATGATATTCAGCAAAATAAATTAAATGCGGGGGTAGGAACTCCTTCCTTAGCGGTATATGCTTCAACACTATTTGATTCAAAAATGATAATATCACCTGATTATTTATGGCCTTATAATCCGAGTTATGGGGTTTTTGCTCATAATAAATTAATAGCGAACCACGGAAAAATTATTAAAACATTTTTGAAATATCACAAAAAGGCTTCTGAATTATTAAGAAGAGAACCAAAAAAAGCGGCTAAAAAAATAGCGAAAAATGTAGCTTATTCAAATAAAGACTATATTTCCTCAATTTTAAAGATCTCTCCAAAATTTTGTATATCATTAAATGAAGAATATGTACATTCAACCATGGAATTTGTGAATTGGTTGATTAAACTGGGATATATAGAAAAGAAATTTGATATGGATGAAATTTTTAAATTTTCATATGTCAATAAAGTCCATCCTCAAAAACCACATTATAAATGAAAATTTTATATTTTATTTAATAAGAAAAAAATAAGAACGTCAATAAAAGAGTGATTAAATCAAACTTTTATAGATTTCCTTTTATTAGTTTATTGGATTATCTTTAAGTTATATTCTCTTTTTAGTATGGATCTTACCTACAATCAAGGCAATTAAAGCCACACTTGCTATTAAATTAATGATTTTTAGTGTAATTGACCAACCTTGAATAGCATTTGGTTTAACTGGTGTCTTGTTTGAGGAAACAACAACTTTTACTTCATCCTCAACGGTTCCGCCATAACCATCGTTTATTTCAATCTTATAAATGTAAGTTCCTTCATCAATATTGGCTAAAGTAATGTTGATCGGTTCATTTGGATTACAAGTTTTATTTATAACAACTGGAGTATTATTTCTCCAGAGTAGGGTTAATATCCTCGTAATTGTCTTTAATATGAAAGAAAATAAAATTAAGATCTTCAGCAACAGAAAAAATTGATATATAACTTTCATAATAAAAATATTTATGAAGGCAAACATCCTATAAATGTATATTTATGGTCGTATTCTGTTTTGTTTTAAGTGTTGAGCCTTACAAATATGAAGCATTAAATACCCTTTTAAATTTAGGAAGATCCATAATTACAAAAGGACATGAGATTAGGGGAATTTTCCTCTTTGGAAGTGGAGTCCAGAGTATGAAAAGGGATGTATCTTTGGGAAAGTCTAAAACTAACCTACAATTAGAATTAGAACAATTCTGCGAAGAAAACAAAATAAACATTGCGGGTTGTAGTACGTGGATAAGTTATTCGGGACTAAAAGAGGATGCATTTATAAAAGGCGCTTGTCAAGTAGGTTTACCGGAATTAACCGATTGGATTTTAGAATCAGATAGACTTATAGTATTTGGTCAAGGAGGATAATGCCAATGGATTCTATGTCGATTATTTGTGAAAATTCCCCGATAGGAAAAAATACCGTAGAAGAAGCAATAAGATTTGCTTCTGGAATCGCCGCTTTGGACGATTCGATTAACAGAAATTTAATAATTTTAGGAGATGCGGTCTATTTCTTTAGTAAATCATTTGATCCAACAAAAGTACAAATGGATCCAATAAAAAATATTATGAAAATGGCGGAACTCTCCGATTTAAAAATTTATATTAACAAAAAATCTTTAGAAGTAGCTGGTTTAATTAAACATGATCTGATTTCCTACCAAGATTTAGAAATAGTTCCATATTCGAAAATAGGAGAGATGATTTTGAAATCAGATGCTAGCTTCAGGTTTTGAGGTGAACTCTTATGGTTGATAAAAATAAGATCATGTTCTTAGTGGGGTATAAATTTAGAAGAACAGATATATGGGAAAACCTATTTGAAATATTAAATTCTCACATAAATTTAGGAGCCGATATTAGTTTAGTGTTTATACAAGATGGAGTTATTGGATTGAATAAAAGAGCAATTATACCAGTGAAGTTTCAAAAAGTTTTTACACTTCCGATAAACTTTTATGCACTTTTACCGGATGTATTAAGTAGAGGGATTAACTCAAATCTTATAAAAGATACGATTAAACTCATCGATTATAACGATTTGGTTGATTTACTCATAGAAAATCCCAAAGTTGTTTCATGGTTGTAGATTAATTAAAAAAAAGAATAATGAGATTACTGATTTTTAAGGTTTTGCTGTTTTTCTTTATGTAATTCGTTCACTTTTCGCTTAATTTCTTGATATTTATCCTTAGTTATTGGGAAAAAGCTTATGGCTACTACGCCTATCCCTAACGCGATGATTGGGAATAGAGACATTAGAAATTTCAATCCTGTTTGATGGGCAGGAGTAATCTCCGCATAAAAAACATTCCATCCCACGCTTGTAAACACGGTGCTAATTGTCAAAAAGATGAATATTGTTGAAAGCCTCATAACTAATGCATTAACTCCATAAAAGCTTCCTTCTCTTCTCACGCCCGTGTTTAATTCATCCTCATCAGCAATCGTAGATACAATCGGATCGCGAAAGAAAAGAGAGCCAGCAAGTCCGATTCCAAGGAAAAAGAATGCAAAAATCGCTGCAAAATAACCTCCTACGGTTTCGGATATAAAGAAAAACGGAATGAGGGTTATTATGAAACTGATCATAGATAACATAAAACCCTTCCTTAAACCGACTTTTAGGGAAACATATTTCCAAAGAAAATTGAAAATCGCAGCAGAAATAAATGCTATACCCAAAAGAAGGCTCAATAAAAAGGATTGTCCTTCTGGTATTCCCAAAACGAATTTGCCATAGAGAGGAACGATGGTTGGAAGGATTCCGAATACATACCAGTTGCAGAGTGAAGCAATTACAAATGATAAAAACGCTTTATTTTTCAATGTAAGTTTAAGGGAATCTAAAAAGTTAGGAGAAGATTTACTCTCTTGCACAAATTCATCTCGTTCCTTTATTCCATATTTTAAAAATACCAAAATAGAAATCCCCACAATTATTGCGAGAAAAATACTAGTAGTAATATAATTTGGAGCATATTCTGATTTTTCATAGTCGGGAATAAAGAAGCTAGGAAATATAAAAGCAAAGATTAATCCAATTACCGAAAATGCTTGTCTAATTATATTTGCTTTTGCCCTAGACTCAAGATCTTGGAACATTACCGGAAATACGCTCACAACGTTAATTGAATACATCGTATAGATAGTATCGAAGAGGATAATGATGATAATGAAATAAAGGTAAGCGGCAAGTTGTGATGGAGGAGGAGTCCATAAAAGAACCAAAATAAAACATAAGGGAATAAAAGCGATCATAATATAGATTCTACGTTTTCCGTACCTTGTTGTGGTTTTATCAGAGAGATATCCCAGAAATGGGTCATTTAGTGCATTCCAAACAGACCAAATGATAAATGCGATAGTGATAAGGATTATATCTAATCCTATTACCGCGTAATAGAAGGTAAATATCAGAAAGGTAAAGAATTGATAAGAAATAATGTCGGCGAATCCACCAAAACCAAATCCAACTGCTCTTCTCACCGAATAATCATTATCAATATCTTCAGTATTTTCTTTATTATTTTTAGACATGATTAATTGTTTGTTTTATTCAAAATAAAGCTTTTCTACTTTATAGATATCTGAAGTATTAAGGGCTTGAATAAAGATTTAAACTCTGAAAAAATATAAAAAAAAAGTAAAAACGAAAATTTAAGATTCTATTTTTGTTCCGCACCATTTACAGTATTTATCATCGGAATTTATTTTGTTTCCACAAAAAGAGCAAGTATTGCTCTTAGAGGGCGTTGTTAATCCAGATTCTCCAATTTTGCGTCCAATTTGTGGTTTACCACAATGAGTGCAGAATTTTGCTGTAGCAGAGATTTCTTTTCCACAATTAAAACAGACCTTCCGTTCCTTTGGTGTTTGTTTTTCTTCCGCTTCCTCCTCTTCCTTTTTATCGGCAGGCTTATAGGGACTTTTCTTGACTTTCTTTTTCTCCTCTTTCTTATAGACTTTTTTTTGTCTCTTCCGTGCAAACACACCTATGGTGATAACAATTATGATAATAATCAAGACTTTTATTAAAAGGGGAGAAATATTTACCCATTGATCGAGAGTTGTGCGACCAGTTTCATAAGTCACATCAAATGTGATATCAGTTGATGCTTCGGGATTGTTCATTGGATCAAAATAGACGAAAAAATACCACTTTCCTTCATTAGGGACGGTTATACTTTGCTGAGGTACTTCATTTACTGCTTCCAAGTAAAACTCCGTTACAGAAAAATCATAGATATCCTCGGCGGTATATTCCACGTTATAAGTTATATCAATATCAGTTTGACCTTCATTATACCACACTAAGTAATAATCCTTTGCTTCTTGAACGTTATAAGTATCATCCCCTGAAGTAACATCTTCCAGATGGATATCGAATTGAGGGTTTTCTCCTTGATTCCAATCTGTTAATTGATAAGCATCAGCGAGAAAGAAATCGACATCTCCATTTGATTCAAATTCAAAATCTATTTCGGAACCTGGCCTCAAGAATAAGGAATAATAGTAATAATAATTATATTCCAAAGAAAAACTCTCACCGAATTCACCTGTCTTGGTGGTAGTTGGGAGATTTTCAAAGGGTTCGTCCCATATTGCAAATGTTATAACACTTTGCGAAGATTGTACTGAGAATGTAATATCATTTCCGGCATCAATATTTTCATATTCATACCAATATTCGTTGAAATATAACGTTTCAGTACTTCTGTAGGTGACTTCTCCAGGTGTTTCACCTCCTGCCATTGGTATTCCAAATGCGAATCCTAAAAGAGGAATGAACATCACCCCCAATATGATAAAAAGAATTATCCCACCTATTAAGAGAGCAGGAGAAAAATACCAAGGGCGATAATACCAACCGAAAAACCAAGGTGAATACCATCTATAATACCAATAAGACCTATGTTGATAATATCGACGATTAGGTCTGCTATATCGGTGACTATTTGGACCACTTGGACTTCTATTGACTATCCTAGTTGAACCTGTCCTTCCAAAAGGAGTGCCACTAGGTCTAGAGCTTCCCATCCTAAAACTTGTAGAACCTCCTCGATATCCTCCGCCCGTAGATCCTCCACCCGTAAATCCTCCACTAAACCCACCACTACGAGAACCACTGGAACCTCGGCTACCTCCACCTCGAGGCATTAGTTTAAGTCACCTCTTTACCATTTTCTACAAGATCTTTGCCACGAAAGATATAATCTCGAAGCATTGCTAATAAAATTAAAGCAATTGAAAGGATCGTCATTGAAAGCCCTACACCATCAATAAATACAGTGGGTATGGGTGAAAGTGTTGTAAAAGCAATTCCAAAAAAGATCCACTCTAGAAGTAGCGAGACTATAAATACTGCTGGTATGAAATAGCGGATTTTCTTTCCCGCCAAAATATTTCGGGTATCTGAATAACCGGTATATATAATTGTAAATAAAAATAAAATACCGATTAATATTAAAAACACACTATTTATCACAATGGTTATCCATATAGGTCCATTTAAATCCATTAAAGTTAGATATGGAGCAATAAAATCTTCTCCATGGGCTTCAAACAAGTAAAAATGAATTAATCCCCCCCGAATCTCCGCTCTCCCAAATAAACTTAAAATATCACCCAGTTCACCATAAAAAAATCCATAAATACCCGATAGTGGAAAAATAACAGTCAATAATAATGCAAATATTGCACAAACACTTGCGAACCAGAATTCTACTAATTTAGTGTTTTCTACTGGGATAATCCCAATGTCGTCAAAAGTTTCATCTGGAACGTACGACCATGCATCTTGTATAGAAACTACTCCTACTAACTCATCTTCCTCGACTACTGGAATAACGTTAACTGCCAGATCTTGCATTCTTTCAAAAGCTGTTGTGACTTGATCATCCAAGTTAACTGGTTCTATAACATACATGGAGGAAGTAACCTTCTCCTCTCTTGGGTTTTTTGATTCAGCCACGACATTTTGGATTATATCGAAATCAGCAATAACACCTAAAACCTTTCCAGAATCTTTCTCTTGTACAACTAAGTCGGGGATTCCCAATTTTTTCATCTTTTTAGCTGCATCTTCAACGGTAGCATTGGAGTCAACTACATCATACTCATCATCTATAACGAGGTCTCGAACATAAAATTGTTTCTTATTTGTGCTCATCTTTTTAAAACCCCAAATAATATTTTTTTATTAATAATTATGAATTCTTCATTTCTATACCTAATAAGTTTTTTCAATATAGTATTGAAAAGGATGGTTAGAGTCAAAATATTTTATTAGATTAATCGTTCAAAATCATTGGAATAAATTGAACCTTCAGAGAGCAGAAAATAAGAGAATTTGAGAGAATGAACAGATTCAGATTAAAATAACAATTTGTTATTCTTCGAAGGAAAACTGTCTAATTCGTTATCATTAATTTATTAGAAATGTGTATTCTTTTCTTTTTAAAATCATATTTTTAGTGAATTTTTTTTATTGGCTATTATAAGAACTTTTATCAGATTTACATTGGTTATTTAATTAAGAAATTTAAAGAACTGTTTTATTTACTAATTTTTGGTGAATTTATATGTTTGAAACAGAACTAGTCAAAAAAAGTTATGATAAAATTGCTGAGCAATATTATAATCATCGTGATCTAAATAAATTTAACGGCGAATTGAAAAGATTTGTAGACTTACTTCCAGAAGGAGGAAAAGTGCTGGATGCGGGAACTGGAGCAGGGATCCCAACGGCAAAATTTCTTTCGGAGAGAAATCTTGAAGTTATTGGGATTGATATTTCTGAGACGATGATTGAATTAGCAAAAAAAAATGTTCCCAACGCAACCTTTTTGATTAAAGATATCAATGATTTACATTTCGATAATGCATTCTTTGATGGAATTATATCCGTTTATACTTTATTTCACATACCGAGAAAAAATCATTTAAAAATCTTTAAAGATTTTTATCGAATTCTTAAACCAGGAGGAATACTCCTTATCAATACCGGAGTTTCTGAATCTGAATCAATCACTCCATTTTTTGGAGAGAGAATGTTCTGGAGCAATTATAAACCAGATAAAACTTTAGCTTTAATAAATAAAAGTGGGTTTAAAGTCATTTTTGAAGGTGTTCTAGTGAGGGGAGGGGAATTCCAATATTGGATTTTAGCAGAGAAGCCTACAAAAACCTAATCAAATAGATCAACTTCTTTTTCCTCATTTTTTCTGTTATCTTCGATAATAAAAAATTTGAGACTTTGAAATTTTAATTTTAATTTTAAATAGAAAAAAGTTTAATGATAATATGACAAAAATTTCTATAAAAATATTTTGTTAATCATGAATTCTCGACCGAGCTATGTGGAGTTAATTGCACCTTGCGGTATAGATTGTGGGCCTTGTATGATCCGTAGAGCCCCATTTGATTCACACTCAGCAAAAGAATTGGTTTCTTGGTTCAAAGAAAACAATTGGTTAGAAGATTATGAAGGGATTACTGAGATCATTACCCGTGGGATGTATTGTAAGGGTTGCCTAAGCAACAGAAAAGAGATTCATTGGTCTCCAGATTGTCAAATCTTAGAATGTTGTGTATATGAAAAGGAGCTTACTTTTTGTTTTGAATGCGAAGAATTTGTCTGTAAAAGATTAAAAGAATGGGCTAAAAAGGATCCTAATTATAAAGACGCACTAGATAATTTAACAGTTTTATGTAATGAAAAAAAGGTTTGAATATTATATTTTAGCAGACTTTTTCAATAAATCAGATCGGTCTTTTCTTTTATATAGACTCACTTATATCTCTAGTTATAACTTTAAATTGAATAATTTTTAATAAAAATGGTGAAAAGAATTTGCTTTTATATCAAAAATGTGAAGAAGAAAGGATAGTCATTAAAAAGAATAAGGATAACAACCTGTCACTTTTCTTATGTAGTAAAAAGGGAGAACCATTAGCAAAATTATCTATTGATGGAAAGGATTCGAATCTTCAACCAGATGAAATTATCTTAAAAGATTATAGTGAAAATTCAGGTATTATAGATCAGTTAATAGATTCAAGTATGCTTAAACCAACTGATAGGTTTATATTAGTAGGAAATAGGCTTTGCCCTGTTTGTAAAGTGTTAACCTAAAGTTTCATATTTTTTTAAATTTGAAATAAATTCATTTGCTTTATTTGCACTTAGGATTAATTTACGTTTTGATCTCGTCATACCAACGTATAGTAGTTGTCGATCTTTTTCAGATTCGTAACTATTGATCTCAGGGATAATAATCGTATCAAATTCTAGACCCTTGGTACCGTGAAGAGTTCCAATAAGCAATCCTTTTGAATTATAATTATAATCTTCTAAACCTTTCCAATTAATGTCCTTTTCCTGTAATAACCCAAATAACGGATGGTCAAAATTCCTTTTCATTAGGTTATATTTAAAGAGCATTAAGATACTTTGAGGTCGTTTAAGTATTCGAGAGATTCTTTCAATTAACGCCCTATATTCTTCGGTTCTACTTTCGGAAACCATCACCTCTACTGATCCATGCGTTCCCATAAATTCTTTTGTAGAGAGATATTCATCAACTTTATCTAACATATCCTTTAAATTTTTTGGAAGAATTTCTTGGGCTATTCTTCCAATCTCAATAGGATTTCGATAAGATTTTTCGAATCTCCTAACACGCCCTCTTGCTTCAATACCAACGGATGCCCAACTAAAATTCTTTCTTTCATATATTCCTTGTAAACCATCACAAGTAATAAGAAGTGAATTGGTTTTAGGATTGAGTACTTCAATAATAGGTCTGAACCAATCTTGCTCGAAATCTTGAGCCTCATCTATTAAAATTGCATCATATTTTATCCTTTCGCTCTCCCCACCATTTTTCAACATCTCTAACAATAATTTTGGTACGGTTGTTTGAAAAAAATCATTCAGCTTGGTTTCTTTTTTTGCCGTGTTTTCCGCTTCATTGTACAAGCGAGAGTATTCATTATTCGCATTCAATAGATAACGCCTTGCCCACCCATGGAATGTATTGATTGTTATATCGGCGTCAAAATCTTGTGGATTTAACAAATGAAAAAAGAGGTCTCTAAGAAGGCGATTATAACAGAGAACTAGAATTTTCCAATTGGGATGTCGTAGCGCTAAGAATCTTGCCCTGGCAATTAATAGAACGGTTTTTCCACTCCCAGCTACTCCAAATATTAATCGATGACCCTCCCCTAACCTTCTTGCTAATTTTTCTTGTTCTCGATCAAGTAATTTAATCTGATCTTCCTTCGTATAGTATTTTGTTAAGTCTGCTTGCTTAATTGTTGGTAGTCTACACGTCGGTACAATATTAGCTCTTAGAATTTGAAAATATTTTTTTCTTAATCTGAAATTTAACGGGATGATATCAGAGATAAATTCATGAAAATTCTTATTCCAATTAACTTCTTCTTCGAAACAAGTGTGAACCTTTCTGGGGCAAATATTTTTTATTTCTTCAGTGAACAAGGAATCATGTGAAATTTGAGAAAATACAATTAATCTAATTATAGGGATTTGGACATTAGAGGGAAACTTACAGAAATTTACTTTATTCTTGACTACTCTCCAATATTGGTAAATCTGATCAAACGGATTTGAAATTGCCTTTACCTGATTATTATCATCAATATATTGCCATTTGCCTGTTTTCGCAGCAGTTTTGATATATTTTGAGGAATAATCCTTCACTTCGATGATAATAACCCCATATTTTGGTGAGAGGAGGAGAAAATCGGGATGTAAACCATCAATATTGGGTTCAAAATATATAAAAACATCGTTATCCTCCGAGAAATAATGTTTTATTCGATTATAAAAAGATCTTTCCCCCGAAGTCGCGTTTGATTTTGGTTTACTGAGAATTTTTGCCATCGATTTATGAATATTCTCGAAATATATTATCTTTATTATTACATTAATAATTGTTGAGCTGATAAATAAACTTAACGCTATAATACACTGAAAATAATATTAGGGTGATATCTTAAGCCTTTTTGGGAGGTTCTTTGATCCATAGGGCGCATTATATTGTTACCAAACTCTTTTGACTCTATGGACACACATAATTGTTGCTATTATATTTTTGGTAGCAATATCCTTAATCTCAAAGCTACTTGATTATGTTCATAAAAAAACGAAAATATCAGGATTATAAACGGTTTCGAAAGTTTATTTCAAATAAATTTAAATTTATAACCTATCTCTTTTTATAATTTTTATTTATTGCTTGCTTACCAACAACAAGGATCAAAATATTCCCTATATTCCTTTAACCAAGGACATAAAGTATATTTGGAATAGTCTTCTGTTATTTCTTCATCTATTTGAATGTCGCGCAAAGCCATGGCTCGAAAGCCAGTTTCATCGGGAGCAGCTCCGGAATTAGCATCAAAAGAATGATTGACGTATCGAGAATCATCCAAACAAAAGATCAGCGCATTAAGTTCCCTTTCATAATAAGAATAGGTTAATAATCCATGAAGATAATCTTTCATTAAGCCAGATTTATGAGATTTATCTAAAATTAAAAATTGGTTTTTAGAAATAATAAGTACATCTTCAGGGCGAGCATGCCACCAGATGGTTCCTTTAGGGATTAATTTTTTAACAAACAAGCCCAAACCGTGAATCTCGCTATCTTGAACTTTCGTAAACTCATTGATAGGATTAGGAGATGTTTTATTATATGGAATCTCTTTATAGGGCATATGAAAAATATGCAATTATTCCATTTAAATAATTAAACTTTGAAATTACGACTTTTAGAAATTGGATAATCGTAGAAAGATATCAGTTTCTTTTTTTAATTCTTCAATATTACAAGATATATGCGAGAAGAAGTGGAGAAAAGATTACATAGAGTTGCGATAACTTTAGAGAAAGATAAAATAATATGTCCAAAATCTAGAGATTGTGTACATGCTAAAAAAATCCCGCGATGTAATAAGTTCTTTGAAAAGTGTGGAATATTTAAAAAACAAAATTAAGGAGAGAGATAAAATAAGATAGAAAAAGGGGATCACTCTTTATTCAAATTTAATTTAATATATTCCTTTTCCGAATCTTTTCCTCTTTCTACGAAATAAAATTCGGTTTTTTCTGGAGATAACTCCTTATTTAAAATCTTAATAACCTCAATTCCTTTTTCAAATTCATCACATATAAATATATCAAACGTAATATAACCATGTTCAGGCCATGTGTGGACAGCCACATGACTCGTTTCTAAAATAATAATCGCACTATATCCAAAAGGATGATAATCATGATTATAGATATCAATAATTTTTAGACCAACAGTATCAAGTGAGTTTAAAAGCAAATTTAAGATGCGATCATTATCCATGAGGGCTTTTTGCTTTTCAAATCGCATTTCACCTATAAAATGGAATCCAAGTGGTAAGAAAGGGATTTTTTCTTGTTTTTTTATCTCTGCGGTGTAGATACTATGGGATTCTAAATCATAAGAACTTTCTTTTAAGGGTCGGATTAATTGTAGAGAATATAAGTGAGAAAATTGACCTAAAATGCTCGCTCCCTTATAATGATTAAAATCAGGAAGCATCTCGTTTATAATAAAATTATGATCTAAGATGGATGATTGAATCTTTATCGTTTTCTCTGGTGGCTTATTTCCAAAGCTTAGATAACATTTTTTTCCAACTACTCTATGAATCTTTCCATCAATTTCGATCGAGGTTTTTAATACGCTATTAGCTCGTTTCAAGAATAATCTTAAGCCCGAGTCAGTATATGGAGGATCCGTTAGAACGACATCAAATTTGTTCATAATTTCTTCTGGGGTATTAAGTCGTAAATCGTGATGAACTGTTATAAAGTTTTTAATAGATAATTTTTCAGCTTTATCAGAGAGATAATTTAACACTTGTTTATCAATATCAATTACACAGATTTCATCTGCTAATCCAACTAAACCAACAAATAAAGAGATGGCATCGTCATCACCGAGAAAAATAATCTTTCTTCCTTCTATGTCGCCTTTTTCTAATATATAAGAAACTTTCTTTAAAACTGTTTTAGGAGTGGCATGGGCTTGATCTAAATTAAATTTAGGCTCAGGTCTTTCATTAAGAATTCCAAGATAGTTCTCAATATATTCAAATTCCTTGATTGATTCTATTCTTAAACTTTTAGGCAAGGGATCATAATCAAAATGTAGGTGCAAATTCCTTTTTACCCACTCCCTTCCTTTAGAGCCTAATAAGGTTCTGGATTCCAAGATACCCGCTTTTTTAAGCTCACCTCTAACAGCTGCCATCGCAGGAATGGCAATTCCAGTTTTCTGGGCTAAGATCTTATTTTTTAAAGACGGAAAACGGTACATGTAAAGTAAGATGGCCCTTACTCCTTCCATTCCTTCAGATAAATTGGCTCTCTCAGCGACAAGAGTGAGCACTTCTTCAGCTTCTCTATTCAATGTGTAAGCCTCATGAAATTTTATAATATAATACTATTTTTCTCTTTAAAAATCAAAAATAGATAGTTCCTTGTAAAAATATTTAGGATTCTAATATAGATAATGAGACAGATCTTATTTATTTTATATTGAAGTCTTAAAAAGTGTCAACATTTGCAATTTTTAAAAAATGCAAATCTATATATATTCATTTTTCATATTTTGCATATATTATAGTTTCAAAAATTAAAAAATGAAAATATTCTACGATTTTATCTTATGAAAACTGAGATTAAATACGACCTTAAACACCATCATTTTGTTATCTTAGGGTTAGTAGCTGAGGATCCGGATGGAGAACATGCCTATAATATTAATAAAAAGATTGAAGAAAGAGGAATGAGGAACTGGACTAACATCGGAATCGATTTTTCTCTTTCAACTATTTATCGAGTTTTAGATCGGTTAGAAGAAGATAAACTGTTAGAAAGCGAGATCAATGAAGTGGAAAATAGGAAAAGAAAAGTGTATGCACTTACAGATTTTGGATATAAAGTTTTAAAATCTACTGTTTATAACATTTTAAATGATTATCGTGGGAAGAGAAACGAAGAATATTATGTTGCATTTTCAATGTTCCCAATCTTATCTAAAGAAGAGCAATTAGAAGCGTTTCGCAATTCCTTATCAAATATGAAAAATAATAAAAGAGAATTAGAAAAAATGTTAAATGAAAACTTAAAGCTACCTATTAATGTAACGGGTCTTTTTAAGCATCCAATTATGATTTTACAAACAAACATCAAGTTTTTAGATCAGATAATAAAAATTATTGAGGAAGAGAAAAATTTTGGAATAAATTTTTAAAATTAAGAAGAGTATCAACCTAATTCAAATGAAAGAGAATTTCCATGTGTTCGATTTCAGAAATTTTTCAAACATGGAAAAAAATATCGACAAGATTTATGATAAAACAATTGGATTTAGGAAAAACATGAGAAAGAAGAATTTCAGACTCATATGAAAAATAAAAGAGAAAAAAGGAGGAAAGTAAAAATGGATAAAAGAAAATTAATTTCGCGATGTGGATTATGGTGTGGGGCGTGTAAGACATATTTACTTACAAAAAAGAATTTATTAGAAGAACGAGGATTAAAAAGAGAATGCCGCGGATGTTGGATTAGGGATAAAAATTGTTCATTTATCAAAAAGGATTGCTCTTTATTGAGAAAAAATCAGATCGACTTTTGTTATGAATGTGAGAGTTTTCCATGTGAAAACTTATCTAAATTGGATGAAAAATACAAGTCCAAATATCATGTAAGTCTAATCGAGAATTTAAAGAGAATGAAAGAAGTAGGATTAGAGGATTGGATTAAAGAGCAAGAGAAACTCTATGAATGTCCTGAATGTGGCGGTGAAATATGTGTCCATGAAAGTAAATGTTTTGATTGTGGAAAGAGATTTTGATAATAAAAGATAAATATAAGGAGGGAAAATTGGTTGAAAAAGAAATTGCCCTTTTAACATATTGTGGATTATATTGTGGAGCATGTCCTTCTTATTATAGGGGGACGTGTTTTGGATGTAGATCCGAAGATTCGACCCAGAAAAGAAAATCAAAATGGGGATGTAAAATCAGACAATGTTGTAAAAATAAAAAGGTAGTAAAACATTGCGGTGAATGTTTGGATTTTCCGTGTAAAGAAATTTCCAGAAAATTAATTTATTCCCACCCAAAAGACCCGAAATTTGCGTATCGACATGAAATACCTGAAAATGTAAACAAGATAAATGAGATAGGAATGCAAAAATGGATTAAGCTGCAAAAAGAGAAGTGGGAATGTCCAATCTGTGGGGGATTGATAGTTTTTTATGATTATAGATGCAAAAAATGTGGAAATAATAATAGCTAAAATAAAAAATTCTGGGACGGACTTTAGAAAGTTATTCCGAAGAATATTCTTAATTTGCTTAATCCGTACCTAATAATAGCTTCCATTAAATTTAGATAATATAAATCATCTAATTTAATTGAGATGAGAAAATGATAAAATATGGATTAGTTGGGTATGGTCTCAATGCTCTTGGACATAAAATGGAGTTAGAAAAACATGAACTGCTTAAAGGACGTACAAAATTAGTCGTTGGATATGATCCTGACCCTGAAGCGAAGAAAAACATGAAGAGACTCAAAGATGTAAAGATAGCTAACGACTTCGAAGACCTTCTAGACACGCCTGAATTAGAGGCGATTGTTATCTGCAGCCCTCCACAATTTCATGCAGAACAATCAATCTCAGCATTGGAGTCTGGAATTCATGTTTATTCCGAAATTCCTATGGCTATAGATGAGAAAGATATAGAAAAAATAATTAAGGCTGAAGAAAGTTCAGGAAAAAAGTTTCAATTGGGAGAGAATTATTGTTTTTATTCAGAAGTACTTTTTGCGGGTCATTTAGCATCATCTGGAAAAATCGGTTCATCAGTTTATGCTGAATCTGAATATCTTCACGATGTTACTTATCGATGGAGGAGAGGGAATAAAGGAGGGCCAGAAACTCCAAGGGTTGATTCTTGGTATCAGAAGTTTGATCCTCTTATGTATGCTCATTCAATTGGACCCGCTCAAGTTGCATTAGGAGGGATCAACAATCCACTGCCATTTACTGAAGTAAGTAGTTTTGCTAATAACATTGGAGGGTATAAAGGAAAACCGATATGCAAACCAGCAAAAGCTTTTCAAGCTGCCTTATTTCACACCGAATCGGGAGCAATTGCTAAATGTGCTAATGCCTATATTTTTGCCCGAGAACCTACAAGAATGGGCATTCAAATCGTCGGACGAACAGGTACCTATGAATGTTATCAATTCGATGTTCCCGGAAGATTATTCCTTGCTGAAGATCATATTATAACACGAGGAAGGCATAGAAAAGGTAAAGTTAAAACAATAGATAAGGAAAAATTAGGGGAGATTATTACTCCTGTTAGTGGTCTTTATTCTGGGGCGCAAGCTAGGGTAGTCGATAATTGGTTAACTTCTATAGAAAAAGACAGAAAA
Organism: uncultured archaeon; assembly: GCA_964653985.1. Lineage (GTDB taxonomy): Archaea > Asgardarchaeota > Lokiarchaeia > Sigyniarchaeales > SOKP01 > CAZZIC01. The sequence goes on along the minus strand of CAZZIC010000020.1, from coordinate 4,027 downwards.
CCGCTATTAAATAGCCGTATCGGAGCAAATTTTACACAAGCAGGTATTGCCGCTTCTCAATCAGCTCGGTCAAACGGAAAATTAACAAAAATTAAAAATTATAGAGATTGACCTTCTTCTTTTTTAGATTAGATCAATCTAGTTGCAACTTTCGCTGGTAATTTTCTATTAATCTCTTAAGAAGATTAATGAAGGAATAAATTCTCCATAAAGTTCATATACATTTAAGATTATTATATCTCTAAAAATAATCACTTTTAAGATTCCTTGCCGCGTCTTTTTCTTGAAAGAATTAAGGTTAGGATGAACAGAAAAATTCCTAAAATCAAGAAGGTCATAGAATTAAGAACCTCCGCCATCTCTGCTCTCCAAAAAATATCTGAGGGGATGATACCTGGCATAAAACCCTGAATATAGTGAAAATGAAACTCACTAATAAAAGCAAAGATAATTAAGAAAATACTTGTAATCAATAAAACCTTCTCAGAGATTATAAATTTCTCAATATCAGATTCCATAACATCACTTTAAGTAAAATAAGATTATATGTATTTCTATTGACTTATTAAAAATTGTTAGATATGCATAAAGATATTTTTCTTTGAAATAATTTTTTATAGCAAATCTTACATGTTTTAAGTAATCATGGAAGAGTTAGAAAAAGAGGATTTCGAGCCCGAAAATTTTGTTGAAAAAGTCACTGAGAATAAAAATCTATTAGATAAGCTCTTTGAGGGAGTCTCTTCTAAAAAAGAAATCTATAGATACAATTCCTTTCAAGTTCTGCTATTATTAAGCGAAAAAAGACCTGAAATGCTTTACCAAAAGTGGGATTTTTTTGTTGATCTTCTTTCAAAGAAGAACAATTATCATAAAGTAGTTGGAATCAAAATAATAGCAAATCTTTCTAAAATAGATAAAGAAAATAAATTAGAACCTATTTACGATGAATATGCTGATCTCATAAAATCAGAGAGTATCATGACAGTGAGAACATTAGTTGAAAATCTGGGGAAAATCGCGCAAGCCAAACCAGATTTAACTAAAAAAATAACCAAAACATTGATGAATGTAGAAAAAGAATGCTCAGATTTTCAACAAAGAGAATTAATCAAAGCGGATGTTATTAAATCATTTAATATCTATTTTGAGCAGATAGAACACCAAAAAGAAGTTCTTTCTTACGTCAAAAATCAATTAAAAAGCGATAGCACTAAAACAAGAAAGATGGCTGGATCTTTTTTGAAAAAATATCAATAATTTAAATGGTATATCATACATCTTTTTTCTCTTTTAGCAAAAGGCTTTATGCTTTATTCAAACATTTATTTAATTAAATAAACAAAACATTTAAATATGAAGATTTTCTTTAATTTATTGTGATTCTTAATTGGGAAATTATTCCCACATAAAGATGGTGATGTATAAAAAATAGCATATAAAAATAGGTTAAATGGCATATTAAGAATTACTCTCTTGAGGTGAAAACCCTAAAAAACTCCCATAAAAACCGATTGAAGTAAAAATGCTGCCCGTTTGGGTTCTAAAACAAATTAATTAATCATTTTATATATTATCATTGGTATTTTTTAATTTCATTATAAAAATTAAAAATAATTTTTTCCTTTTTTTCTGCGATTTTTCTTGAAATACTTAAGTAAAGCTTTTCTTTTAGTATTAAAATTTTATCCTCTAGATGCTCTAGTATATCTTTAAGATTTCCATCATTATTTATAGTAAATCCTATAGTGCGGTACAATCCAATTGCTCCCAAGGCATCCAATTTATCTGCATCTGATAGAATTTTTGCTTCTAGAGTTTTGGGAGCGATATTATTGGAGAAAGAATGAGCTTCGATGGAATGGTAAATATTATTAAGATCTGATTGTCTTAATCCATTTTCCAGAGATTTCAAATACTTTTGAGCTATAATTACCGAAATATTTGCGTGATTCTCAGAATTTTGATTTCTCATTTCAGGCTTCCTCCCTATATCATGTAGAAGTGCTGAAATTTTTAGAACTAACATATTAGCATTCAAATCATCACCAATTCTAATGCAAGTTTTAAAAACCCTTGATACATGCCCAAATCCATGTATATCGTCATTTGAAGAATGCTTTTTGGCATAACTCCTTACTGATTTGAGTAATTCTTCTTTATTCATCAATTTTCCTCCCTAAATTTATTTTGTATAATTGTATTTAATTGTTTTATTATTATTTCTGTCCCATCTATTTTATAAATCTCTCTTATCCTTTGTACAGTTCCCACTTCTAAATCCCTCAGTAAATGAATGTGAGTTATAGTTGCTCCTGCTTCATAGCATTTAAGTACATCCTTTATTAATTTTCGAAGACAACCATGAAAAAGAAGGGAAAATTAAAATTATCAATTATAATAAATTAAAAATAAAAGAGAATTTATATTTTCATTTTCATAAAATATAGGTTTACAACACATGTCTAAAAAACCAAATATAATTTTTTTATTAAATGATCATCAAGCTTTTTACGGGCATGAAGATAATAACCCAAATACCCAAATTAAAAGACCTCATTTCAAAAAGCTAGCGAATGAAGGGATAGAATTTACACAGGCATATACTGCATGTCCCTTATGTGGACCCGCAAGAAGAACGTTCCTTACGGGATTGTTTCCCCACAATCATAAAGAATTATTAAATGAAGTAAACCATCCATTTGATAACCAAACATATTTCGAAAAATTAAATGATGAAGGATATCAATGCTTTTATTATGGAAAATGGCATGCTGGACCAGGAGATCCGCTTTCACTTTTTGAATGTGAGGGATTTAGTTTACCTAATTATGGAAATCCATATGTTACTAAAGAATATAAAAAATATCTTGCAGAAAATAATTTACCTCCTTTTGAGGTAAAGATTCATCATAGTCTTTTAAATCCAAATTGGCCGAAAACAAAAAGAGCGGGAATATCAGAAGGAAAGATTCACAAACCTTCAGATCCGGAAATGTTAAGTGAACATACCACGGGAATTATGACCTCTCCAAAAGAAACTCATGAAGCGTTCTTTCTTGCACATCTTGCTTGTAAAAAGCTAAAAGAATTAGCAAAAAAAGACAAAAAGAAACCTTTTCATTTACGGGTTGATTTTTGGGGTCCACACCAACCTTATTATGTTCCACAAGAATTTTATGACCTTTACAATCCAAAGGAAATTTCAGAATATCCAAATTTCCAATATAATATGGAGGAAAAGCCAGAGATTTACAAGTTCGATGTAAATTATCCAATAAGTAAGAATGGAAGATTGATATCACCTAATCCAATACCTTGGTCAAAATGGCAAGAAATTTTGGCTTTTCATTACGCTCAAATTACATTAGTCGATGAAGCTGCTGGGCTCATATTAAAAAGTTTGAAGGAATTAGAGATGGATAAAAATACTATGGTTATGTGGACTACGGATCACGGAGATGCTGTCGGTTGTCATGGTGGTCATTTTGATAAGGATTGTTATATGCCCCAAGAAATGATACGGGTTCCTTTGGCAATTCGATATCCAGAAGTGATATCACAGGGTCAAAAAAATGATGCTCTTGTGAGTAGCATTGATATAGCACCTACTTTACTTGATGTGGCGGAAACATCTTTTGATCAAGAAATTGATGGAAAAAGCCTGTTACCACTTTTTACTAAGAAAGAACATCAATGGAGAAAAGACCTTATGGTAGAGATGCATGGACATTACCATCTACATTTAGGAAGAGCGATCGTAACTGATAAGTACAAGTATATATATAATGAGAGATATCTTGATGAGTTATATGACTTGAAGAATGATCCTTATGAATTGAATAATCTGATAAATGATTCAGATTATAGTGAAGTATTGAATGAAATGGAGGTTCGTCTGAAACGATGGAGAGAAAAAACGGGAGATACTATGACCAAACGCAAAATAAGAAAATTGATTTCCTCCTAATCATACCATTTTAAAGAGTGGTACTTCTCTGCTGCCACTGTAAACCCTTACGGGCTA
>CAZZIC010000019.1:0-39179 GCA_964653985.1 uncultured archaeon | reverse complement strand
GTGCATTACGGTCAATTGGGGTTTGGAGAATATAATACCCAGGACGACTACTGGACACCTCAGATTATCTCCCAAATTTTATATCAAGCAAAAACAGGAAAAATTCCTGTATCTGGAGCAGGTTATGGAGGTTCTTTCTCGGGTGATGGATTTGACGGTATCTGGTTCGATATGTCAGAGATTGTGAGACCAACAAGAGATGGAATCCACGGTAGAGAGTATATTTCTACTAAAATTGAATTGGGAAGGAAAGAAGATTATATCAATTTTAAGGATACTAGCGGATTGCTCAACAATGGAAATTCTTTATTGGAAGTACCCATTCCTATTATATTTAATCCTTTACCCCTCCCTAAGGAGAGGAGGAATGCAAGAAAAGCTTTATTTAAAAGCGCAAAAATCTTGAATAACTATGCAATTGTCTCTCAAGACAATCTAAGTATGGAATATGAGAATTATAAAAATAATATTATTCCTCGTTTAAAAAAGCATCCGGATCAGTTGCAAAAGCAATTTATCAAGCAAGCTAAAGTTGTGGAGCTGGAAAGTATTAGGCTATATAATGAGATTAAAAATATTGCACCAAAATCTCTTATCTCCCTATATTTACCCGTAAAAAGCGGTATAAAGAGCAGAATCATTGAAATTATTGATAATTATGATTTAGATATTATCCATCTTCATTTTAATATATATGGAAAGAGTGAATTAGGAAACATTGTAGATGTCATTCGTTCAATACATGAAATATTAAACGAACATAAGATTCGAAATAAGATCAGTTTATTAGTTAGTGGAGGTATCGCTGCAGCTGATCATATTCCAAAGGCAATGATATGTGGAGCAGATTGTGTTGCCATCGATTATTCTCTCCTTATTGCTTTGGGCTGTTCTTTATGGGCAGATCTCTCATACCCCTGTCCTGTGGAGCATGAAGAGATTGATATTAATTGGGGGTCTCAAAGAATCTTAAATTTAATGGCCGCTTGGCGGGACCAAATACTTGAAGTGCTGGGAGCAATGGGAATAAGAGAAGTACGTAGGATAAGAGGTGAAATTGGAAGGGCTATATTTTATAATGAAGAGATAAAAATATTTAAAGACTTATTTGAAAAAAAAAGCAAATCTTCGGATTTTGGGTATATCTCTCCAAGTAATGAACTCAGTTTTGGTGATTGTAGATGGCCTCATTGGTTAATCAGATCTACTATTGACCAAGCGAGAACAGGAGAAATACCAACTGAATTGGAGTATAGAATGGGAAAAAGTGCTGGAGGTTTTGATAGATTGAGATTTGTATTTGAAAATCAAGATATCATCTTAAAAGATGATACATCTATTGATCTTTCTTTAAAGCTCAATAAAAGGCGCTTTGGACCGTATGTTGAGATTCCACAACCAGTTTATTCTGGAGGAATGTCTTTTGGATCCATCTCCCTTAATGTTATGGAAGCAAGAGCAAAAGCAGCGGTGCAGTTGGGATCATTTATGTCGACAGGAGAGGGAGGATATCCCGATAGAATGCTTCCGTATAAAAATCATATTATTACCCAAGTTGCAACAGGATTATTTGGTGTTAGCGAAGATACAATTCAGAGGGCACCTATCGTGGAATTTAAATATGCTCAAGGAGCTAAACCGGGATTAGGAGGTCATCTACTTGCAGGGAAAGTAACAGAAGCAGTTGCGAGTGCTAGAGAAGCAGTTGCCGGGCATAGTCTATATTCTCCCTTCCCCTTCCATAGTGTTTATTCCGTAGAAGATCATAAAAAACATATCGATTGGATTAGACAAATGAATCCTGAAGCCTTAGTAATTGTGAAAGTATCAACTCCAAGAGATGTGGATATGGTTTCAGTAGGGTCCTATTATGCTGGAGCAAATATAGTAAATATAGATGGCTCATATGGGGGAACTGGAGCTGCTCCTGAGGTGAGTAAAAAGAATATCGCAATGCCAGTTGAGTATGCAATCCCAAAGGTTCATAAATTCTTGAGTAATGAGGGGATTAGAGATGAGATGACCCTCATCGCTTCTGGAGGCATTCGAACAGGATATGACATCGCTAAAGCCGTTGCCTTAGGTGCTGACGGAGCGATGGTCGGAACAGCAGATTTAGTAGCTCTAGGTTGTGAACGATTGGGAGTTTGTGAAAAGGGTGATGGGTGCCCCGCGGGATTAACTACAACAGATCCCAAATATGCTAGTCTGGTTGACCCAGAATGGGGAAGAAGTAGAATTGTAAACCTCAGAAATGCTTGGGCAATTCAGTTAAGACAAATTCTAAAAGCATTGGGAATGAAAAAAATTTCAGAACTCAGAGGAAGAACGGATAAATTAATCTATTTAGAGGAGGAACAGAAATAATGAAAGTTTTTGAGAAGGTTTTTGAAGGGGGATGTGGAGTAGTCGGATTTTGTTCAACTGAAAAGTTATCTGGAAAGCACTTATTACCTCCTTGCAAGCAGATGCATAATAGGGGAAATGGAAAAGGAGGGGGAATAGTAGCTCTGGGGCTTGATAATACACAATTAGGTGTTCCCGAGAAGGTCTTAAAAAATCATTATCTTATTCAAATTGCTTTTTTGGATCCTTCTATAAAGAAGGAATTAGAAAAAAAATACATCTTCGCTCAATTTGATGTTCATAAAGTATTTGAAATTGAACGGGATAACTCTATAGAAGCTTCATTTGATGTAACTCCTCCTCTTGTATATAGATATTTCTGTAAAGTTAAAAAAGATAAACTAACCAAATTTATGGATGAAAACGAATTTTCAAATAAAAATAGAGCAGAAGATGAATATGTTTTTCAAAATAGCAAACAGCTAAATGCGGAGTTTTATGCCGGAGAAATAGGTCAGAAAGCCTTTGTTCTCTGTCATGGAAAGGATATGATCATTTTTAAAATTGTAGGATATGCTGAGGAAGCAATTGAGTATTATAAATTAAAAGATATTAAAGCTAACATTTGGGTAGGACATCAAAGATATCCCACAAGAGGAAGGGTATGGCACCCAGGTGGGGCTCATCCTTTCATAGGGTTGAATGAAGCGTTAGTACATAACGGAGATTTTGCCAACTACCATTCAATTTGTGAATATCTCTCCCAATATGGCAGAATTCCTCAATTTTCAACCGATACAGAAGTGGCTGTTCTTTTATTTGATCTATGGAGACGAACATTTGAATATCCGTTAGAGTATGTAATTGAAGCCTTAGCTCCAACTACAGAACGCGACTTTACGATGCTCGATCCCAAAAAGCAAGAAATTTATAAAATAATTCAATCTAATCATATTCAAAATTCCCCAGATGGTCCTTGGTTTTTTATTATCGCCCGTAATAATACGTCAGAGGACGAAAAAAAACTTATAGGAATAACCGATACTTCAATGTTGAGACCACAAGTATTTGCATTACAAGAAAATGAGGATATAGGGATCGGAATTATTGCGTCAGAAAAACAAGCGATAGATTCTATTTTATTAAGTATATCTTCGGAAAATAAAAGATTCTGTAGATATGCTGATAAATATTGGAATGCTCGAGGGGGAAGTTATACAGATGGAGGTTCTTTCATATTTTCTCTAAAAAATAATTCTTTAGTGTGTACTGATAAATTCGGTGAAGTTATAGCATCCCATAAAAAAGATTTTTTTATAGAAAGTAACCCAAAATTGTTTCCCTTCATAGATGATTTAGATATTTTACTCCCAGAAATTGAAAAAATGGATTATAATGAATTCCTTGGATTATTAGACTCAGCCGAATTTTATGTAAATAAGCAAGAAGAAAACCTTCAGAGGGTTATTGAAATTTTAACATTTTTAATAGATAGAAATTATCCAATTGGTTATAAAAAGCGGTCTAAGATCCTTGAATTATTGCATAAGAAACTTTATTCAATTTTTAGAAATATTCCTCAAACTTTTGATAAATTCCAATACATTAATTATAAAAAAAAGGAAATTCCAGCAAGAACTTCAGTTGAACAGACCCTAATCATTGATGCGAAAGATTTCCCTCCAGAGGGAAATGATTCTTTAGCTGAGAGATTGGTCAAAGCTTTTAAAGAAGGGTGGAAGAGTTTTATTATCTTCGACGCTAGAGGACAGAGATTTTGTGGATGTGGTTTTGGTTTACACTCAGATCCGATATACATAGATGTTTATGGAGCTCCTGGAGATTATACGGGTTCGGGGATTTCCAATGTTGTACTAAATGTTCATACATCTGGACAAGATCAATGGGGGCAGATAATGAAATCGGGAAAGCTAGTAATTCATGGTGGTGTCGGACAAGCTTTTCTTTATGGAGCTAAGGGTGGAACCTGTTATGTTAAAGGAAATACAGCAGGAAGGGCACTGATTAATGCTGTTGGAAACCCAAGAGTTGTAATAAATGGAAGCTGTCTTGATTATCTTGCTGAATCGTTTATGGCTGGGGATCCTCATAAAAATGGAGGTTTCGTGATATTAAATGGTATTGGTATCACAGAAGAAGGAACTCTTTTTGAATATGAAGAACCATATCCCGGAGGAAATTTGTTCTCATTACCTTCAGGTGGGGCAATTTTTGTCCGAGATCCATATCAAAAAACTGAGAAAAATCAATTAAATGGCAGTTCATTTGAACAGTTTACGGAGAAAGATTGGAATTTAATAAGACCATATTTAGAAGAAAATGAGAGGTTGTTTGGAATTAAAGTAAAAGATTTATTAAAAGTTCAAGGAGAGATAAAACTTCCAGAAGAAGTGTACCGAAAAATAAGTGTGAGCCATTCGAAGGTGTTAAAATGAAGATTGTCGTATGTATCAAACAAGTTCCAGATGCCGAAAGTGTTAAGACCGATCCAGAGACTGGAAGATTAATAAGGGAAGGGGTTGCAGCCACCTTAAATCCATTTGATATGTTTGCCCTTGAAGAAGCCTTAAGATTAAAAGAAAGATTTGGAGGGAGTGTAACAATTCTTTCCATGGGTCCTAAGAATGCTCTCCATAGTATCAAATTTGCTTTAGCGATGGGAGCGGATGAAGGAGTATTATTGAGTGATCGTGCATTTGCTGGAGCTGATACCTTAGCAACTTCTTACACGATAAGCCGAGGAATTGAAAAAATAGGAGAATATGATCTTATTTTATGTGGAATTAAAACCACGGATGGAGATACTGGTCAAGTTGGAGCAAACTTAGCAGAATTACTTGATATCCCTAATATTTATTATTTAAAACGAATCCGTAAAATTGAAGGTAATGAATTGGTTCTTGAAAGATTATTAGAAGACAGAATTCAATTATTGAGTGCATCATTTCCCTGTCTCATTACAGTTTTAAAAGGAACAAATATTCCTAGATTACCGACCTTAAAAGATAAATTAGAAGCTAAGCAAAAACCGATTAAAACCTATTCATCAAAGCATTTAGATATAGATGCCTCCAAAATAGGAATGGAAGGTTCTCCTACAAGAGTTGTCAAAGTATTTCCTCCCGATAAGCGTAAAAAAGGTGTTATTCTAAAAGGTGATCCGAATAAAAGTACTCAAGAATTAATAAAATTTTTAGAACTAAAACAGTTGGTGAATGGAGAATGATAAGACTTATAGAAGAGCTCTGTATTGGGTGTGGAGCATGTGAGAGTATATGTTCCTTTGGGGGTATTGTAATCGAAGATGAATTTCCCTTTTTTAACGAAGAATGTCGTTTATGTGGTGAATGTGTTGAAATTTGTCCCCAAGATGCAATTCAGATTGAAGAAAAATTTCAAAAAAAAGATCAAAATCATAGAGGAATTTTAATTTTCGGAGAACAAAGGGATAATACCGTCGAGAATGTAGTATATGAACTTTTGGGTAAAGGACGTGAATTAGCAGACAAGTTAAATGAACCTCTTTTTTGTGTAGTTTTAGGAAATTCTGTAAAAAATGTTAAAGCTCTTATAAATTACGGTGCTGACGAGGTTCATATTTATAATCATGAAAAATTAGAAAAATTTAACTGTGAAATCTATACAAAAATTCTTTCGAAGTATATCGATGAAATAAAACCAAGTATATTCTTAATTGGGGCCACTTCTATTGGAAGAGAGTTAGGTCCACGCGTTGCCGCAAAGTTGAAGACCGGCTTAACGGCAGATTGTACTGGATTATCAATTACCGAAGATAATTTATTGTTACAAACAAGGCCTGCATTTGGTGGAAATATAATGGCGTCCATTATCTGTCCTAATTCAAGACCCCAAATGGCGACCATTCGTCCAAAAGTAATGTCAAAACCTAAAGAGAGAATTAGAGAAGGTGATCTTATTGAAAAAGTGGTTCTAGAAGAATTATTAAATTCAAGGGTCAAAATCTTAGACGAAATAAAGTTAGAAGAGGAAGAAGATATTACCAATGCTAATGTTATAATTTCAGGAGGAATGGGTTTAGGTAAAAAGGAAGGTTTTGAAATGCTAAGCGAGTTAGCTACTATATTAAATGGAACAGTGGCTGCAAGTAGACCGACGGTTGACGCAGGTTGGGCTAAATATTCTATTCAAGTGGGTATGTCAGGGAAGGTGGTACAACCAGAATTATATATAGCTTGTGGGATTTCTGGGGCGGTTCAACATAAAGTTGGTATGGAGACCTCAGATATAATTGTTGCAATTAATAAAAATGAAGAAGCTCCCATTTTTGATATTGCTGATTTTGGCATAGTGGCTGATCTTTATGATGTAGTTCCATGCCTTCTAAACCAGCTGAAAGAACCGATTAATAGTGAAAATAATCCCAAAACCTAAAGATTTACTTAATCTCGGGAATTAATTTGAAAGATTTAAACTAATCTTTTTTTAAAAATTATTCCTAGTTCCTTTTTCTTTTAAATAGATTGAACGAAAGCACAATATATGATACGGTGTAATTTTTGTTGGAAGAGACTTAACTTTACAAGATCTATAAAAACTCATGAGAATGTCTGTCAACAACAATGGATACATTATTTCTGTTCATTAAGATGTAAAGAAAAATGGATATATTATGTGAGAAAAAATAAAACTAAAATTGGTGTATCTTGGGCTCTAGGCAAATGTCTTCTTCGAATTTTTTTTGTAAGGAAGCTAAAAAAGCAAAGAGAATGTTCCAGAAGAGATTCTTGGTTTTCTGATGACTTAAACGATTTGAAAGAGTTAGTATTGACTAAAAATAATGAAAAAAGGATCCTAAAGATTAAAAAGAATATTCTTTAATAACCAAAATAATTTACTTTTCAATGCAGAATCTTTTAAATGTTTTTATATGAGAATAAGTAAAATGAAATTTTGAAATAGAAATCGAAAGGAAGGTATCATTTCTTTAGAAGATATTTAATCTGCAAATCCAAATAAGAAAGGTTTAATAAAAATGAGTAGAAGAAAAGGTATATCAGCTGAAAGGATAGCAACACGATTATTGGAAAGTAAAGGTTTTACTATAAAAAAAACACGATATGAATTGATAGAAAACGAAGAAAGAATAACAGAAATAGACATCATAGCAGAAGATCCTGCCGGGATAACTTATGCTGTTGAAGTTAAAGCGGGTAAGGGGAATGTTAGCACAATGCGAAGGACCTATGCGAATGCTCAATTAGTCGGATATAAACCCATGTTGATTTGTAAAGGTTATTCCGATCAAGCCGCAATTGAGGCGGCAGAAAAATTAAATGTATTGGTAGTAAAATTAGATGAATACTATTTATTATTAGAACCTGAGGAATTAGAAAGTTTAATTAAAAAATGTTTGGAAGAGGTGCTTGAAACTCATGGATTTCTCCCTTATTCTGTGGAGTTAGGAGAAGAGGAATTAAAAATATTGAAAGCCCTCTCTAATAGTAAAAATTTTAAATTAGCTGCCGAAAATCTTAATAAAACCCATGAGGAATTGGGAAATATTATAAGAAAATTAACCAAAAAAGCGATTCTTCCTAAAAGATCTCTGAGTTTTCATGATCTTAAACGCGTGAGTTCTTCTATTTTAGCAAGAAATTCTGTTAATCGAAAGTTAGATTTTATTTTAGAGAGAATTGAAAAATTGGAAAGATCAATACGAGATTTGTCTTAATTATCATTCCATGGATGTGTTATTGGGGAAACTTGAAAATATTTTTTTGAATCAGAAACTCACCTTATTATTTATTGATAAAAATAATAACTTACTTTTGTATATACTCGAGTATACTCGTCTGAATGGTTTCTGGGTCCTTCCTTAAATTTGAAAGTTTAATACCTACAAGCCGAACTTTTTTATCTGATTTGGAAAATTCCTCCATTAATTCAATAACTATTTCCATAACTCTTTCTTTATCTTGGATATATACAGGAAGACTTTTAGAGCGCGTGTATGTCTCAAAACCCTCGAATCTAATCTTCAAGGTGATGGTTTTATATGAAATATTATGTTTTTTAATCTTTTTATCAATAAGATCATTGATCTCCCCCAATTTAGAAAGAATTTGATTATAATCCCCCGTATCCTCGTAGAATGTTCTCTCTTTGCTTATTGATTTTCTATCATCGGAAAATTCTTTAACCTCTCTTCTATCTTCCCCATGTATGACCTTCCAAACCCATTTTCCTGTTTTACCGAATAATTTATCCATTTTACGCCTTGAAAACCTGTAAAAATCTCCTATATTTTTTATGCCCTTTTTATAATAGTAAGTTTTAGTTTTTTTTCCAATACCGGGAATTGCGGTAATATCCATATCTTTCAAGAATATCTTAATATTGTCTGGTTTAACAATGGTTATTCCATTTGGTTTATTATAATCTGAAGCAATTTTTGCTATAGATTTGCTCGTAGAAACACCGATTGATACCGTTATTCCGATTTTTTCAAAAACCTCTTTTTGAATCTTTCTAGCTAATTGCCCCGCTTCATAAATTGATTCGCATTGTTCTGAAACATCAAGATAAGCCTCATCAATTGAAACTTGCTGAAATTTATTTGCATGATTCTCCAAAATCTCCATTACTTTTTTAGATTCTTCGGAATATTTACTATGATTCGGTCTTAAGTATATTCCTTGTGGACATAAGCGATATGCTTGAGAAATAGGCATAGCAGAATGAATACCATATTTACGGGCATTATAACAACATGTAGAAACAACGCCTCTGCCTTTCCCTCCTTTTGGATCTGCCCCAATAATTAAAGGTTGGCTCTTATATTGTGGATTATCTCGAGCTTCCACGCTAGCAAAAAATGAATCCAAATCTGCATGAAGTATTAAATTCATAATTAAATGAGCTTCAATTTAACTCTTCTTTAAATCTGGTAAAAGTAATTATAATTAATATAGGTATTGAGGAATTTAAAGATCTATACCTCGAAAAATTAATGATTAAGTAAAGAATCTTGGGAATCTCCATTTATCAGATATTAAAAAAGCTTATCAGATATTATATTCAAATTTTTATAGAAAAAAAAGTATTTCTAATTGAACAAAAATGAATGAAAAAAGTGTTTCAGAACTGAGAGAAGACATCGTTAAAGTGGCAAAAGAAATATATGAAAAAGGACTGGTTGAAGCGGGTGAAGGTAATATAAGTGCTCGTATTCCAGGGAAAGGAGAGCTTTTCATCACACCAACTTTCAATAAATACTACGATTTAACAGCCGATGAAGTTGTGAGAATACAATTTGATGGAACACTATTAAGTAAAACCAGAAAACCTTCTACAGAATATAGATTGCATGTGGATATATATAAAGCCCGACCAAGAGCTAATTTCGTGATCCATAGCCATTCACTATATGCTACAATGCTTTCTGTTGCCAGGATCCACAAGTTACCCGTACTTTTAGAAGAGCAAGTTATTTTTTTAGGCGGTTCTATCAATATTAGTAAATTCGCTCGGGCTCATACACACGATTTTGGGAAAAAGGCGATAGATGCTATGGGTACTAAAAATGGGGTTATTCTCGCTAATCATGGAACTTTAGCGTGCGGAAGAAATGCAGAACATGCAATTAAAATGATTGAACTAATAGAAAAACTTTCTAGAATATATTATGGTGCCACTCAAATGGGTGGGGCATATGAAATCGCTGAAGAATCTTGTTCAAGATTCATGGATGACTTTGATAAAGAATTTGCCACACATACCCAAGATAAAGGAAAATGTGACTAAGGAAGCTTTCTCTTTTAAAACTGGTACTTAAGAGGATAATACTACTATTTTTTCAATCTACGTGGATAACATGCAAATAGACCTTCAAACATCCTCTCATGTTTTTCTTTAGGAACGTCCACTTCCAATGGTTCCCCGATCTGACGAGCGCCCCAATAAACCTTCGCCATTTTTTCAAATATAATTGCGAATCGTAGAGCATGATCAGCAGATTTTCCGCAGATAACTGCTCCATGATTAGCCAGAATTGCACAATTATTTTTCCCTAGTGCCTCAACGGCAACAGATCCCATCTCTTCTGTATGCGCTTCAGTTATTTCTGTACAGTTTATTTCTCCTCCTAAAAATATAATCTGTTGCTCCATCATTACAGGTAAACTCATCCTTACTGCTGAAAGCATAGAAACGTAGGTAGAATGATCATGAATAACACATTTTGCTTTTCTGCGGTCCTTATAGATCGCCAAATGCATTTTAACTTCCGTAGAAGGAATTTTATTTGACCCGATAACATTACCGTCCAAATCCATATGGACAATCTTATCTGGGGTTAACAACTCATAAGGTGTTGATGTAGGAGTGCACATTATCTCATTTCTACTCACCCGAATCGAAACATTACCTTCCCCATTCTCTACCAAACCTTTTTCATAGATTTTTTGAGCAGTGGAAACTACTTCTTCTCGAATCTGATCTAAATCAGTCATAATAATAATGCAAATTATTTTTGAATTAAAAACCCTCATTATTTAAATTTTAAAGTAAATTCTTACAATATTATGTCTTCTGAAAAGGAAGAAAAAAAAATTATCTCATTGCAAATTAGTGATGATTTACTTGAGAGATTTGAAAAGGTAAGAACGAAAAGCGGGTTTACTTCTAAAAGTGAAGCCTTAAGAGATGCAATTTTGAAATTCATTAAAAATTATGAACAATTCGAAGATAAAGAAGGTTACAAGGTTATGAGTATAAATTTAGTCTATCCCTTAAAGGATACGATAATTGATGAAATTACTGAACTTTATAATCAAAATAATAAAATTATTAAAACAATTACAGATTGGAGAATTGCTAATAAAAAGATCGAACTCTTGCTCGCGGTAGGAGAATTTAATTTAATTAAGGATCTAAAAAATAAACTTGCGGATATTAAGGATGTGACGTGTACCGTACATGAAGTTATTTTTGAATGATCCTCTTTTATAATTCTCTCAGAGAAATCGTAAACTTAAATCAACTTTTTTTGAAGGAAATTGAGTGAGTTGACTGCTACTTATAATATCGGGTTCAGCCACCAAATAATCTTCAATATTTTCAGCAGTTACTCCTCCAGAAATCTCTATAATTGTCCTTTCTCGTAAGTCCTTTTGGATTAGGTCATCTATAGCTTGTTTGACCTGATTGGGACTCATATTATCCAACATGATTATATCGATTCCGTTTTTTACCGCTACTATTGCGTCATCAACCTTCTCTACTTCCAGTTCAATTTTTTTAGAAAAACTGGCTCTTTGCTTAACGTCTTTCAGAAGTTTCTGGATATTTCCATCATAAAATTTTAAATGAGTATCCTTTAGTAATATCATATCATCTAAAGACATTCGGTGTGTGTCTCCTCCCCCAATCTCAACGGCTCTTTTTTCAAATATTCGCATCCCTGGGATAGTTTTTCTTGTGCATGCTATTTTTGTTTTTTTTCCTGCATTTTGGATTATATCAACAAAGAATCTTGTTGTGGTAGTAATCGCACTCATATGTGTGAGGATATTTAATCCAACTCGTTCCCCAAGCAATATTTCTCTTGTGTTTCCCTCCAATGTTGCGATTCTATCTCCCTTCTTAACTTTTTCTCCATCTTCAATATGTGTATTAACATTTACATTTAAAATATTATAAAGAATGTTTAATTCTTCTAACCCAGAAACAAACCCATCACTTTTAGCTATAATTTTAGCAGAACTGGTGGAAGATTCGGGAATAAAAGCGGAACTTACATCTTTAAATCTACAATCCTCTTCTAAAAATTCTCTCAATTTCCGCTTAATTATTATTTTATTATATTCCATTTTTTAACCTCATTTGATTATCAATTAGGTTCAATATCTATAACTTCTAAGTCTTAATGAATAATAAAAGTTTAAACTTATTTTAGCATTAATTAAAATTATGGGAAATACTAAAAATGTTTTCATTTCCAATGATGGAATAAAATTGGAAGCAGAATACTATGAATCTAGTAAGAAAAATAGCCTCGCAGTCCTGACAACACATCCACACCCTCAAATGGGCGGTTCCATGCATAATAATGTCACATCAGCAATCTTTAATAAATTCAAGAATGAAGATATCTCTTGTTTGAGGTTTAATTTTAGAGGAGTTGGAAGTTCTGAAGGTTCTTATACAGGAGGAAAAGGAGAAATCGAGGATGTAAAAGCATGTTTGGATTTTTTAATAAGAGATAAAAACAATCAAAAAGTTTTAATTTGCGGATACTCCTTCGGTGCTGCTATTGGTTGCTCAGCTGTGAACTATATTGAAGAAATAATTGGATTTGTAGCCATATCATTTCCTTGGGACTTTATGGGAAAAAAGTATAAGAATCTTTCTCAGACTGATAAACCAAAGTTATTTATTCAAGGAGATAAGGATAATATAGCTTCTTTTTACAAGTTTAAAAATCATGTTGAGGATTATCCCGATCCAAAAGCATATGAAATTATATCGGGAGCAGACCATTTCTATCGAGGATATGAGCAGGTTGTTGTAGAAAAAGTATTTGAATTTTATAGTTCTTTAATCCCATGAAAATTTAGATTAAAATTAGATTTCTATAAATATCTAAAAATTTTGCATAGAATTAATAATAAATTTTTGCTTTAAAATCTCTTTTCGTAAAATTAAATAACATAAATTTATGTTTTTGATGTATTATTTGACCCATATATTTCATTCCCGACCTTTCAGCGACTTTCCAAGCTCTTGTGTTTTCGGGTTGAATATATGCGACAATCTTTTGTAATTCTAATTTAATAAAAGCATATTTAAACAAGGTTTTCATTGCTTCTATTGCATAACCGTTTCCCCAATATTGAGATAATAATGCATAATAAACATTTCCAATATCCTTCTCATTTTTATGAAGGAAAAGCCCACAAAAACCTAATAGTTGTTTTCCAGATCTATGAACAATAGCAAGTATTAAATTTCTTTTAACAGCATCATGAGAAGCAAGAAAGGAATTAAAGATATTTTTGAATTCTTCTTTTTCAAGTATAGCTTTTTTTCTATCCAAAATGATATTCATTTGCTTAATTCCAGATATCTTTTTAAAATCAGCTTCATCCCGCTTATTAATCGGTCTTAGGAAAATTCGATTTGATTTAAGAACTTGCGGTTGTTTTTTCATTAAAAATAATAAAAATTCTCAATATTAGAACTTTTAGAGTTTATCGAAGAATAAGATTCACTCAAATGATTGTTTTTCCAAAGGGAGTGATAACACATTGAGAGAATGAACTTATAATTTTTATAAATATCTTTTATATTTTAAGATGGGTATATCCAATAAGAGGTAAAAAGATGTCGAAAGAAGAAGGTAAATTTGTACCAATTGTATGCCCTATATGTGGAGTCGGGTGCAATACCGAGTTAAAGCTTGATTCAGATGGAATACCTAAAAAAGTAGTGGTAAAAGGGAGAAATCCTGATCTTAACGGGAAGTTCATTTGTATTAAAGGTTTAATTGTGGCAGATATATTAAATCATGAAGATCGTTTAAAAAACCCCTTAAAAAATATAGACGGGGAGTTTAAAGAGTTATCTTGGGATCAAACCTTTCAGTCTATTTCAAAAGAACTCAAAGAAATTATAAATAAATATGGCAATAATTCATTGGGTGTACTCGTTTCTGGAAAAATTTCAAACGAAGAGGCGTATTTAGCTCAAAAATTCGCTCGAACTATAATTAAAACCAACAATGTGGATACATGCGCTCGATTATGTCATTCTCCAAGTGAAGTGGGTTTAAGGATGCAATTTGGGTTCGGAGCAGTTTCTGCATCCCTGGAAGATTTTTCAATTGCAGATGTGGTCATGTTGATCGGAGCAAATACCCGATTTACCCATCCAGGTGTATGGAATGTCTTACGTAGAAGGGAAAAGGAAAAAAAACTGATCGTTGCCGACATTTATAATGCCATAACAGATCCGGATATTAAATTAACTCCTAAACCAGAGACTGATCTTATTTGGATTAACGTGCTCTGTAAAATAATTGTAGAGGAAAAATTATATGACAAAAGCTTTATTGACACTCGATCTATTGGATTTAAAAGATTTGTGAAAAGTCTTGAAAATTATGATGAAGAATATATAGAGAATAAAACAAATATCTCCTATGATAAACTAAGAGAAGTAGCGGAACTAATAACAAAAAATAATACACTCTTTGTTTGGGGAATGGGGCTAACTCAACACGGTAACGGTACAGATGCCATTTTATCCATAGGGAACTTAGCTATTTTAACTGGAAATATAGGAAAAAAAGGAACAGGTGTAGTTCCGCTTAGAGGACAAAATAATGTCCAAGGTGCTGTGGACATGGGTTCTGCCCCGTTTGGACTGACGGGAGGATATGATACGAATGACGAAGGAGCTTTGCTCCATTTTGAAGGCTTTTGGGATACTGAGATCTCCAAAGAACCGGGATTTAGCGCAACTGAAATGATCCATAATATTTCAAGAGGCAAAATAAAAGCACTCTACGTAATCGGAGAAAATCCAGTTCTAAGTGAACCGCAATCAGCTTTCGTAAGATGGATGCTAGAGGATCTTGAATTGTTAATTGTTCAAGATATCTTCCTCACTGAAACAGCAAAATTGGCAGATTATGTCTTATCCGCAGCAGCGTTAGGAGAGAAAGATGGTACATTCACAAACGCGCATAGAAGAATACAATATTCGGAAAAAGCGGTCGAACCACCCGGAGAATCTAAACCAGATTGGGAAATCACGATGAAGTTGGCAAATCATATGGGTTATGACTGGCAATATAATAGTACAGAGGAGATTTGGAATGAAATAAGGGAAATTGCTCCAATCTTTAGAGGGGCATCATATTCAAGACTCAAGAATTCTTACGGTCTTTTTTGGCCAGTTTATGATGAGGAAGATGAGGGATCAAGAAGATTGTATACTAAAAGATTTATGTTCCGGGATGGAAGAGCTAGATTTTATCCTGTTTATCCCCCTTCATATATAAAGAAAACCACAAAAGATTACCCCATATGGCTTATTACACACCGTCTTTATGAACAATTCAACACAGGAGAGATGACTTTGCGGAGTAAAATCACTTCGAAAAATGTGGATGATGGTTTTGTAGCACTTAATTCCTTAGATGCCGAAGAGTTAGGAATATCCAAAAATTCATCGATTCGGATAACGTCTCCTTACGGGAGTATCAAATCACCCGTGAAAATAATTAAAGGAATGAGAGTTCCAAGAGGACACATATTTGCCCCAATTCACTTCTTTAAATATACTAACTTCAATGAATTAACTACAACATTTCCTCTCGATCCTCGAGCAAAAATGCCATCACTTAAGAAAATCCCTGTTAAGATCGAGAAAGTCTAAAAATTTTTTGTCTATATTTCGATGAGCACTTTTCCGAATTGCTTCCCTTCATCCAAATAAACTTCTGCTTTTCTAATCTCATCCAAAGGGAATATTCTGTCAATCACGGGGGTGATTTTTCTTTCAAACACTAATTTCATTATATCTCGAAATTCCTTCTGGTTGCTCATAGTACTACCTTTAATCTCTAATTGCTTCCAAAAGATGTGTCTTATATCAATCTCTGTCTTTGGACCAGAGGTAACACCGCAAGTCACAATCCTTCCACCAGGTTTTAAAAGTCTTATACTGGTATTAAACGTTGCTTTACCCACGCTATCAATGACAACATCAATCCCTTCTTTATTAGTTATATCTTTATATACCTCAGAGCTATAATTTTCATTTTCTTCGTAATTAAAGACAAAATCTGCACCAATCTCCTCCGCCTTTTGCATTTTATCTTCAGTCGATGTTGTAGAAATAACCGTAGCTCCTAAATATTTCGCAATTTGAATTGCGGCTGAAGAAACCCCTCCTCCCGAACCGTGTATAAAAACATAGTCCCCTCTCTGTGTATTACCTTGAGTGGTTAGCATCCTCCATGCAGTGAGAAAAGTTAATGGTGCTGCAGCTGCCTCCTTAAATAAATTTTCATTTGGTATTTTTAGGAGATTAAGTTCGGGGACCTTCACAAATTCAGCAAAAGACCCCCATTGATTTTCTCCTAATATTGAAAACTCTGGACAAAAGTTTTGACGACCAGATAAGCATTGATAACACTTTCCACAACTAATCCCTGGATTAATTGTTACTTTATCTCCTTTCTTAACCTTCGTTACCGCACTTCCAATATCTTCTACTATTCCACATCCGTCACTTCCTAAGACGTGAGGTAATTTTAAATTGAGACCTGGCCAGCCCTTTACTACAAATATATCTATATGATTAAGAGCGGCATATTTTACTTTTACAAGTACATCATTCGGTCCAATTTCTGGATGATTTAATTTTCCAACTTCCAATTTTTCCAAAGATCCATGTTCTCGGATAAATCCAGCTTTCATAATTGCTTAAAACGTTAATTTTGCTTATAAATATTTGAATTTTAAATTATAGGAATAATTGTGTTTTTTAAAGAACTTGGGAATAGGATAAGAGAAATATTAAAAAAATAATTTGTTGAGGTGGGGGATAAAATTTAGGATCTTTAAGTGTAAGTGTAACAAAACTGATAGAAATATATATTAAATGGACTTTTTATAAATATCCCCCGTATTTAACTATAAAACATAAAGCACCTATATAGAGCTTAACTTCTTTAAGTCCTCATAAGCATTTTCAACAGCCCAATCAAGGAGCTGGTCGTAATACTTTTCTACATCCTCAGAATCGGGAACTGATGCCAAAACTGCTAAGATAAATTGAGTTTCCCCATCATCCATAACTAAGTTCCGCATTAAAATAATTTTTTCTGAGAATTTTAGCTTCAGACTGTCTAAATCTTTTAAACTTAATTCTTCTGCAGCTTTATAGGCAGCATCACTTAACAACGATCCCATAGCTGCTATGGTTTTATCATCTTCTACTTCTCCTTTAGCTGAAGCTAATACTAAACCGGTAGCTGTACAAAATAGAGATATGGAGAAATCACCATTGTCATTTAATTCCTTTAAAACCATCTCTAGCCGACTAACCATAAAATCAACTTTTATTTTTAAGATTTTCTTCTAAAATAGGATATCAAAACAAATATAATATATCTTATATAACAAATTTATTATTAAAATTTTAGCTAAATAAATTAAATTTTTGCAATATCTCTGCTTGAAATACCCTTGAAATATAGCACCTTTGGAGTAGAATGGATAAATAATATCAAGTTTTCATTTATGTTCTGCATAAAATGAGCCAATCTTTCTACATCTTTGGGAATCTTTACCAAATTGAATCCCGAATAGACCATTTTAGAATGGTCAAACAGGCTAATATCTGGATCTACTTTATAGGCTGCAGAGGGGACAAATTTGAAGTGCTGTTTTATAAGGGAATAGAGATAAGTAAAAAAACCATCGAAATCCTCTTCAAACTCTCGAATTTTCTGGAACTCATCCGTAAAAGAAGTCCAATTGGCAAGAAACGAGTCAGCAAGATAATCTCGTATATGCTCCTTTCTTTCAGGAAAAATAGATATTCCTTTAGACCTAAAATTAATAGAATCTCCCTTATAAAAATACTGCGTATCGGGGCGCTCTGAGGCGTAGATTCTGATTTTTGAAAAGATGGGACTTAATCCGATCTCTCGCACATTTTCTTTACTATCCTCCATTCCGATACGCTCAGCCGCAGAAAGCCAATCTGCAATAATTAATTTCTTAAGCTGGAGATATCCTTCTTCTTGAAAGACTTGCACTTCCCGGTCGTGATGCATCGATATCAAGCTGGATACCTTAGGCATGAGTTCTGAATAGTTCTCCTAGATAAATTTTTGTCCAATTTTCTTATGAGGTCCTGTCACTCTCGCGCGATGGCCCAATTTTCAGATTATTAGCTTCTGGAAAAAGCCGTTTGAGATAAGCCAATTCTTTCTCATAATTCTTGCCGATACCATAAGTATTGTCACTACGATGTTTCGCTTCCAATTAATACTATGTTATCAGAAAGAGGATAATCTCCAACCGTTATTTCTCATTTTTATTTATTTTCTCTTTTCTTCTTAGATTTCCACAATAAAGATAATGATTAGTTTCAAGAATTTTAAATTGTTTAGACTATTGACTAAAATAATTACTTAAAAACCTACAAGTGAAATAAAATACCGGAAGCTGCACATTTTGTTATTGGTTTGTCAATTCTTATTCCCATTTTTTATCTGACTGATGGAAAGTTCAACAAAAAAGTAGCTGTTATTTTTTTAATCAATAATTGGCTGGGACCCGACCATGGGCAAGTTTTTTCAAAGCTATTAAGTTTGGAAGAGTTAACGGGTTTGGACTTTCATTGGTTCTTACCATTCTTGTTATGGGCGATCCCCTTAGCTTATTTTTTCTCGTATTTCTCCCGGTTTTCGGTTGAAAAAACAGAGAAATTTTTTACAATTTCGGATGATAAGAAAAGGGATGTTAGTTGGAGAAATGCCTATCTCCTTTGCATTTCAGGTGGGCTCCTGCATACTATAGCCGATGCGATTTTTCGCCATAGAGTCTATAATTCCACAATAAAATTTTTGGATGGGGTCATTGAGCCCAAAATCGGAGAATTAAATAATTTAGCATATTTTGGGATTGATATTGGAGTATCTCACATTCTTTTAACTTATTTTATCGCAATTTTCGTCGTCTTCTTTGGATTATATATATTGGATAAGAAATTCAAGAAAGTTTTCTTATTTTACACAATTTATATAGTAATTATCTTCTGCATTACCCTCTTTTTTGTGGGGAACGAATATGATACCTCAGTAGTTATACTTTCTGTGACTTTTATATTGTTGCCATTGATGCTATTGTTTTATGTGGAAAAAGATGTAAAGAAAAATCCAACCTCCATTAAAGATAAGTCCAAAATCAATGCTGAACAAGGAGTAAAAGTAATTGCAATCATTGCATTGCTGTTTGCGGCATTATTATTAGTCTTTGGAATTGTTCTGATTTTCCAACCGGAAATGCTCGCAACTTCATTAGAAGTTGGGGAGATCTTCATCATTATTTTGGGTATCTTATTGAGCAGTGTCGGAGGTGTGATGCTATATGGAGCGATTGGGCTCTTCCTCAAAAGGAATTCCTCAAGGATAGTTCTTATGGTTTCGACATTAGTTATCTTTATTTTGATTTATCCGCTCTTCATGTTCTTTTACCTCGCCCAAGATGATGTGAAGGCATTATTTGCCGATAATATTAAAAATTAACTTTTTTTTTCATTTTTCATTTACATTGTTAATGATCTCTTCTAATTTTACTCAAGAGCAAGCCGAATTTCAAGATTTTTATCAATCCTAATGTGGGGGATAATGAAATTGAAGAGAGTTTTCAAATTCTTGAAGATAAATTAGTAAATGAAAACTTTAAAGGCGTTAAAGTCCATTCGGGATTCAATTTGGTAAAGATTGTTTTTCAATTGGAGATTCACCCTTTTAATTTCGGAGGAGCAATAGGTTTCGTTGGAGAACCGAGATTAATATTAATGAGAAGAGTTGTAACCATCCCTCCTTCGATTGTTAGTATTAAAACACTTGGTTTTGCGGTGGGTTCACGGAACCCTTTTAATTTCGGAGGAGCAATAGGTTTCGTTGGAGAACCGGGATTAATGAGAAGAGTATTGAAGTCAGTCCCCTTAATCATAGGCTGATGAGTATGACCGTATATTAAGATTCCTCCAATTAAATTCTTTTTTTCACAGAATTCCTTAAGATCTTGAGGAAGTTCATGGGTCACTCCAATTTTTATATTATCCCTTTCAAATGAAATATATTCTTCAAAATCTGAGTCTTTTTCCTCATGTCCTTTCACAATTTTTACAGGCGCAATACTTCTTAACTCCTCTAAAAACTTTTTATTATTCTCGTCTCCGCAGTGAATTATGAAATCAACATCCTCAAAAACATCTTTAAGCTTCTGAATGAGTTTATGCTTTACTTCTTTCTGTAGTTCTTCGGTAATGTGAGTATCCGCTATTATTCCGTATTTTACCACTTTTCTCCCCTCTATAGAATTAAAACTCCGACCAAAATTGCTAATATCGCGATAATGATATCAACGATAACTTTAGTTATATTTATCCCAGCGGATTGACTCGAATCAAAATAAGATTTAACTTCTGAAATACCCGTTTTTAATCCCTCCTTTATTCTGGGTAATTGCCAAAATAGTAATATTCCACTTATAATCAAGAGAGGAATATACATAAAGTATATCATAATTTCAAAATCATTTCCTTGTAAATAATTCCAAATTGCATGGGCAGAAATAATATTATTAATCGCATGAGCAATTATTGCGGGGAAAAGCCACTTCTTTCTTATTACAAGGATGGATAAAACTATGCCAACGAAGAAAGTTTGCAAGAACCATATAATCGGAAAAATTATTGGAAAATTAATTCCCGGTATAAGAATATACGCAAAATGCCCAAACCCAAAGAAAAGGGAGGATATAACGACAGCAGACATCTTAGGCATATATTCATTGGCTCTTAAAGCAATATAACCTCTTGCAAGAGACTCTTCATAAATACCAACGGAAAACTGGATAATGATCACGGAAAATAAAAATACCAAATAACTTTCCGTAAGATAGGAATTTACCGTATTTGTAAGAAGAGAATCAGCAGTATATTCTATCATTTCTGGGATAAAAAGATATGTTAGAAAATCCATAGGGATAAAAATCAAGAATAAAATTAACAACCCAAATAAGATCTGAAATTTATAGTTCTTTTTGGTTACTTTATATAGCCTTAAATAGTTTTTCGATGGAGTAATATTTGCCTCTCTAACTGGGTCTCTCTGTGAGGCTATTAAGAATGTTGAAAGATATATGAACAAAGGAATAGCAATAATGATGATAAGGGCTCTTAATGAAAAATATAATATCCCATAGATTGGCGAAGTTTCCTCAATAAAGATTCCCGGAAGAACCGCAGGAATAATCGAAAATAGGAAAATTCCAAGAAAGACAATAAGACTCTCGAAGAAAAAGCTAAATCGTTTTGAAAGTACTTCTTTTTTAGAAATTTTTCTTGAACTCATTATAATTAGTAAATTATATCAGTTAAAAAAATTTCTCAGAAATTTTAAAGTGAATATTTAAATTCTCCAAACTGAGATTGAATTACCAGTTCATTTTTATTCGCGTTAGTTGAATCTTCACAATGACCTATAATTTTAGCATTTATATCGTATTTTTTCGCTATATGAATAATCTCATTGGCAATATTTTCATTACAATAGATTTCTAATCTATGTCCCATATTAAACACTTGATACATCTCTTTCCATTGAGTTTCAGAGGAATTTTGAATAATTTCGAAAATCTTAGGTAAAGAAAATAAACTGTTTTTAATAAAACGGATATTCTTTCCAAAATTCAGTACCTTAGTTTGACCTCCCCCCGTATTATGAATTAGTCCGTTGATACTCTTTCTATATTTCTTTAAAATCGGGATTAAAATAGGAGCATAGGTACGCGTTGGGGATAACAATGCTTTCCCTATTGAGAGATTAATTTCTTCAATCTTGTCCGTAAGAGCATATTTCCCAAAGAAAATGAGCTCTTCATCTAAATTTTGGTCATAACACTCTGGGTAATCATGAAAATATTTATGTAAAAGAGTTCCATGTCTTGCTAAAGTAAGACCATTACTTCCGATTCCGCTATTATATTCCTTTTCATAAGTTGCCTTTCCAAAACTCGCTAATCCAATTATGACATCATCATTTTGAATGTTATTTGCATTAATCACATCCTTCCTTTTCATTGAAGTGAATGCGGAGGCATCAACAATTAAAGTCTTGACTAGATCTCCCACATCGGCAGTTTCTCCTCCCGTCATAGTGATTGGTAAGCCTAATTTTGATAATTTTTTACTATACGCATGATATTCATCAATGATTTCGGCAATGATCTCACCAGTAATATAATAACTATTCCTTCCGATATTATTTGAGAAGAATATAGGGCCAGTAGCTCCAACACATAACAGATCATCAATGTTCATTATCATCGCATCACGAACGATCCCTCTGAATACTGAAATGTCTCCCATTTCTTTATAGTACATATAAGCCAAGCTTGATTTAGTTCCCGCCCCGTCAGCATGAAAAATGGAACAGTAATCGTCCCTTCCGCTTACATCTTCCACGACTTTGCAAAAGGCTCCGGGAAATAGCCCTTCATCTACATCTTTGATCGCTTCATGTACATCTTCCTTTTTTGAAGAAACTCCGAGCTTTGAATAAAGGTTCTCATCATTCATTTTTATCTAAAACCTATATTTTTTAATAAAATATTTATTCAAATTTTCAACCTGTGCAATTGCTTTTCCAATATATTTCTCAGGATTGAATAAGTGATTTATTTCCTCTTGAGTGAATAGGTCATCGATTTTCTCATACTCCATAATCAAATCCTTCATATGTTTATCTTCTTCTCTTGCTTTAATTGCGGTCTTTCTTAAGAGCTCATGGGCTTCTTGTCTTCCAAATCCTTTCTTCACGAGTTCAATCATAACTTTTTCAGCCAAACAAGCTCCCTTTGTCAAATTTAAATTCTTTTTAATATTTTTCTCATTGAACTCAATATTCTTAAAATTTTTCTTCATCTCTTTAATCATAAAGTCTAAAAATACGAAATTTTCAGCGAATATAACTCTTTCTGATGCAGAATTAGTTAAATCTCTTTCATCTTCCAATATTATGTTATCTAATGCATTTATAACATTAGATTTCAATCTTCTTGCTAGACTACATACTCTTTCTGATTTATGAGGGTTTCTCTTATGAGGCATTGTGGAACTTCCCACTTGCTTATCTTTCTTAAATGGCTCAAACATTTCGGCAATTTCTGTCCTCTGTAATACTCTATTTTCCCTAGCTATTTTCGCTAATGTTTGTCCTATTAAGGAAGTCCATTGTATAACTTCCGCATGTCTATCCCTTTGAACTATTTGATTTGCTATACGCACTGGTTGAAGATCTAACTCTTCCATAACATCTCGTTGAATATCCATTCCATCTTCTCCAAAACTTGCCATCGTACCAACAGCTCCGGACATTTTTCCATAGGAAATTCGTTCCTTTATTTCCT
Organism: uncultured archaeon; assembly: GCA_964653985.1. Classification (GTDB taxonomy): domain Archaea; phylum Asgardarchaeota; class Lokiarchaeia; order Sigyniarchaeales; family SOKP01; genus CAZZIC01. Next base: position 15,609 of record CAZZIC010000019.1, on the reverse strand, counting down.
TAGCTCTATCCAGATGACGATCTATTTCATAAGCCCAAACACCAAATCTCATTCCATAAGTGGTAGGGATGGCATGTTGTCCATGTGTACGTCCGATACATACTAATTCCTTTGTTTCTTCCATTTTTTCCTTTAAAATACTAAGAAATCCTCTTAAAGAAGCTTCTAAATAAGAAATTCCCTCTTTTAATTGTAAGGCAAGTGCTGTATCTTCTATATCATAACTTGTTGCTCCATAATGTATATACTTTCCAGCATCTCCCTCACATTTTTCTGCTAAGGCTTTGACCATAGCCATTAAATCATGATGAATTTCTCTATCGATTTCTTTTACTCGTTCTACTTTAACAAAATCGAGATTTGCTTTCTTATTTATCTCTTCAGCTGCTTTTTCTGGGATATTTCCGTATTTTGCATGTACTTTTGCTAAAGTAGCTTCAACTTTCAACCAATTTTCTAATTTCTTGTCTTCGGTAAATAGTTCTGCAATCTCAGTACGGTATCGAGTTTCAACGGGATGAATAAATTTATGATTTTTATTATTCGTCATATTTGACAACAACTCCTATGTTAAAGTAATGATGAAAAAATAAAAACACTTTTTAATTTGAGATAAATAAAACTGAAATGGAATACTTGAAATCTTTTTATAAAAATACTTTACCCTTTAATAGAATATCAATGAGGAAAGTTAACGAAAAATTAGTAAATCTCTAAACTATATTTCTTTTTAAAATCTTTAAAATTCTATACTTTGAGATGATTCATAAAAAGACATTTTATTTTTTAAGATGCTATCATGAGGGATGTGGAGTGTGGAATTATACCGACCGGAGAATCAAAACGAAAAAATGCTGGAAGTGCAATAAAACTTTCAAATTTTCCAATAGCTCAAAATTTTCTAAAGAGTGTACAACAAAAGAAGCAATAGCTATTATGAAACATTTAAAGAAAAAAGAATTGGAAGAGAAAATTCCCCACTCCTTTCAAACTCTATCGCTTAAAAATTCGGAATAGACATTTACTCTCTTCTACTAATTTAGTTCTAAAATTAGTCTCTAATTTATTATCTACAACTTTTTTAGGGAATTAAGGTTAATCTAACTTACTAATATTATTATAGAGATTCTTATGGAAAAAATAGAAGAATTGAAATTTATTGATGATAAACTCAAAGCAGAATTAAATAAACTTTCTCAAGATAAAATTGATTACTGGGACATACGACTCGGAGTCGTTGATGGAACAAATTTGGATTTTACAGACCAAAAAAGTAAGGAAATTTCTTCTTATAAATTAAAACAATGCAGCATCCGGACCTTTAAAAATGGAGGATGGGGCTTTATAACCCTTCGAGAGTTAAATAAAGATTCTCTTAAAGAAAAGTTCTCGCAAGCTATAAGACTTGCAAAAGCTTCTGAATCATTAACGAAACAAAAGTTTCAAATCAAAGAAAGAGATCCTTACATTAAAAATTATGAAGTTCCTGTTAAGAAAAATCTTAAAAACGTAGATATTACCGAGAAGATAGAAACAGTAAAATTTCATGAAAAAACAGCCTCAGAATATTCTGAGGAAATTAAAAATACTCATTCTCTTTATTATGATGGATTTGCTCATAAGTTATTTTTTAATTCTTTTCAGAGCCATATCTACGAAAAAATGTCAATTGCACGACTTTTCTGTTCCGTGTATGCTAAAAGAGGTGATTTAATCCAGCGAGGAATGAATTCAGTTGGTGGATTAGGGGGTTTCGAAATTATGGAAACAGATAAAGCAAAAAATCTTAGTACAAAATCCGCTTTGGAAGCTGTTGAATTGTTAGATGCTAAATCTCCGATTGGTGGTAAGTTTACTCTTATTATGGATCCCAAACTGACTGGAACATTCATTCACGAGGCTTTTGGACATGCTTGTGAAGCTGATCACGTATTAAGTAAGGAAAGTATTTTAGAAGGAAAAATTGGAGAACAAGTTGCTTTTGAAGATGTCTCCATCATTGATGATCCAAGAATGGGCAAGGGTCGGCAATATGGTCTTCCTTATGAGTTTTTTGGGAGCTATTATGTTGACGACGAAGGAATTCCTGCCCAAAAAACAGAAATAATCGAAGATGGAATCTTTAAGAATTATCTTCATAATTTAGAAACCTCATCAAGAATGGATGTAAAACCTAATGGTCATGGAAGAGCATCAGGTATATCTTCAAAACCACAAGTAAGAATGGGTATAACCTTTTTAGAGCCAGGGGATTGGACATTAGAGGAAATGATTGAAGATGTAGAAGAAGGTGTTCTATGTGAAGATTTTCTTTATGGTTATACTGATCCAAGCACTGGAAACTTTCAATTTAAAACAAAATTATCTTATAGAATAGAAAATGGTGAAAAAAAAGAGCTTATGAGGGACGTAGCACTATCGGGTATGACTCTTGAAGTACTAAATCGAATAACTGCCATCGGAAAGGAATTGAACTTTTCAGATGGAATGTGTGGAAAGGGAGGTCAAAGTGTAAGGGTTAACGATGGGGGGCCATTTATTAGAATAAAAGACGTGAGTGTGGGAGGCTTGAGATAAATATGAAGAGTAATGAAATTTATGGATTAGCAAAAAAAGCCTTAAACTTAGCAGAAAAAGAAAGTACTGATTTAACCGCTGCCGAAGTTTTTGTTGGAAAAAGTAAATATCTTAATGCCGAAATAGAGGAAAATTCTATTAAAAATAGTCAGATCGGATTTGAAGCAGGAATTTCTATCCGTACAATCGATAATAGAGGATCACTTGGATTTTCATTTACTAATATTTTAGATGAAAAATCTATTGAACGGATAGTTATCACTGCACTTAAAATGATGAGAGCTGGAACCCCTGATCCCGATTTCAAGGATTTACCACAAAAATCATCTCAATATCCAGAGGTAAAAAATCTCTATGACCAAAATCTTGCTGAAATGGAGATTGAACAAACTGCTTCTTTTGTAAAGGATTTAATCAAGATTTGTGAAAAGGATGAGTTAGCCATATCTCAATCAGGAGGGTTTAAATCCAATTTCAAAGAGATTTTGGTAATGAATACAAACGGAATAGAAGCCTCAGAAAAAACTACGACTTGCTCTATCTCGTCCAGTATGGTCGTTAAAGATAAAGTCACGGGAGATGTTTCTACGGGTTTTGACTGGCAATCTGAAAGAAGCTTAGGAAGGATAGATGCTCGTAAAATAGGGCAAAATGCGTTGGAAAATGGTAAGCAGTTTTTAAATAGGAAAAAGATCAATAATATGAATGTCCCCATTATCTTAACTCCAAAAGGGACCATCAATATGATCTTAAAACCAATAGCATCAGCAATCAACGCCGAAACATTTCAATATAATAGAAGTTTTCTTGTAGGAAAAAGAGGAAAAAACATTGGCTCTGATTTATTTACTATTAAAGACAATGCATTAATGGACGGACATTATGGTTCATCTAACTTTGATGGTGAGGGTGTTCCTTGCAAAAATAAGACCATTATTGAGGAAGGAAATTTTCTGGATCATGGCTTATTACATAATAGCTATACTGCTGCAAAAGAAAATATAGAAAGCACGGGAAATGCTGCAAGATCTTCCTATTCTTCCTTGCCCTCAATTGGGACAAGCAATTTTATTATGGAATCTGGGGACCGAGATAAAGATTCAATAATTCATGAAGTTAAAGAAGGTATTTTACTAGATTATACTGGAGATAGACCGAATGTTTCTAATGGAGATTTTAGCGGTCTTATACTTCATGGAAATTTAATCAAAGATGGAGAAATTCAAGATCCTCTTAATGAGACGATGTTTGCCATAAATTTAATGGATCTTTTTGAAAATATTGACGCGGTTTCAAAAGACTTTAAAGTCTACGGATCTTTCTTTGCTCCCTATGTAAGAATCAAAAATGTGCAAATTATTGGAGCCAAATAATCAAATCTTTAATTTTCATCATTCTTTTTTTTCTAAATTTTCTTTAGGATTTTTCACTACCGTTTTATCTTTTTCAATTATTCCTAAAAAGACCAAAACTACATTATATTATATTTTCTCTTAATTTTAAGCAATTTATTAGAGTGAAAATGGTTCAAGCTCTTCACTTTTTGAGATTTTCCAAAATAAAAATATTTATATATCTTCCATACTATATTACTCTTAGTATTGAGAAAATAGTATTTCTTTAAAACTATTAAATACTATATCTATAAAAAAATTGGAGTGTTGAAAAAAAATGATAAAACGAGTGAAGGAACTTCGCCCAGAAGCAGAGATCTCTTCTTCAGAATTTCGAGATTTTCTTGAAAAATTTGAATCGGAGATTAATAGAGGGATATCAATGTTAATAGTCCTATCCATAATAAATCAATACGGTGATAAGGGGATATATGGTTATAAAATCCTCAAAGAGATCGAAGAACAGACAGACGATATGCTAATTATCGAAGAAGGTACCTTATATCCTCTTTTAAGAAAACTTGAAAAGAGAGACGAGTTAATTGAGTCCAGAAAACAAGTCGTGAAAGGGAGAAAACGAAAATATTATTATATGACAAAAATGGGCAGGAAAATCTTTAACCATATCTCCGGTTATTATTCAAAACTTTCGGAGGCAATTTCTCCCTTAATTGATATTAACGTGAATTTAAAAGAGGAGAGATATTTTTACTGTCCAAACTGTGCGAATAAGATAGACTTATCAGATGAATCAAGAGATCTCAGAAATTATTGCGAAATTTGTGGCTATAATCTCCAAGATATAATAGAAAGGAGGAAAAAATTATGAGTGAAAAAGAAATAAAAAGTATAGTAAAAAGCTATATAAAAGATGTTAAGAAGGCATTGCCAGATTGGTTAACGAATAAAAAGGACGAAATGGATTCCATCCTAAGTGAACTCGAGGAACATCTATGGTTTAAGGCGGAAGAGATCTCCGAAACTGGTGGACCGACTGCTCAGTCTGTAAGATTGGCAATCTCCAGCTTGGGAACACCTAAAAGTATTGCAAGCGAATACAAACGACGCGGTGAACCATATATGTATATAACGAAAGAACTATGGCCATATTACAAGAAAGTTTTGATTATATTATTCGCTGTGATTACAGTAATAAATGTAATTGGGTACGTACTTAATATATTGTCTGGGGACTTCTCCTTTGACATCGCAGGGTTATTAGTTGGATTTTTTGCTACCTTTACATTGATAACAATTATATTCGTCGCACTTTCAAAGGAAGGGTATTTACCAGAAGATTTCAAATCACAAGCAGATATCAAGAAAGAACAAAAAGAGTTAAAAAAGGCTGAAGAACTTGGGATGCCAATTTCTCCCAAAACGGGAAAACCTTTAAAACCATTCATTCAAACTACAGAAAAGATCATTGGAGGACCTATTGCCATCGTAATTGGATTCTTATTGATCACCTTTCCATTCCCAATCAGAAATGCAATGAATTCGGATTTTCTAATCATCCTTGCCCTATTTGGAGTCTTGGTTCTGATTGAAGGAATTTTTACGCTGACCCGTGGAATTTTAGGAAATAGTCAACCATTAACACATCAAATAATTCTTAGTATTACCATTGTATTGGAATTAATTGCCGTTCCATTGGTTGTTATCTTATGGAACGATCCGACAATCATACAAATCTTTTGGATTCAAGGCAGTCAATTAGTGCTAATCCCAATACCAGCTGAATATATTGGATGGGCTAAGATAATCTTGATGATTATTATTGTGATTCAGTTGCTCTCAATAATTGAACCAGTGTATAATATTGTCAAACTGGAGAAATATAAAGCGTTATCCTATTAAAAACAAATTTTTTTTTTGATTTTATATCTTATTTAAGATTTTAAAGATTTAAAATAATACTTAATTTGTTACATTAAGCCTTAACCAAGTATTTGTCCAATATTTATCCTCATTTTCCAAAGATTCCCATAATTCAATGATAAGTATTCTATTGGAACCCGTTTGAGAAAAAGAAATTTTTAACTGATCCGAAATCCACGTTTCATTATGTTCCAAAATAACATTCTCAATTGTAAATGCTAATTGGGCATTAGTAACGGGATTGTCCATTCTAAGATTCGTATCATTATCCCCTTTTAGAACCTTTATGTCAAAGATCGCTTCTTTTCTTAGATAGTTTTCAACGGTTATATAAAAGTAAATATCTTCATTTACGGATATTTCCGTTGGATAATCTTCCGCCCTTTTCTCGGAATTGAGCACCCCTAAATTGACAAACCCGGGTTCTGGGTTTAAAATGTAATAAATAATAAAACCTGAAACAATGATTATGCCCAATAATAAACTTATAGTGACTAACTTTTCGAAATCTCTTTCGCTTTTTTTCAGTTCTGAATTTTCATCATTCATTTGTCTGTTTTTCCTGTTGTTCAAACCAGGCGATTGTTTTTCTTAATCCCTCTCGTAAAGAAGTAGTTGGTTCCCAATCCAATAGTTTTTTGGCTTTTGTTAAATCTGGGCTTCTTCTCTGAGGATCGTCAATAGGTAAGGGATGAAAGGTAATCTCAGAGTTTGAATTGGTCATTTCGATAACAATTTTTGCCAGTTCTAATATGGTGAATTCTTTGTCATTCCCTAAATTAATTACCTCTCCCAATGTTTCTTCTCTTCCGATAATTTTGAAAAACCCTTCAATCTCATCAACAACATACGTAAAGGATCTGGTTTGAGAACCATCCCCAAAAACCGTAATATTCTCATCATTTAACGCCTGCATTATGAATCTCGGTACAACTCGTCCAAACTCACGCTTGGATCGTATCCGAGGGCCAGATGTATTGAAGATCCTTACAATTTTTGTTTTTAAATTATGTTCCAATTCATATGCTTTAATAAAAGCCTCCCCTGCTCGTTTAGATTCATCATAGCATGAACGGGGTCCTACAGGATTTACATGACCAAAATATGTCTCTGGTGTAGGAACATGTTCTCGAGGAGGATTTCCATATACTTCTGAGGTGCTCGTGTAAAAAAACAGCGCATTATGAGCTTTAGCGATTCCGAGGGCATTCATTGTTCCTAAAGTATTAGACTTTAAAATTGAAATGGGATATCGTTCAAATTCAAATGGAGACGCACGGGAAGCCATATGCATCACGAGGTCAATTCTTTTGATGTCTCCCACACAAATTCCCTTCGGATGATGAGTCAGTCCAAAATAGATTGGCTCTGAAATATCGTGATTAATGAATCTGAAATTCTTTTCCTTCATTAGATGCTCAATGTTCTCATATCTCCCCGAAGCAAGATTATCTATGCAAATACAATATGCCCCTTGCCTTACTAACACATCACAAACCCAAGAACCTAAAAAACCCGCTCCCCCAGTCACAAGAACTGTTTTATCTTTAAAAGTGATATCCTCATCTTCAATCCGTGTGATGATTTCTTGAATATCCTCTCGAATGTTGTATTTCATCTTCTTATGCGAAAAATAATAATTGTGTTATATTATTGTATAAATATTGCTTTGAAATATGCGTAATATGATTTATTTTTTATTAATAGTATTAATTTTGAGAAAATTGGATTTATAAGAATTAAATAGACCAAAGTAGTCTAAAAACGCTTAATTTGCCCGATTTCCGCAAAACTGACAAAATTGTTGCTCTGCTGGGTAAAAGTTTCCGCAATTTTCACACTTTCTTAAGGATTTTTCCATTATTTCTCTTCCTAACATCTGAAAAGCTTCCTCAACATTTTTTCCTGTTTTAGCGGATGTACTTAGTAATTCTCCTTGGAAATCAAACTTTTTCATGATATTTTTTCCCTCCTCCTTTTTTATTTCTCTACGATCCTTTAAGTCTGCTTTGGCTTCAATTAAAATCTTTGTTTTTGGTCCTTTAGGAACCCTAGAGACAACATTAATCCAATCTTCAAGATCTTTTAAAGATTCTCGATCCGTGATGTCATACAACATTAATGCTCCCGAAGCTCCGGATATATAAGAAGGTAAAAGCGTTCTGAATCTTTTTTCGCCGGCAAAATCCCATATGTTCAAGAGAATCTCGTTATCATCAACTTGAACTCTTTTAGTTTCAAAATCAACACCGATAGTAGACAAGGTGGACTCACTAAACTTTCCCGTTGCATAACGTCGAATTAAACTGGTCTTGCCTACATTCTTTGCTCCAGCAACTACTATTTTAAATTTTATCATTAAAATCTTCCCGTTTGAGCAATTATAAAATTAGTTCTGATTTGCATTTTCTAATAGCTAATAATAATTAAATAGAATTTTGATTTATAATTTTTACTTGAGATATCAAAAATCTTTTATCTTAAATTCATGATCAAAATCCAGAAAATGATTTTATTAACTTGATTAAGACTGTTAAATTTGGATAGTTTAAATATTAAGATTTTTTTGTATAGTAGTATTTCTCAAAAGTTCAATTTGTATAGGGTATATAAGGGTTAATTTTAATAAATACTAAACAATTTGGGAAAGAAATAACCAGATAGGAGGTATAGGAAGATAAAAATAGAGATCGAAGTTCCAGAAATGGAATATGAGAGATTAAGGGAGATCTGTGAGACGCTTAATGTATCCATAAAAGATCTTATTGAAAAGATGAACAAGAATTATATGAAAGATCTATTAGATGAGATCAAATCATTATTGTAGTCTTCTAATTATTGTAGTGTTCAAGCGGATCCTTTTAGAATAAAATATTTTATTTTCTTTTATATTTATTTCAAATTTAAACGATAAAGCATATATTTCTATTCTAATTCTATTCAATTAGGTAAGAATCTATGACGGATAAAAAAGAAGTTCACTCTTTACTAATCGAAGTTAAGTCCATCGAAGGGTATTGCCCTGTTTATAAGGTGGGTGATAAAACAACAATTAAAGGACCTGAAATCGATTTTGATTCTTCGGATGCTGTGTGTGTTCATGCCTTATTTAGTTTAGGTCCCTTCATACTCGCCCTCCGTGAGGGATCTAATTCCAAAGAACTTGGTCTATCAAAATCGAACGATGGTCCAGCATATTTTCAATGTCTGGATCCTGGAAAACCTTATACAGATGGTGGAACTGTGTTATTTGAAGTAAAAAGGGAAGTTATAAAACAATAAGATTCTTCTGTTTTAATAATTAAATGCGAAAACTCTCAAGTCAAGTGATAAAAAAATGCCATTTGAAGATAAAAAGAGAATAAAGTTTAAAGAAATCAAAAAAGTAACCAAAACCTGTCCTAAATGCGGCCATAAGTTTAACGCATATAATCCTAAAACGGGAAAAAAAGTTCAAGTTTGTCCTAAATGTGGTCATACATTTATTGAATTGCACTAAATGTCAAACTTAACTTATTATTTGATTAGAGTTTAATCGGAATTTAAAAATAATAAGTAAAAAAAGGAGCGGATACGATTAATATCCACTCCCTTCAACTCGCCGATAATTTGGTGACTTTTCGCCTCCATTATGGTGAGTTTTCTAATTATCAATAATTAGTTTTACTATTTAAGTATTAAGGTAATAGATTATAGAAGATTTTGAAGTTTCAGTTAAGAATTTTAACTCTTTTTAAAAAATACTTGTTAAAATTTAATATCTCATAGAGCATGTTAGGAAAAAGTTATATTAAATGAAATTTTATAAGGTTTCAAAAAGAGTTTTAAAAACGAGAGAGGATATTTTTAGTATCCTCTCTTTTTGAACTCGCCGATACCTTGGCGTTCATTCGCCTCCTTAACGATGAGTTCTATTTATAATACATCAAAACTTTTATTTAAGTGTTAAGGTAATAGGTTATTTACGTTTTAATTGAATTGGTTAAAATTTTAAACCCTTTTAAAAAATCAGATTATAAATTTAATATTTGTACTCTCAGTATATAATAAACTTTTTTTAATTCATTAATAAGGTAAGGGTAATCAAGTCTCATCATCATAGTCATATCTACTAATTTTGTAGATTTCTTGAGCAATTTTCTTTCCAATCCCATCAATTTTCATAAGATCTCCGATGTCGCTGTTGAATATTTTTTGAAGGTTTTTGGATGCTTTGAGAAGATTTTTAGCTCTTAAAGTATTCACGCCAGGTATTCCGGCAATGATGTACTCTAAAAGATGAGATAAATCTGTAGGTGCTTTATCAAATCTTAATTTTATCTCTCCTTTTTTATCTTGTTGTTCTTTTTTGGCAAGCTGATAGAGAAATTCAGCAGTCTCATCGGAATCGTTAGTCTTATAAACATTTACTCCAAAATTGAGCATGACGGAACTAATTGCTCCATAAAGAGCATTATGATTAATATTAGAGTTCAAGAAAGGGTCTCCCTCCAAGATTAGAATAGGTCTTTCAAAATTAGTTGTTAAATCCTTTATCTCTGAGAACAGTCTTCCATCAATAATAGAATCATTAAAATCTTGGGCATTTTTCCTTTCTATGCCGACTCTTTGGGAGATAACGTAATCCGCAACGGGAAGTTGTTCCAATTTTATATTTAACCCTTTTAAAGACAAATTTCTTACCACGGCGGAAGCAGTTTCCCTGTTATCGCATATAATTGTAAATTTATCCGCGTCTGGAATTTTTTGGATCGGATCCTCTTGATCTTCATAATCTTTGTTAATATTCTTCTTGCTTTTAGAAGGGGATACCTTTTTCTTCCTTTTTTCTTTTTTATCTTGATCTTTATCCTTGATAAATTTCATTAAATTTCCTTGTTGATTAGAGCTCGAATTTCCACTTGCATTTTTAATCCTTTTCAAACTTTTTTTCATTCTTTTTTCTCGTACTTTTTCTGCCCAGTAATACCCTTCATCTCGCGTCCCCTCAGCCATTAGCACATATACTTTTCCTTCTTTTTTCCGACCGGTACGACCTCTTCGCTGGATGGTTCGAATCGCACTTGGCACTACATCGTAAAATACGACCAAATCGCATTCGGCTATGTCCAATCCTTCCTCGGCAACACTTGTTCCTATGAGCGTATTATAAGTTCCCTCTTTAAACTCTTCTAATAGGCTTATCTGTTTCTTTTGGGACAATCCCTTATCAGATCCCTTATTTGCTTGTCCTACAAATCTATGTGCCTTCACCAAGGGATCATTTTCAAAAAAACTTACAATATTATTTACAGAATCTCTGAAATGGCAAAATACTAATACTCTGGATTCTTCATTTTCTGATAATTGTGATTGTAGGATCTCTTGGAGTTTTTCAATTTTTGGATGGACGATCCCCTCTGATTTTAATTTATATGTTGTATTCATTACCCGCTTAAAGTCATTACTTTGAAATAATTCTTTCAAGGACTTATTGGCTTTATTCATTTTTATTTTTTCTTCGTTTTTATCGATATATTCTGCTAAGGCATTGATTCCTTGCGTCTCTATTAATTCAAGCATGTGGGAAATTCGGATAGCGTTGGCTTGAAGTTTCTTGGCATGAAACAGTTGAAATTTCTCATCATCATTATTGGTGGCAGCAATTTGGCTATTGATGATGTCATTTAATTTCAGCAGATCCTTCCGTGTAACTTTTGTAGTATCATAAGAATTGAGAAGGTCATTTTTTTTTAGCCATTTGTAGATCGTTTTCAATTTTTCTGTTAAAATCTCTCGGACTTCTGAGAATTCTTCTGGGAGTTTCACTTTGATCCATTCATTATCAACCTTGTGAACATATGGCTTCACATCGGGATCCTTTTCAGTTCTAATTTCTATATGATCGATAAAAAGATTATTCTTAATTTCTCTAATTTTTTCTTCGGTAGACCCTGGGCTTGCTGTCAAGCCAAGTACTTGAGGATCTTTTGAAAGATCTTGATATTTTTGAGCGATGAAACAATATGCGTAATTCCCCACAGCACGATGACATTCATCAAAGATCATGAGAGATACATTCTCAATTGAATACAAGTCCGAGATAATATCATTTTGAAGAACCTGAGGGGTCATAAATGCGACCCTTGTTTCATTCCATAATTCTTGTCTTTCATCGGGAGAAATTTCACCGGTAATTGACTTTAAGGATTCTTTAGGTAAGTTTGTTAACTCTAAAAAGGATTCGTAATGCTGCTCAACTAAGGGTTTAGTGGGTGCTAGAAAAATAACTTTTGATTCTTTACTCTCCGCTAATCTATGTACCGCTAACATAAGAGCTATTATTGTTTTTCCCAGACCCGTTGGAATAACAACCAGACAATTCTTATTTAAACAATTTATGAAGATAGATTCTTGATATTCACGTCTAAGAACTTGATCCTCCTTTAAAAGGGGATGAGAAATATATTTATCATCTTGGATAATAGAGCTCACCAAATAAGCATATATTCATTAATGAATCAATATAATAAATTCCTTGAGTCTTATAAAATAGTAGAGACTATGATATTTCTTAAAATCGACTAATAATCAACTAATAAATCTTGAATTATTTATTGGATATGTGTTAAAAATAAGCTAATTCATAGTTCTTTAAACTTTATTTGAGTATCGAAGAAATTCATAAGTTTGGTAAATATTTCTGTTCTGGTCTCGATTCCGCCCTTATAATCGATTTTCAGTTTATCTTGCTCCGAATAAAAATATAAATCAACTTTTTCAAGATTCAGTGAATACTTTAGTTTATTTATTCGAGATTCAATATTTTCTTCATCCTTGAAATATTGAATTTCACCCTCAATATGACCATTATATGCTTTTACTACCACCAAAGGTTTTTTGTATAGAAATTTATATTTTATTAACCCGGCTAACCATACTGGAACACCTCCAAATATTAAACCTTGCCAGAATCCTTTAATAATTATTGGAATAAAATCCAATCTAGTTGAATATAGTACTCCTGCCAACAACCAGGTTACAAAAAATCCAATAAACCCCCATAAAACATAACTTTCAGGAGAATTTTTGAATAGTTTCCATTTCATTTAGAACCAAATCTAATTTTAGATTTTAATTTACATTTTGTCTTAGGAATACTTATTATCCGAGAAATATTTAATTTTAAGGATCCATTATACTTATTACTATTAAAGAATAGATGCGTGAAAAAAACCGTCTCATTCACGAGATAAAGCGTTTTGATCATGGAATCTTCTTTACTTTATCAGAGCCTGTGGTCCAGCTTGGTATGACATCGCGCTCACACCGCGAAGACCGAGAGTTCAAATCTCTCCGGGCTCATTCACTTCCTCTTTAAAGAATTTTTAAACGTTAAAGGAAATCAAGTTTGCGTGTCATTCTATTAGTTCTTGATAAATCACTTAAATTAGCAAAGTTTTACATTACAAAAATCTTCAAATCTATAATACGAGTTTATTTGTTATTAAAATGAAATTTCTCAAAATATCCTTTAATCATAATTTTTTTCCTTCATATTCTACTTTTTGTAGCGATAAAACCCAAAAAGTTAAATCATATGCTATATTTAAGAAAATAATTACTTCTCTTAAGGGAATTTTTCCGTGTCCAGTTTCATAGAAGCAAGAGATCTGAGAAAGAAATACAAGGAAGTTCGAGAATACGTAAAAATCGGACCTATATTTTTAACACGATACGAAAAAGCTCGAATAGTTGGCGCTAGAGCGTTACAAATTAGTTTTGGGGCTCCAATATTGGTAAAAAAACCAAAAGATATGATAGATCCGATTAAAATTGCACAACTTGAATTGAAAGCAGGTATCCTTCCTTTAACAATTCGTAGAGAATTACCAAATGAAGAAAATTATCAAGATATTCCGATACATAAACTTATCTTGAAGAAAGATTAATTTTCCTTTTTTTTGCTTTTTGCAATTTAGTTCTTTTAGCTTTTTTCCCAAGGATCTTAACAAATTATAAAGTAGGTATAATTATACCATTCTTTAATTAATAGTATAATTAACTTACTGAGTCCTATATTTCCCTCGTTCAGAAAGATAATAGACTCGTTTATCGGCTACAAGCTCTGTGTTTATATATCCTTTGGCTATGAGGTTATCTAAGATCTCTTCTAATTCCTTTTTTGTAAACGTGTCCATATTTAATACTTTCCTTCCTTGATTAACTATTATAGCAATTCTTTCTAAGAATAATCGCTTTCCTTGGAATGTTTCTAAGATTGTTTTCTCATCATTGGAAAGCCTTTCAAAACTATCATGTGTGAGAACTTGCTCTTTTAATCTTTTTGCCAAATTCATAGCTTCTTTACTGGGTTTCTGCTTCTTTGTCTCCACATGTTTTAGCTCAACGAGATCCTTTGCTACTTGTTTATCACTACTTTCTGCAGTCTTCTTAAAATAATCCCTTAGTTTTTCTTTTTCCCTCTCTCTTTGAGAAATATTTTCTTTATCTTCTTCCATAATAATACAATAAAAACCTTAATTATAAAAGCCTTCGTTTTATAATCGAACACGTAGATTGTATCGTCAATATGTATAATAAAATCGATATGTCCTCCAAAAATCTTTCCATTATTTTTGTAATATACGAGGGCTTCTACTGAAACTAAACCGTCATTCCTCAATTGCTCGAAGACAACTATCCAGAGGGTTATTTTTTTAATCAACACGGAGAAGGAGAATTGGGAAAAAATTTTGATAGAATTTGTCAATTAATTAAGGAGTTAAATACATTAAACTCATATTTCAAGAGATTATTAATGAAGGAAAAAAGCAGTGCTCATTTAAGTATTTATTTTAATCGCTTTGATTTGATAAAAATGAAATATGATCAGTTGGCAAAAGATATTCTGGTATTGGTTTTTCAATGACTATTCACGCAAAAATGTATACCCGATACACATCTTTCCGTTTGAGGGTGAGTCTTAAATAGGAAGAAAGGGGAAAGAACATTTGTACATATCAAAAAGAAAAAGTTCGAGTAGAAATCAAAAAATATTCGGTGTGAGTAAAATTTTAAAGAAAAAATTACTCATGCTATTAGAGAGGAGACAATTATGAAGTCCGAAAAAATCGTGAAAGTAATAATTAAGGACGAGCGACTGAGAAAGATACGGAAGAACTTGCGGGACCTTTTAAAGTGCGCCGTGAAAGAGAAGTTGGATCGATTAAATAAAGAAATCGATGAAGTTTGGGATCAAGAAAAAGTTCGAAGAAGTAAAATTAAAGAGCACAGTGATTTGAGGAGGGCTTTTAGGAGGTCTACTATTGAATGTAGCTACAGATACATAGAAGGTTCCGATTTTTATGCTTGTATTTCATTGCAGAAGGTAACAGAGCAAGGGGAAGACGTAGAGAAAGTAAAGACAGACCTCGATCTCGTGTGGGTCCCTATTTATAAAGACTGGTTCTGTACGGAATGTGTGAAAGAATTTGACATGGAAAGCCTAACCCTCAAAGATTTTCCCGATAGAATGGCTGAAATGAAAAAATAAAATTAAGAAAGTAAATAACCAGCCTTTCCTAACTTTTCCCAATTTTTCAATTTTGAATTTATTTTAAAATCTTTTTAATTAAAGAGAGGCAATCCTCAAAGCAATAATAAGAAATATTATCAAAAATTATACATATTGAGATGACAATTTTTGAGAAGACCTTAGAGAGATAATGAAAGGGCTTTTAGAACTTGAATTCAACGGACACAAGATTGTTTTCAG
>CAZZIC010000018.1:0-39902 GCA_964653985.1 uncultured archaeon | reverse complement strand
AATGACACCATGACCGATACGTGGAGATCACTGAG
The DNA here is from genome assembly GCA_964653985.1 of uncultured archaeon. Taxonomy (GTDB): domain Archaea; phylum Asgardarchaeota; class Lokiarchaeia; order Sigyniarchaeales; family SOKP01; genus CAZZIC01. The sequence goes on along the minus strand of CAZZIC010000018.1, from coordinate 39,867 downwards.
CTTTAATACATTACTAATATATGTGTTAAAAATATTCTGTTCAAAGAAGTAGAAAAATGTATCAGAAAGCCAAAGAATTCCGATAATAATAACTTGAAAGAGTAAAAATCTGCTGAATTCTTTAGGTTCTTCGATCTTTTCTACATCTAATTTATCTTCGATTTTTTCCATACAGAATCATTTTATAATTTTTAATATAATTGTAAATAGTTTTGAACTTCATAATATAAAAGAATTTCCTATTATCAAAATGAAAAAACTAAGGAATTCACACTAATCAAGTTTTATTTTTCTTAGTTATTTAATTATTTAAGAAATTTCTCTTTATTTTAAAGAACACCATTTTCCAAAAAACTAAATCACTTGTTGAAATATTTTATATCGATATTGATTTCTAATTGACAAATGATCAAAACTGAAAAATCAAGGATCTAAAGGAATCAATATTCAAATATGCGTTTTGCTTTTCCAATAATTTAAAAACAAAATCTTTCTTCAACTTTGTACAAACTAATTTGACCTAATGGTGAAAAATAAGTATGTTAAAACACAATGATCTTATGATAGAGGATCTTGGTGATTGGGGTAAGGTATTAACTGTCGATGAATTTATGAACGATGTTGAGTCAAAACTTTCAGAAATGGATTTTAACAATAATAATTCAAGATTAGTTTTCAGTGTCTGCCCAGATGATGTTAATAGGTTAGAAGGGAAAGAAACAATTGAGAATGCACTTACAAGTAAATATAACGGAGAATTTCATTTAGGTGGCCTTGGAGCTTATCCAATTGGAGGTGTTTCAGGAATTACGGCTGCTAGTCATCATCCGCCGGATGATAAAAGCAACGGAGATAGAAAAGAAGGAAATTTAGTATTTTTCTTAAGCCCACATATGGGAATTATGGAAAAAGATGATTCACCTGTTTACGGTAAAATAATTAGACCTGGACAAACAAAAATAACATCTTCATGCGGAGCTATGATGGGTTTTCTTGCCGCCCTTAAGGAAGCTGGGAGTGTGGAAAATTTCACTATCGCTCCTGATGATAAAACGGTTGATCCTACCAGAATTGTTTTACATAATGAATTGATCAATAACTATACAGAGGAATTAACTCAGATTTTGGGTATTGATGATTATAATAAACAAGTTATTGAACTATTCAAGTTAAATTATGATCTGGTAACTAAAAAGGCACTGGAAATGATCGACGAATTCTTAGAAAAAGAACATTTCGAAGGTAAGATTGGTGCCATTAGCGGTATTACCGTTAATATCCCTGGAAAAGACCTATTTGTATTAAAAGACCTCTCTTTTCCTAAACCAAATTAATTTAAAGTAAGAATAAAAGTAATATCAATACTTTAATTCTTCTCTATTTTTTTCTTTTTAGTATCTGAATAGTTTTTTATCCTTTAAGATTAAAATAGCTTAAATTTTTGTTGTAAATATATTTTTTCATCAATCACACTTAAAAAATCACACTTAAAAAGACCCATAAAAATGACATTCTAAGATTATGGAAATATTCTAATATATTGATTTAATTCTATATTTATTAGGAGAGTTAATTTATAATTTATGACTTTTAAAATATTATTTTCTGCTGTAAAAGAACACGAAGTACTCAAAACCGTTATCAAGCGTCTTAAGGAATTAAATGAGAATCAGATAATAGTTCAAGATCCTACTAAAAATTTTCTTGAACTACGCAATATGGATGAACTTTTTGCAGATATCAATTTATTAATTTTAAAAGTAAGAAATGAACGATCTATTGATTTGCTACATTATGCTAATATCCATAACATCCTGGCTTTACACGATGTTAATACGGTATTACTCTGTAAAAATAAAGTTGCCCTAGATCACGCATTCAGAAAAATTTTCAATGAGAACAAAAACAAAATTAAAAATATCTCTTTACCAGATTCTTGGACTCATTCACTTGGAGATCTCGATAATTTTAAAAAATGGGCCAAAAATCATATCCCCTTCGTCATAAAAAGCCATTACCAACATGATAAGTATATGCGATTTAACTTTTTGGTAAAAGACATCGAGGAAGATATTAATTATTTCTGTGAAAGGTATGGTAAATTTCTACATTATGATGTCTATATCCAGAAATTCATTGAATGTGATGGATATGATAGAAAGATCTATGTGGTGGGAGATAAGGTTTTTGGAATAAAACGGGAAAATCCGATATATATTTTTCTTAGAGAACATCCCAAGAATATTGACACGAGTCAAATTAAGACAGAAGAATTTACTCCTAATGATGAGATGAAGAAATTAGCTTTAATATTAGGCAAAGAACTAGACCTAAAGATCTTCGGATTCGATCTTATTAAACAAACAGAGGGGGAAGGATATTACATTTTAGACTTGAATGATTTTCCTGGTTTTAGAGGAATCTCTAATATTGAAGAGGAATTAGCATGTTTTCTCTCAAAATATATCAATAAAATCAAGAGAAAACATAAAACGGAATAATGATGATAAAGGCTAGAATTCCGTAAATAATGCAGAAATAGCTGAAATTTATTTTTTTGGCGATTTGAAGTAACATCTCCATAGAAAATAATCCAACAATAAAGCTTACAACCGTTATTATAAGGATTGTAGGAATATCTAAGGTTCCAAATACCGAACCATCGCTAAAGATAAAATCAACTCCAATCGAGGCTAAAATCGCAGGAACTGACATTAAGAAGCTTAAATGTAGGGCTTCGTCCTCTTGATAATCTTTTAACAAGATTGCTGAAACGGTGATGCCACTTCTTGAAATTCCCGGTAAAATTGAAACTCCTTGGGCAAGTCCGGGGATGATGCTATCTTTATTGACTCTAGTAATATCATTTTCGAGGAATGTTTTAGTGCCCAATTGTTTTTTCGTTTTTAATAAAACAAAACCGGTGATAACAAGCAATCCCGCTATGATTAATGTGATAATATCTCCTTGAACTGCGTTAAATGAATTAATTAAGAAAGCCTTGAAAATAAAATATAAAGGGAGGGCAGTGATTGCCGTACATATAGTTCCGATAATCAACCAATTACGTTTTTTAATATCTATCTCCTCAATATCATCCTTAGTAAATCGAAGAGATTTCAGCAATTTTAAGAACTCCTTCCTAAATTTAAATAAGACAGCGAACATAGTACCTAAATGTAACCAGATCGCTAAACTAAACGCGTTTTCGACAGAGATTCCAAAGAAGTTTACGGCTACTATGATTACTTGCCCTGACGAAGAGATAGGAAGCCACTCCACTAAACCTTGTAAGATGGCAATTATAATGTATTCAATCATGCAGTTTTTCACATCGATTTAATGAGTTTCAAACATTTAATTTAATATTATATTTCTTTAATCCTTCTCTAATACAAAATTTAATTTCGTCTCTTGCTTTTCGAAAGCCTTCTAATTCCTTCATTGATGGATCTTCAATATCTCCTTCCTTTCCCGCAAATTCTCTCATTGTAAATATCTCTATTCCTTTAAATTGATTTGCTTTAATAAGATTTTTAACAATCTTTTTATGATCTTCGGTAAGAGTAAGCACTAGATCGGACTCTTTCAGGAGATTAATATGCTTTTTTAAATCCCTCGATTTTGAGTCCTCTGGAAGAATTATACCCTCTTCTTTCATTGCCAATCTTGCATCTAAGGATATTAACATGTCGTCTCTGGCATTAGATGCAACTCCACATGAATTAATCCTTAAATTATCTTTAAAAATTTTCTTCAAATAACCCTCTGCCATTCTACTTCTTGCGGTATTAACACTGCATGCTATCAATATAGATTTGTAGGGAAAAATCATCTTTCAGAAAGCTAAACATGAGATTTTAAATATAATAAAAAAGAGAACATTAAATAAAAATTTTCTATCAAAATAACCTTATTTTTTTCTGGAATATTTGATTTTCCAAAAAATTCAACTTTCTTTTTTAAGAGCTCAAAATAAATGGAGAAAGGATTCTCAAAAGAATTTATATTTAATTTAGTATGAAATAGAGTACAAATATATAAAATTTATATTATTTAAATATTAGTGTTTAAAGAGGTTTTATTTTAATAAATCTATCTATTTTCACTTTATGAGGTATTTAAAATGAAAATATCTGAAATTGGTAGTGCTGTTAAAGTTAAAGGTGTAATCTTAAAAGCTTTTATAAATGGATTTGGTGCTTTTGAAGAAAAAGCAATAGATTTGCTTGGAAACAAGGGTATTAAAAATGTAAAAGAAGATGGTTGGTACTCTGCTAGGGAATTTCTTGATGTGCTTAATGACACAAAGGATTCTACACTTAAAGTTATAGGTATGAAAGTATCAGAAAATGCTGAGGTACCACATATTGATAGTGTTGAAAGTGCGTTAGAACTTATTGATAAAGCATTTAAAATGAACCACAGAGGGGGAGCTATAGGTAGTTATGAGTTTACTAAAACAGGTGATAAGAAAGGGAAAATGGTATGTAATACTCCATACCCTTGCGAATTTGAACAAGCTTTAATCAAATCCTTTATGAAAAGATTTCAAGAAACTGGTCTGATTTCAGTACCTTCAGTTAGACATGCTGAAGGCGGTTGTAGAAAGAAAGGCGCAGATACTTGCACCTATATCATTATATGGTAAAATAGATTACATTAGAGGGCGGATGGTTTTTTTTTTTTATAATTATTATTAGAGTTTTTAAACTTATTTAATCAGTTTAATTATCGTATATTTTATTAAAAACTAAATTCTTCAAATTTAATTTGGACCTTTAAACCTAAATTTTTTTTTAAAAAATTTCATCTTGGGAAAATTATTGAGTATAGAAAAGGAAATGTCGTAATGAGTAAAAAGAAATCTAATTAAAACTATCAGCTTTTACAAATTTAACCCCTTTATCTTTCATATCATCTAAAACTCGAGAGATTCTTCCTTTAGGGTCGTTGATGCCTCTTGTAAGATCAATTATAAAACCTACATCAAATCCGAATTCTTTTGCATCGAGAGCTGTAAAATAGCAACAATAATCCAATGCTAAACCGCAGATAAAAACTCTTTCGATATCCAAGGATTGGAGATAACCTCTGAGTCCAGTTTCTCGTTCCTTATTCTTATCTCGAAATCCAGAATAGGAATCAACACCTGGAGAAATACCTTTTCTAATAATAGCATGAGTTGGAGTTCTATCCAAATTTTCATGGAAGTCTGCTCCATGAGTTCCTTGGACACAATGATCGGGCCACAAAATAGGTCCTAATCCTTCCTCCTCTATATATTCGTCACCAGGATCCTTTCCTGGGTGATTGCTGGCAAAAGAGCGGTGACTTTTAGGATGCCAATCTTGTGTCTGTACCACCGTGAAAAGGTTTTCCTCAAATTTCCTTCCCAACTCATTAATTCCCGTAATAATTTCATCTCCACCTTCAACAGGTAATGCCCCATCGGGAATGAAGTCATACTGCATATCAATAATAAGTAAAGCATCTTTTTGTGTTAGGTTAATATTATCCTCAATACTTAATTCCTCTAATTCCATTCGCTTAACACCAATTTATTTAATTATCTAAAAATTAGGTTTAAAAAATGACTTACTTTAATTTTTGACAACTAGTTTAAAATATTTTTTATTAAAAATAATAAATCTCCTTAGATATTAATTAATTCTATAGAATTGTTTAGTTTACTCTAAGTAAGTTGAAATAAAATATCGATTTTGTCTATTTAGAATATCATTTTCCTCTTTGTAGACCTTTTTTATGATTTTTTCAATTTTTAAGGGAACATTAGCATTTAAAAAACGCTTATCATGATTTTTGAGATTTTTTTCCTAACAAATCTGAACTAATTAACAATTCTAGATTAAAGTGTGTATATAAATCATTTTTCAGCTAAATAATTTTGAATTTCTTTATAAAAATATTTGTTTTTTCACAAGATTTAAATAGAAATTATTGTGTCTTGTATATAAAAAATTGTAAAAACAAATTTTTTTTGATAAAAATATAAAATTCGTGTTAATTAAGGATTTATCAAGAGAGGTATTATTGATTAAAAATAGTTATAAGACTCGTAAACTGGTAAGTTTTCGGTTTTTATAAGCAAAATCTCTAAATAATTAAAAAAATGAAAGGCTTGAATAAAACGAACAATAACCGTTAGTAAAACTAGAAGGATTAAACTATGATCATTATGGAAAACCACCGAAATATGAAAAATAATTGTAAATATTTAGAATTACTCGGATTTGGTTTGTTAAGATTTAAGAGAACTAATTCCGAATGGAGTTATGAAAATGTTTTCCAAAAGGGAATTGGGTTACCTTTATTACAAAATTTAATTGAAGCGTATAAAAAAGAGATTATTGCCAATAATAAAGGTCACTCTGTCATACCCTTAGAAAATATGACTGTATTTCTTCAATATTTTAAGTTAGATTCGGACAATATTATTTTATTAGTGTACATGGATAAAACTAACCATGAAATCACTTATTCAGATTTATATTTATTTACTAAAAGAATTAGGAAGTCTTTTATGTCCAATACCCAAATAGAGCAAATTATTGATCTATGTGAAGATAATATCGAGATACCTATATCAAATGATTTGATTGCGCTGTTTATAATTGGACCTCATGGACAACCTTTATTTTCTCAAATTGATAAAGATAGAACCAAGATTGCCAATAGTGAAGTACATATTGGTGGATTTATTTCCGCATTATTTTCATTTTCTCAAGAAATCATTGGTCAAGAATCAGGCGGGAATCTAAAAGAGATAAATTTTGGAAATCAAAGATTTTATTTGATAACCAATAATAATGTTATTTTCGCCTTTTTAGTTGAGGAATTAGATGATCTATTAGAAAGATATATGTATCTCATAACCAATGAGTTTGTTGATCAATATAACGAAGTATTAAAAAGTTTTAATGGAGATATTAGAAAATTTAAGGATTTTGAAAAAACACTTGATAAATATTTTATATTATAAAAAGTGAAAAAAAAATGAGTCAAGAAAAAATATTAAGCGAAGGAGAACAATTTTCTGTAATACTATTTAAAGTTGGAGGAGAGGAATTTGCCCTTGATCTTCTCGATGTGAAGGAGATCATTCAAACAGGGCAAATTAGAAGGTTACCTCAAAGCTATGACTTCATAGAGGGTATTTATAATTACAGAGGAAATATCATCCATATCATAAATATGAAGAAAAAGCTACGGTTAAGCGATTATAAAATCTATAGAGAGAATAGTGGAGAAGAGGAGACCTCTCAAAAATTTATCATTATTGTAAATATTAATGAGACCAACATTGGATTTTATGTAGATCTTATAGTTAAAGTAGATCAAGTTAGCACAGATCGTTTAGTTGGATTAAGTCCAATCTTTCAAACTACGATGAACCATATTGATTACATTAAAGGAATAATTCAATTTGAAGACAGGCCCCGAATCTTTATAGATCTGCAGAAAGTTCTCAGTGAGGCTGAACAATTATCAATCCAACATAATCAAAACTCTTTAGTTTAAATTAAAACAAAAAAGGTGTAAGAATAATATGTCAAAAAATTCAAAAAAAAAAATCTTAGTTGTTGATGATGCTGCTTTCACCCGTAATATGCTGAAAAAGATTATTAATAAACTGGATTATTGTGAGGTTGTCGATGAAGCATCAAATGGACAAGAAGCTATCGAGAAATATAAGAAACAATCCATTGACTTAATTACTATGGACCTTGTTATGCCCAATATGGGCGGAATTGAAGCTATAGAAAATCTTTTAAAACATGACAAAGATGTTCTGATCGTAGTGGTCTCAGCTTTAGGTCAAGAAGCGTTAGTTCTTGAAGCAGCTAAAAAGGGAGCGAAAGACTTCATTCAGAAACCCTTCAAAAACGATCAAGTAATCGAAGTTATGGAAAGAATTTTATTGAAAAAAGGTTAAATAAAACGAAATAAAAAAATTGATTATTAATCAAAATGAGGTATTGAAATGACATCAGAAGAGGATCTAAAGTTATTTATAAGTGAGGCAGAGGAATTATTACAGAAAGTAGAATTTCAAATTCTAGAACTTGAGGAGAATCCAGAGAATAATAAACCAATAAAAGAATTATATTTCGCATTTCACACCCTTAAAGGGTTAACCGCAATGGTAGGATTGGAGAATGTGTCAGAATTCTGCCATAACTATGAAAACTTACTTGACAAATCATCAAAAAAAGAATTATCGAAACAAAAAATCAATAAATATGTTGAGATGATGTTTGATGGTCTCGATCTTCTCCGTTCTGTCTTAGATAATGTAAAAGATGGAAATATTGAGGATATTGACTCAAGTTTGGTCGATGAACTCACAGAAGGGCTAGAAGAAAATGATTCTGAGTATGAAATCACCTTCATTAAACCTATTCCTAAAGAAAAAATCGATACGGTAATAGGAAATTCCAAAAATACATTTTTTAATATTTCTATTACCCTTCAGAAAACTTGTGTCTTTAAAAAAGTAAGATTATTCATCATCTTTAGAGCGTTAAATGAAATCGGACAGATCTGTTGGAGTAATCCAAAACCAGAGATCTTGGAAGCAGGAGAATGTGATTTAGAATTCGAAATTTTCTATATAAGTGAAAAGTCTAAAGAAGAAATAATTAAGGTTTTAGATGAAATCTTAGAAATAGAAAACAAAGCTATTAAGAAGTTAAGTAAAAAAGACTTTAAAAAAATCCTTCAAGAAGCAAGTAAACACATTAAAGAAGCACCAACAGATGCTTTAGATTATTATGAAGAGGGTTCTGTAGAGGAAGCTCAAGATCTTAAAAAAGTCGCAACAATTGAGGAGGATTTCGCAGATGAAACCGGAAAAATCACATCAGTTAAAGTGAATATTCAGATCCTCGAAAATTTGATGGATTATTTTGGGGAAGTTGTTATAATGAAGAATCAATTAAATCAAATACTTCAAGAAGCCCAAAATAGAAAAGTTTCGAGGGTGTTTGATAACATGGATAAATTATTCCTCGAAATTCAAGAAATCATTTTTACATTAAAACTTGTCAGAGTTGAAACCACTTTTCGAAGATATAAAAGACTAGTTAGAGATGTTTCGAAAGAAACTGACAAGAATGTCAGATTTAAATTAAAAGGGACAGATGTTGAATTAGATAGAAAAATTTTAGAACAATTAAATAGCCCAATCATTCATTTATTAAGAAATGCAATTTATCATGGTATCGAACCTTCAGCTGAACGCACTGCTAAGGGAAAACCCAGAGCTGGGACTTTAGAACTTTCAACATTTAGACGCTCTGGATCAGTTTTTATAGAGATAGAAGATGACGGTAAAGGAATTAATTACAATAAGATTAGAAATAAAGCTATTGAAATAGGAAATTATAGTGCTGAAGAGGTCATGAATTTAACAAAAGAAGAATTAAATAAACTAATCTTAACACCTGGGTTTTCAACCCTGTCAAAAGCGGATATGATTTCAGGAAGAGGAATGGGGCTTGCTATTGTAGCGGAAAAAATTAGGGAGTTAGGAGGTACACTTGAAATTGAATCGAAAAAAAGCGAGGGCACTACATTTAGAATTAGTGTACCATTTTCAAGAGCAATTCTAAAAGCACAATTATTGAAAGTAGCGGGCGACTTATTTGCCATTCCAATTGAGAATATTGAGCAAATATATTTCTTCAATCCAAAACTAATTGAATATGTTAAAAGAGAAGAATATTATCGTTTAGAATCTGAATTAATCCCAGTTATTAGACTAAAAAAATACCTCGATCTCCACTTTGAAGATGGACCGGAAAATGGAAGTGAGGAATATGAAGAATCTAAAGAGCATCTGAAAAGTAATTCTAAAGATAAAATCGCGATATTATGCAAAAGAGGAGAAAAAAGTTCTGCAATTTTTATCGCAGATGAAATTTTGCATCAAATGGATGTTGTTATAAAACCATTCAGATCAAAGTATTCTTCCTTCCAAGAGATTTTAGGTGTCTCAATTACAGGAGACGGAAGCATTTGTCTAATTATTGATGTATTTAATATAATTAACTCGATGACTCAAGAATTAAAAGGTCTTAAATTAATAGAAGCTTCTTAATCAAAAAAAAAAAAGATAAATCAAAGTTGATCATTTATGGGATTTAAACATATAAGACTAAAAGAATTGGAAACAAAACTCTCTCCAGCATTTATTGGTCATCCAATAAAACATATTGAGGAGATCTCAGAGTTAGAAACGGACTTAGAAGAAGAGCAAAAAGTTTCATCTTTTGAAGTCATTTCTGATGTTTTGATAAGAGGAAACGAGACATTAGAATATAAATTTGATGAAAAAAAAGATTTGAAGGAATTCTCTGGTTCTGGTGTTTTATCTATAATAAATAATTCTAAAAAAGATAGAATTTGGGATGTTAGGCTCAAACTTGATAACACAGATAAAACTAATATTGGAAAAGAGGATCATGTTAAATTAGGAAACTTTGAACCTCAATCCAATAAGAAAATAAACTATATGATTACTGAAAGGGAAAGTTTAGTTGACACCCTTAAAGTGGAAGAGAAAATCGATGTTTTAGACTTAGATCTGCATCATGTTTTAGATATTGAATTACTTGAGGGATCAGAGGATAATAAAAAAGTAAATAATGAATTAGAAGAAAAAAAGAAAAAGGAACCGAGAAAAGATGCCAAGAAGAAAGATGAAAATCTTTCTGAAAAGGAAAAGACCCAAGAAGAGCTCCTTGAAATTAAAGAACCTGAAGAATTGAAGCAAGAAGAGATTGAAAAGATTAAAAAAAGAGAAGAAGAAGAGAAGGAAAAAGTAAAAAAAGAAGTTGAAGAAACCTTCAATTATAAAATAGGCGAAGCGAATAAGACTTATAAAAAAAGAGTTCAAGAATATGAAGAAGCAACGGAAAAAGTGGAAGAATGGGAAAGCAGGGAAGATGAACTGAAGGAGAAATATAAAACCGCTAAAAGCAAATATAAAGATGCTGAAAAAGCTAAAAAGAAGGCATTAAGAAAAGAATTTGGCTTAATGTATTCAATAAAAAAGCATTTTACCGAACTTGATGAAGAACAACAAAAAGCAAAGGATGAAATTGATAAAGAATATGATCCTGAAATTGAAGAATTAAAACCTAAATTCGAAGAAGCAGAAGCGAAATATGAAAACGCCCAAGAGAAACACGATCATTGGAAATCAAGGAGTAAAGAATTGAAAAAGAAATGCGATTCTCTTGAAGATAAAATAGAAAACTTAAAAAACCAAAAATCAAAAACCCTAGAAGAAAGAATAGAGTCTCTATCTAATGAGATTGAAACTGATTTTAATAATGTAGATGATAAAGTTGCTGAAATGAGGAAAAAGGCTCTCGAAAAGAGAGAAAAACTATTAAATGCCCTAAAGAGAGAGGAAGAGAAAAAGAAAAGAGAGGCTGCCGAAAGAGAAGCGGCTTTACGAGCAGAGAGAGAAAGAAAAGCCGAAAAGGCTCGGAGAGAAAGGGCCAAAAGAAAAGCGAAAAAAGCAACTAAAGATTTAGTTCTTTTATATGATAAATTAAACAGAATAAAATTTGAGATCATTATAGAAAACATTTCTAATCGACCAATAAGAAAAATAAAGGTTGGAAAAAAATTTATTGACGAATTTTCAAATTTTCAATTCAAATCTGAAAAATTTACTGATTTAGAATTTAAAAAAGGGATCTTATATTCCAATATAGATGAATTGGAGCCTGGAGAGAAAGCACAATTAACAATTTTAACGGAAATTCATCCTACTGAGAAATATATCCTTGGTACGGGCGAGATACAAGTCTCTTATATTTTTGAAGATGATCTTGTTTCAGCACTTGATGTTGAGGATTTCTCAGCTTATTCACACGTAATGCATGCTATTAAAAAAAAGGAAAAAGAAACAGCACCCAATATGTGGGATAGTTATATTATCTTTAAAAACAATAGCGATTATAAAATGGAACTAAGATCAATTTTAGTTCTAGATAAAAATAAGGAAAAAAAATATCTTAATTATAAAGATAAGAAAGAAATTTTACCTGGAGAAAAATTCATTTCTGACAAATGGGAGGTAGAAAATAAAACAGAACCTAAATTTTTCAGAAAAGTTGATTACTCGATAACTCACAAGATTGAAAAAAAGAGTAGAACTACGTTAAAGTTTGATCAAGATTATTTTGAACTAATTGATTTTAATCTGTCAAAGAAATTTTCAGAAAAAGAAATAAAATCATTTGAAAAAGCTGAATTAGAGAATTTAATTAATATCAAGAATATAGGGACCAATTCAATTAAAGGAATATTAATTGAAGAGACAATTCCTGCAGATTTTATTCCTACCCTCGATCCCAAGCTTTTTAACATAAGAACTCCCTCAGGAAAAGTAAAATCAGAAAAGATTAACTTATCTATTGTTCCCAATAATGATGACGCTTCAGAACTTCATAAAATCCAAATTTTAATAAATTTACGTGAAGAGGAGGCTTCAGATTATCTCATTGATGTAGGAGAATTTCTTGAAATGAGATATCCTATCAAAGCAATTACTCCAGATTACAATAAAAATTATATCTTCCCACTCACGGTAAGCGCAATTTATCCTGTTGCTATATCTGCAGAAAATGAAGAGATTAATGAAAAATATTTCTATAAAGTTAAACAAGAATTACATCCAAATGAACTACCTAAATTAGATATTATTCATAAGCGCAGAGATCTATTAATTGGAAAAGAAATTTTCCCAGGAAGAGAATTAGATGAATTTGCCATAAGTATTCTCGTAAAAAATGATTCAAATGTTGAAGTATCTGATATCAAGATAACGGATGAAATTTCAGAATCTTTTGAATTTGTTTCATCTAATGTCGAAAAAAAAATAATTGAAGATACGGAAACAAATGGATTTGCAATTTCTTTTCTGATCGATAAAATTTTACCTTATCAAGATAAAGAAATTAGGTATTATGTAAAGAAGAAAGAAAATGCATCCATCAGTTATGATGAATTAGAATCATTCATATTTGGATAAAAAATTTAATTAAAAAATATCAGAAAAAAAAAATGACATTTCAATATTACAACACACTAAAAAACAAATCAAAAGAAAATCTTGTATTGTATTTAGACGAGATCGTACCTCAGTTTACCAAAATGGAAATATCATTAATATTAGATGATATAGAAGGTAAAGGGTTATCAAAATCAAACTCTAATATAAGTTCCATCAAAAATTTCTATAAATACGAAGATTCTTCGGGTGAATTTGCTGATTATAGTGATTTTAAAGCTGATGAGCTCGAAAAATTATATAAAATTTATGTTAGCCATGAGATTAGCAATAAAAAAGCGGTTAAGTGGCGGTTTTTTAAAAATATGAAATATACTCGTGAATTCACTATTAATACTTTACACATCAATCGGGATAAGAATCAAACAAAAAGAGATCTTGATTATATCATCGAAACAGAATCTGGAGATATAATCTTTGTAGTGTGTTATGATGTCTTAGAATTGGATGTATATTTAGATATAATTACTAAACTCACTGAATTTTCCCAAGAACAAGGAATAATCCCAAGTGAGATAATTATTGCAGCAAATAGGACCTATAGAAATATCCCCATCAATGAAAAAGTCACCATTAAAGAAAAAAGCATCGAGCCGCAGATTTGGATTGAATGGGTCGAATTGGATAGAGCTTTCAATGCTGATGACTTATTGATTGTCAGTGCCGAGGAGGAATTAAACATAGCAGGATATAATTTTAGCACAGTGGAAGATCTATTAGATTATATTTATAATTATACTGATGGTGGACAAATATCAATATATAAGCAAATAGGTTATTTTGCCGAATCAATTAAAAAAGAGCAACAAGAACTGGAACTAATATGGAAAGGTATTATGATCAAAAATAATTTATAAAAAAGAGAGTTGAAATTTACAATGTTAGAATCTGAAAAAATTGGAAATGTTAATGTAGTAGTAATTCAAGTCGAAAGCGAAAAGTATTTACTTGAAGTAAAAGATGTTAAGGAAATCTATTTACCAGGAGATAAAATAATTCCTATCCCATTAGCGGATCGCAACATTGTGGGAATTATCGATATTCGTGGGATCCTATACACGATTATGTCCTTAAAAAATAAGATTTATGATAAGGATGGTACGTTTAACTTGAATGAGGATTCCAGGATTATTTTGCTTGAGTTAGAGAACCTGCATTTAGCATTATTGGTTGATAAGGTAATTGGGGTAAGGAAATTACCCGTCTCAATCTTTGAAGCGCAAAATACTATTGTTGAAACTCATATCGATTATCGATTCATCAAATCAATAGGGGTTAAGGACGATGTTACTTACATACTCTTAGATCTTAATACATTAATCCCACCTGAAATCTTATCTATGGAAGCACAGCCGGTAAAAATAAAGAGACAAGTTTCCGCTAAACAACCAAGACAAATTAAACGATCTAGAGGTGAAGATGAAGTTGTTATCCCAAGAGTCCCTAAAATGGATGGATCAAGAGCACAGCTGGGGGATCTTTTAAAAACAAGGAAACCCAAAAAAGTAATCAAAGAATTACAATTAACTGACGACCAACAAGATACACTTAAAGAAGTGGGAAATATTGGGTCTGGAAATGCTGTAACCGCCTTATCAAGGTTAATCAAGAAGAAAGTAGACGTAGATTTAACAAATGTGGGAATTGTTAGCTTTGATAAACTCCCTAAATTATTTGGAGGAAAAAACAAAAAAGTATGTGGAATATTTTGTCATCTGGAAAATTCACAATCTACGATCTTACAAGCTTTTGAGTTAAGGGGAATGATGAGCTTAGTTTCGAATTTAGTTGGAAAAGAATCTAAATTTGATCCTAAAAAAGTTGAATCTAAGGATGAACTGGATGACTTCGCGATCTCCACAATAAAGGAAATGGGAAATATTATGGCAGGACATTATGCTTCTGCTTTAGCGGATTTAACAGGTACTAAAATGATGATTGACTTACCGGAATTTACTATGACGAATGTAGAATCGTTAGGATCATTTTTAAATCAAGATGTTAAATCCTTAAGTAGATTCATAATCTTAATTAAAACTTCGATTCAAGTTGTCGATTTAGAGTTAAATGGAGTATTTTTCTTCATTCCAGATATGAAAACTCTTTATAAAATATTTGGAAAATTAGATATTGAATATGAATCTTTACTTGAGCAAGAGGGAATTGAAACTAAGAGATTAAGTATTGATGATATTGTTTTATCCGAAACTCAAAGAGACGCGCTCCAAGAAGTAGGAAATATAGGTGCAGGAAATGCAGCGAATGCCTTGGCAAAAATGATAAATCAAAGAGTAGATATTAACATTCCGTCTGTGGAAATGATCAAGCTGGACGAGTTTACAAAAGAAGTGAGCAATGAGAAGGAATATCTATTTATCGCTTGGAGTAATGTAGAAGGAAAGACTAGAGCGACAGTACTTACCCTTTTTAAAGTAGATGATATAATCGATTTGACTTCCATTATCGTTGACGATAAAAAGAAGAAAGGTATAGATTTGAGGAAAAGTTATAGAAAAGCCGAGGACTTTCCTGACCTTTACGCAGATGCGATGAAGGAATTAGGTCACATTCTGGCAAGTAATTATACCAGTGCTATAGCTGACCTTTTAGATATAAGGCTTATGACAAATCCTCCTGATATGAATGTTGATGAAGGGAAAAAACTTTTCAATTTACTAAAAGATGAAATCGGCATTCTCAAGAAATTATCTCTTGTAATTACTACGAACGTCATAGTTACTGATATTAAAATAACGGGGACATTCTTATTCATTCCAGAATTAGAAACCTTAGAAAATTTACTTGAAGCTTTAAAGAAATATTACTAATTTTCTTTAAGATAATTCATTATATTTTTTAATAGCTTAATGAGGTACAACTTAGTTAGCTATTAGTTTAGAATTAAATCCAATTAGTACAATTTAATCGTAAAAATGATTAGTGATACCTATAAAGAATATATATATAAGATTGATGGAGAAGAACTATTTCATAAACCGAAGGATATCTTTATTTCCGATGAGGTATATTTGATTGTAGATAAATCGATGGAATTAATCTGGATCTGGGCTGGAAAAGGATCAAAACTCTTTCAAAGATACATGGCGGCATCTTGGGCAGGAAAATTAAAAAGCAGGAAAAAGTTTTATAACTATGAATATGAATTAGTTAAAGAAGAGAGAGAACCAAGAGATTTTCTGTTTATTTATAATGAAATACGAGAAGCAAGAGATGATTTAACATATCCTGGAGAGTCTCGTGGATTCAGTGACGTTACAAAAGATTTTAACCAAGTAAATTATAATACAAATAGCAAGGAGCTTTCAAATTCAAATAAGGTTCAAATCAAAAAAATTCTCAATGAAATTACCGAAATTATCGAACAAGTCAAATATACTTTAAAGCATGTCCAAAAGAAGATGGGCACAATTAAAAAGTTAATGAAATAAAATTCTAATTTTTTTTATTTTGTATCTTAAAATTTCCTTTTCCAAAAAGCGTCTTAATTCTCATTTAAACTTCAAATGGGAAAATTATATTTTTTCGCTTTCTTATTTAAATTACTCATTTTTATTCTTTTTGGAAAAAGATAAATTTATATAAAAATTTTTTCATAATTGCTACAATAACACCGATAGATAAGGGATAATAAGAATTATGATTTTTCAAGGACTCTTTAATGTATTAAATTTGTATTCAAACGAAATCTATTTATTTTATGATAGTATTGATCAATATTTTAAGAATAAACTTTATAAAAAATTCGAAGCAAAACTTAATACTGATGATTTTGAATCCATAATGGATGAGATGATTGATTATCTCGAAGAGGAATTCGTTGAACTCGGATTTTTTAGAGATAAGATTGAACATTATTATATTTTCCAATTAACTGAAATAAAAGAAAAGGAAAATGGAAATATAACATCATTAGTTCAATTTTATAATAAAATTATACCTATCATTAATGAATTTTTTCTTGAAAAAATTTTTGAATACATTGTAGATGATGAAGCCGCAAGTTCAACAATGAGAACATTAAGATCTAAAAACTTATTACCAATCTCTTTTATAATGGAGCTAAGAAACCTTAAAACATTATTCGAAAGAAATCCCTCTAAAATTGAAAATCTAAGAAAATATCTTCAAATTCGAGATAAAATTATAGAAAAACTTTTGAAGAATAAAGAAAAGATTGAAAAAGTAAGGAAGTCCAAATATCCTCGAGACAAATTACAACTCTTTTATATGTTATATCGAATAATAGCATTTTTCAATCTACAAAAGTTTTTTAATTTTTCTGAAATTAAGGATTTCATAGAAAATGAAATTGATCATTGGTTGGATACAATTCCTTTAGTTTCTCTAAAAAATCCGGACCTTTACTATTGCGGTATTTATCTTGCTGAGGAACTTTCAATACCGATTGATGAGGCAACCGTTAAATATTTCCTACTTAATATTTATGATGAAAATATAGATGAATTCGAGGCTCCTTTAGTCGAAGCCACAAATCAAGTTTATTTTTTCTTAGAGTCGGCATGGTTAGTAGATTTAGAACTTTCTGAAATACAAATTGAGGAATTATTGAAAGGAGATAAGAAGTATTTTGATTTGAATTATTTGAAAAATCTTGAAACCTCACAGTTAGTTCTAATTTTGAAAATATATAATGTATTAGGAGTCTATAAAAGTAGAAATCCAAAAATTATAAAATCTATATTAAGAGAAATTGATCAGAGAATAACTTCTGATGGAATAATTCAATATAGGGATGGATTTCTTTCTTCTGAGGCAACTTACCATGTAATCTTAAGTTATTATATGAGAGAAGACATTGAAAAACTAAGACAATTCGATTTTATTGATAGAATCATTTCAAGAATTTATAGAAATTTAGAAATTTTAGTTATCTCTGAGGAAACAAATTATGATTTAGTTAGCGAAATATTTTATTCTGTTGAAACTCTTAGATTATTGAACTGTATAGAAATGAAAGATGTTTTAATGCCCTTGGTTAATCATCTATTCCCTTCAGAAGTTTATAATAAAATTAATGAATGCAAGGAACTAATTGAAACTGATTTTTGTCGACACATCAAAGTCAATAAAACCACAGGAGAAAAGATTTGTAAATAAAAATTTTCTGAAATAACCTATGCTCCTCATAACTATTATAGTTTTAATTTTAGGACTATTTGTTTTATATTTTGGGTCAAAAGTTACAGTAGTCGGATTGGAAAATATAGCCGAAAGATTTGGGATGAATCATATGTTGATTGGGTTAACCATACTTTCCGTTGGAATGAGCTTTTCTGAAATTGCGGGTAGTATCATAGGTGTATTGATAAGGTTATTGGAATTAAGATGCCGGTAATTGCCAATAGGGCGGGCTCTTTTTTAATCAGATTACATTAATTTTAGGAATTCTCGGTATGAGTCAAAAAATCTTCGTTAGCAAATGGAAGCTTCACTGGGAGGGTATTATGTTATTTGTGGCTATTTTAATTTTTTTTTATCTTTGTTTTTGATTTAGTTTTAACATTTATCAAAGGATTATTATTAGTTATTTCATATCTCATTTATCTAATCTTTATTATAAAAAGTGAAAAAAGAATAGAAATGAATAAAAAAACAAAGAATTTATCGCAGATAGAGAGGGGTTAAACTTAATTGACTCGGAGCAGAAAAAAAGGAAGGAAATTTAATGAAATTTTAGCAACGGGAAGTGGGGTCTTAATTTCTAATTTTCAGGTAAGTCCAACTATTATTCTTTTTGAGATTCCGATGATTGTAATTGGTATATCTCTCGTTAATTTCTTTCTTTGGAGGGAAAAAACCTTGAAAACTTATGAATCGGGAATTTTAATTGGATTTTACATTTTCTATCTAGCCATGAATTTAATCTTTTTTACTCATTAGCGAATCTTTTTTTATAACTAAGGGAGATCTAATCCTTGTTTTATTTTTCGATTTTTTATTATTATAACTTGATTAATAATTAACGATTAGTCTTAAATAAAAATCTTAATCAATTTTTCTTAAAATAAAAGTTTAAAATACTAAATTGTTTTATTTCAATTAAATTAAATAGATAAGTAAAATACTAGCTATTTACAATTTCTAGATTTAAGTGATAAATAAATGAATGGAAAACAGAAATTTTTTTTCTTACTCGCAATATTTCAGATATTTTTGGTCCTTGTTGTTATTTTTTCTGTTAATGGCTTAGTTACTTTTGTCTCAGCTCAAGAAGAAACAGGTAATTTAGATTTTTATCAAACTTCTACTGCGGCAATGTTAGCACTTTCTGCTGCGATAGCTGTAAGTGCTTCTGTATTAGGAAGTGCTTGGGCTATTAGAACTGTAGGTACTGCAGCAATCTCAGCACTCTCCGAGAGAGAAGGCTCATTTTTTCAAGCATTCCTCGTAGTTGCCTTGTGCGAAGCCCTAGCTATCTATGGATTGATTATTTCTATCTTGATATGGACCAAGATACCTTCCCCATAGTTGGAAAAATTAATATAATCAGATTGAATTAAGATGTCTAGTGTCATAGTCCCATCTTATGCTTACGTATATATTAAGGTTTCAGTTTTATCTAAATTGGTAATGGATCAAGATACATTAGACAATTTAGATACAGTAACTGATATTGACCAGTTGATATCTTTAATTTCTCCTTACTTTCCTGGACTAGATATAGAGAACAAAAAGATTGAAGACATTGAACGAGCTTTAACTCGAAATTATATTAAATTAATCGGAAGAATAATCTCTCATTCACCTGAAAATATGAGGGAATTTCTGAAAGATTTCCTTCTTAAATATGAAATTACAAATATAAAACATTTAATTTTAGGATCTATTGTTGGAATGAGAAGTAAGGAAAAATTAAATTACATAAATTTTCTCGCAGAAGAATACTTAGACAATAGAGATTTCATTGAGGAACTCATTGAGATAAATTCATTGGATGAAATTCAGTTATATATGAGAAATACTAGATATAATAAAGCAATAAGGGAGGGGATTTCCTACTTTAGAAATAACGATGAAATATTTGTGTTAGAATCATTTTTAGATCAATTATATTATCAAAACTTAACTAAAAATTATAAAAGATATGACAAAATTGAGAAAAAAATGATTGGATTATTTATAAAATATACTGTGGAACTCTATAATATCAATATGATATACAGAGGCATCATGAATAAAATCGATAGAAAATTATTATCTCAATTTCTCGTTGAGGAATACCTATTTTTAACAAACTCATCTATAGATTCATTATTGAATCAAGAAAATCTGAGTTCTTTTTTTCAATTTTTAAACAATTATTTCAAGGACATTGATGATGTTAAAAATATGTATAAACCAATTAGTAAAGACACTAAACATCCTATTTGGGATATAGAGAAAGTATATCAAAATTATTTTTTTAAAAAATATGAACTTCAAATAGATGAAATTGATTATTCTGCGATTTATCGAATTATGGAAATAATCATTAAAAAAAACCGAGAAATTAAGTTTCATATTATACCAAAAGCTGTTGACATAATTCAACAAAAGTATAGAATAATTAGTTAAAATTTAAAACGTGAGAAAAATGGATATTTTTAGATGGGTCGAGGACGTTGAAGAAACTTATAAGTATATAATTGAGGAAGCCGAAGAAGAGAAGAAAAGTAAGTTGGACGAAGTAAGAAAACAAGAAAAAGAATCAATGAAGAAAACCCTCGAGAAAAAAGAGCATTTTATAGAAAATGTGTTGGAAAAGTTAGATAAGGATATTAATTCCAAAACTAAGGAATATGAAAATAAAATAAACAATGAAATAGAGAATATGGAATCAAATTATAAAAATAATCAAGATAGTTTAATTGAATCTATTAAGGATGAATTCGAGATGAATTTTTAATGGCAAAAAAGAAAATACATATTCTCGGAGATGAGGATATTTGTTATATGTTTGGTCTTTTAGGAATGGAAGGAACTATTGTCGAAGATAACAAGGATTTCATGGAGAAATTTAAATATTTAACTGAGGATTCTTCGATAAGTCTGATAATTATATCTGGAGATTTTCCTGATGATATTATAGATTATTTGATAGAATTTAAACTAAATAACAGGGAACCCTTTATTTTTTATCTACCAAATATTTTCAAGGAAGAGATTGAAGAAAGAGGGGTTTTATTGAAAAATGTATACAAATCAATAGATAGATTATTATCTTAGGAGTTGATTAAAATTGCCTGAAAGAGAATTAAGAGAACGTTTTGGAAATTTAGGAATATATTTAGTTGAGAAAGCTCAAAACCAAGTAAAGGAAATGAATCAACAGACTTTATTTCAGAAAGCAGAAATTAAAAAAACCTATAGAGAGAGAACTCAAGAACAAGCCAATAAAAAAAGGGTGAAATTTATAGAGGATTATAAAGAAAAATTGAATACCAGCTTATCTAAAACTTTACTTTGGTCCAAGGAAAAATTGTTAAATCTTAAAAATGATTTAGTTAAAAAAACTAAGGAACTCTTAATTGACTCAGTTAAAAAGAGTATGGAAAAAAATTATGAAGATTATCTTAAATATTTAAATCAAGCTCTTAGTAAAGTAAGTGAAAAAGTAAATAAATCCTTAGAACTCACATTAATATTTAATAACAGAGATTATGAACATTTTAAAAATAATCTGGCTGAATTGAAAGAATATTTTGAGAACTCAATAGATTTGGCTAAAAGTAAGGAGGAAATTATTGGGGGCTTTATCATTAATGTTGAAGAACAACAAATCTCATATGATAATTCTTTAGACTCGTTAATTGAAGAAAACTATTCTTTTCTTGAAAAGAACCTTACAAATATCATTTCCGAATTAAAAATTAAGGAAATTGAAAATGAATTTAAAGAATTTGTAGAAAATAAAAAAAGTAATATTGAGAATGAATTGAGAAGATATGAAAGAATCTAATAATTCAGATGAAGGATATATTTCGAGTATTAAGAGTACGTTAATTAATGTTAAAGGATTAGAAAATAAAGTAAAATTGAGAGATTTAGTCAAAGTTAAGAAACAAAATATTTCTGGGGAAGTTATTCAGATTTATCATGATCATATTGCTGTGCAATGCTATGAAAATACTAATAATCTTCAATTACATCAAAAAGTAAAAAATACTGGTCATCCTTTATCCATGGAATTAGGTCCGGGGTTATTAACAAATTTATTTGATGGGATACAAAGACCATTGGAAAGGTTATACGAGAAGGATAAATCCGGATTTTTAGAACGGGGTGTTGAGATCCACTCGCTTCCAAGGGATAAAGAATGGCATTTTACTCCCTTAAAAAGTAGAGGAGAATCCGTTACTACTGGAAATTTTATTGGTGAAGTACAAGAAACTTCCTCCATAAAGCATTATATTATGGTTCCTCCAAATAAATCTGGTAAAATTTCTTATATCGCCGAAGAAGGAGATTATAAAGTTGAGGAAATTATTTACTCCTTAGTTTCAGATGATGAAACTGATGCTGAGGATTTTAATATGATTCAAAGATGGCCCGTAATTATTAGACGACCATTTTATAAGAAATTAAATCCAAATGAACCTTTAGTCACAGGAATTAGAATCATTGATCTTTTATTTCCTATCGCAAAAGGTGGTACTGTAGCAGTCCCAGGCGGGTTTGGAACAGGAAAGACTGTCACACAGCAATCCTTGGCAAAATGGTGCGATGCAGACATTGTTATCTTCATTAGTTGTGGGGAAAGAGGAAATGAAGTTGCTGATGTTCTCAAAGAATTTCCCAAAATTACTGATCCCAGAACAGGAAAACCCTTATTAGAAAGATTAGTTTTAATTGCTAATACCTCAAATATGCCAGTATCTGCAAGAGAAGCTAGTATATTTTCTGGGATAACAATTGCTGAATATTATAGAGATATGGGTTACCACGTTGTTCTCCAAGCAGATAGTACTTCCCGATGGGCAGAAGCTCTAAGGGAAATCTCTGGTTTGCTTGAGGAAATGCCTGCTGAAGAGGGTTATCCTGCCTATCTTCCATCAAAGATTTCTAGTTTTTATGAAAGAGGCGGACTTTTTAGTACTCTGGGGAACGAGAAAAAGGAAGATCGTATAGGGTCTGTATCCATAATAGGATCGGTGTCTCCCCCCGCGGGTGACTTTAGTGAACCAGTTACTTCCAATACAAAACGATTTGTACAAGTTTTTTGGGCATTGGATGAGGATTTAGCTTACGAAAAGCACTATCCCGCTATTAATTGGATTGATTCTTATTCAAATTATCCTGATAAAATAGGGAATTGGTGGCTGGATCGTGATATATATTGGCCCGAGATTGATCTTAACTGGAATGAATGTAGGGAAAAGGTAAATAAAATTCTCTCGCGAGAAAATGAATTAAAAAACATTAAGCAATTAATTGGCGAAGAAAATTTACCTGAAGATCAACAACTTGATTTGTTTGTAGCAGATATAATTAAAGAAGGTTTTCTGATACAAAATGCGTTCGATGAAATTGATAATTTCACAAGAGTTAAAAAATTACTAAGTATAATCAAAATTATTCTGTTATTTCATGAAAAAGCTAAAAATCTATTACAAGAAGGATTAATTATTGAAGAGCTCAAGGAATTGGATTTAATTGATGAAATATTAAGAATAAAAAATACAATTCGTAATGATGAGTTTTCCAAGATTGAGGAAATTAAAAACAACTTAATTGAAAGATTAGATAATCTAAAGAGAAGGCGGGTGTAATTAAATGACCATTAACTATAAGAAAATAAATCAAATTATCGACCCGTTAATATATCTTAAGAATATACATAATGTAAGTTTCGGTGAGATCATTAAGATTCACCTTGATAATGGTGAAATACGGACTGGCCAAGTAATCGAAATGAACGAAGAATTGATAATGGTTCAAGTATTTGAAGGAACCCGAGGAATATCTACAGAAAATGCGAAAATCTTTTTCAGTGGAGATACATTTAAACTAAAATTGTCAATGGATATGTTAGGCTATGTATTTAATGCCTTAGGAAAACCTATCGATATACAAACCAAACGTGTCAAAAAATTTGATATCCTAACTGATAAAAAAGAAGATATCAGAGGTAGTTCTATTAATCCATCAGCACGATCTTATCCTACTGATATAATTCAGACGGGTATCTCTGCTATTGATGGTTTATTTACTCTAATTCGGGGTCAGAAACTTCCAATCTTCAGCGGTCAAGGCATGCCACATAACCGTATGGCGGCTCAAATTGTCACACAAGCAAAAGTTCCTTCTGGGGAACCATTTTTAATAATTTTTTGTGGAATAGGTGTAATTCAAGATGATGCAATATTTTTTATAAACCAATTTAAGAAAAGAGGGAATATTCAAAACATAGTTTCATTTATCAATTTTGCCGATGATCCTGTAATGGAAAGGTTGATGATTCCCAAGGTTGCTCTTACAGCAGCAGAATATTTTGCTTTTGAAAAAGAAATGCATGTATTAGTTATTCTTATTAATATGACTAATTACTGTGAGGCTTTGAGAGAGATTAGTGCCGCAAAAGAAGAGATACCAAGTCGAAAAGGATATCCTGGGTATCTTTTTTCTGATTTAGCCAGTATCTATGAAAGAACGGGAAAAATTAAAAATCGTAATGGTTCAATTACGCAGATCCCTATTTTGACTATGCCAAATGATGACATTAGTCATCCGATACCTGACACAACGGGATATATTACAGAAGGTCAATTAGTCTTTAATAGAGATTTAGAAAAAAAAGATATTTACCCCCCTTTTCAAGTATTATCTTCAATTTCTCGGTTAATGAAAGATGCAATAGGGGAAGGAACTACACGTAAAGAACATGCTGATGTTAGTTCCCAGTTGATTGCATCATATTCAGATGCGCAAGATGTTAGAGATTTAATATCTATTATTGGACAAGAAAGTCTCAATAGAGAACAAAGGGCATTACTTGATTTTGCTGATGATTTTGAAAAGAAATTTTTAAATCAATCCCCCGAAGAAGATCGCTCCTTTGAAGAAACTTTTAAAATCGCTTGGGAAGTTCTTTCAAATTTACCTAAAAGTAAATTACATCGTATAAAAAAGAGAGATATTAATAAATTCTATGTTTAAAGGTGATAATTATTAGCTTCCGTAAGATTAAGCCAACGAAAACAAACTTAATGAATCTTCAGGATAGATTGGAATTTGTAAAGAAAGGAGAAAATTTTTTGGATTATAAAAGAGAACAATTGATACAACGAATAAGGAATATCTGGACAGATTATAAACAACAGAGAAAAAACTTTTACAATTCTCTTAAAAAGTCTATTAGAAAGTTAACTCAAGTTTACAAGGATATGGGAAAGACAGAATTTAATCTTATAAGTAAAATTAGTGAAATTCAATTTAAACCTGAGATTAACATCAGTTTTATTAAAAAGATTGGCATAATTATTCCAAGAATTGATTACAAACTCGAACAAGAGGAAAAACTTCCACCTTATTCATTTGAAAATACTAGCCCTCATTTGGAAGAATTGGTTGATAAATTAAAGCAATTGCTTCGGGATATCATTGTTCTGGCAGAAACTGAAGATGTAATATTAAAATATGCCACTAACTTTAGGAAGGTTGATAGAAGAATAAATGGATTAAAAAATATAGTCAGACCCAATCTTAAAGATACTATAAAAAAGGTTTCAAACATTATTGAGGAAATGCAAAGAGAAAGTTTTATAAGATTAAAAGCCGTCAAAGAGCGGTTAGAAGATAAAAAAAAATAGGTGATTTTTAAGTGCCAAAAAATATAATGAATTTAATTAAAGTAACAATCAATAGGAATTATAAAGACAAGCTCTTAACAGACTTAGCTGATCTGAAGAGAGTTCATATTAAAGAAAGAGAAAAAGAAATTGAAAAAAAAGCAAAGGGAACTTATAAAGAAAAAATTCAAGATTTAAAGAAAAATTTCAACGATCTTTACAAAAAGCTTAATTTAAGTGAATCTACTTTTCAAGGATTATCTGTTAATAAGGAGGAGAGAATTGAGTTTAAGGTCAAGGATCTCTATGAATTAATTAATCAACTATCTGAAGAAATTAATTTTTATTCTAATCGTATTAATGAACTTGAAAGGTACATAAATAAAGCGAGAATTGAATTAGAATCGATTCAACTCATCAAAAAAAGTTATGCCTTTTTAGATAAATTTAATCTCAATAGGTTCAATCTTAGTTATTTCAATAATCTAGATTTTAGAGTGTATACAACATTTACAAAGAATCTCCCAACCATTAGAAATCTATTCGAATTTTCAGAATTTCCTAATGTATATCAAACGCAAAGAATATCTGATGATCGAGTAGTATTTTTCGTTATCTATCCCCGGGATAAAGAAGAAGAGCTAAGAGATCGAATTAATCTTGTTCATGGAGAAGAGGTTCAAATTTTAAAAAAATATCTCACCTATGATGGAATAAATTTTAATCGTATTGAAAAAGAAATCGGGTTGATAACAAAAACTTTAAAAAAGTATAGGCAAGAAATACGACGTATCAAGGAAGATAATATTGTTAAATTCGCTGCTTTAAAAGAAGTGATTAATAATCTTAAGGAATATAATTTTGCTGATAATCAATTTAGAGAATTACCCTCAGGATACTTAGAGCTGGAGTTTTTTATTCCAAATGAAGAAAGGAAAGAGGTCAAAGAAGAATTAAGGGAAAATTTTGGAAATAAAATTAGAATAGAAACGATTACTATTGAAAAGGGTCGTAAAGTCGGTGAAAAAGAAGAATTTAGGAAGAAAGCGGAAAAGGAGATGAAAAACTATGAATCCGAGGAAGAGACAAAAAAAGGAAAAAAGAAAAGAAGAAAGAATAAAGTAAAAAGAAAGAAAAAAGAAGAAAGGAAAAAAGGAAAAGAAGAAGGCCAAGAAGATAAAACTGAAGATAAAAAGACAGATGTTAAGATAGAAGAAATTGAAGAAAAAAAGTTGAAGAAGAAAAAACAAGAGGACAAAGAAAAGGTGGGTTCAATGGGCCTTAAAACCGATGATAAGTTCGAAGCTTTTGAAGCGGAAGGAGAAAAGGATTTAGATTTAGAAGACTTTGAAGGAGAGGAGGAGATTGAAGAGGAAGAAGATCTAAGAAAAGTCACTCCAACTAAGGTTGAACATAATAGAATCATTAAACCATTTGAAACGCTTGTTAAAATGTATGGTGTTCCGACATATGGTGAGATTGATCCAACAGCAATCTTATTCATAACTTTTCCCTTATTATTTGGAATGATGTTCGGAGATATTGGTCATGGATTGGTTTTAATATCTTCTGGATTAATTGGTGCTACTATTTTTAGGAAAAAGGAAAATGTCAAAAACTTTTCATGGATAATTTTCTATGGTGGAATTTGGTCTATTGTTTTTGGATTTCTTTACGGTGAATTTTTTGGGCAACAGACAATTCCAATAATCAATTATGAATTGGGAAATGTGGGTATCTATATCCCTTTTGTAGGACAAACGATTTATTTAACACATCCATTAGAAAATGTAATGACCTTATTTTTCTTTACGGTTTTTGTCGGGGTCATTCATATAAATCTAGGCTGGTTAGTGCAGTTCACAAATTATGTGAAACAGTCAAAAATATATCAAGCCATCACCGAGCCTTTAGTAAAGATTTGGTTTCTAGACAGTGGAATCTGGTTAATTTTAACTTACGGCATTGATATTGGGGCATGGTTAGCACCTCCATATCCTATCTTACTTGTTATAATACCAGGGATTTTAATAATGATAACGAAACCATTAGGAAAACTTCTGGGAATCTCTTATATTGCTGAAGAGTCTTACGGGGAATTGATAAGTGAAGGATCTATTGATGCTTTTGAAACAATTTTATCCGTGCCCAGTAATGTACTATCTTATGTAAGGTTACTTGCCTTAGCCTTAGCCCATATTTCATTGATGGTTGCTATCCAAGCGATGATAGGGATTATACCCGCGGGTAATATTTTAACTCAAATTTTTATAATAATCGGTTTAATATTAGGGAACGCTGTTGTAATCCTATTAGAGGGAATTATTGTATTTTTGAATGCCTTGCGACTTCATTTTTATGAATTTTTCTTTAAATTTTATCGAGGAAGAGGTATAGAGTATTCTCCATTTACTCTAGAAAATATATTTTCTAATATTAAATTCAAAAAAGAATTGGAAAAAGATGTTATCTCTGAGGAGATTTCCCGATCTATTGAAACTGAAAAAACTAAAGAACTCATCGAAAATGCCAAACAGTATATTACTAAAAAATATCTTTAGAATGGTATCCTTAGGAGTTCAGAAATGAAAACGAAGTATATGAGTGAAAATGATTCAAAACAGCATTTTAATCGCAAACAAAAAATAGTCAGGTTTATTGCTGTATTCATTTATATCATTTTTCTAACCGTGTTGTTCTCTTATCTATTACATCTAACAAAAAATCTAATAATAATTTTTTTGGTTGTTTTATTTCTATTTTTATTATTCTTAGGTATAATACTTAGGAAAGGAAGATTTAATCTTCTATCTCGACTTTTTCCCTCATTGGAAAAGGAATTAACTTTATTTGATGATGGCGATTCTGAAGATTCAAATGACTCTCCAAAAAATATCAATTTCGATTTTAAATACAAAAGACCTCTAATTAAAAAGTGCCCAGAATGTGGATTTACATTAACACAGTTTATGAAAAAGTGTCCAAGTTGCGGGAAGGAGATATAAAGGCTCACATTCCTAATTTTCTCATTTAAACAATTTATTCAGATTATTTTAAAGTTAAGAATGTATGTTTGAACATATGTTTAGAATAAAGTTGATAGAATCTAATCATAAAGAATAAAAAATAGAAAATAATAATAGAGTTCAAATAAGAGAAGATTTTAAAAATTTAACGATGTCTATTCCAAAATTTACCTGTAGAAAAATCTTGATCCCAATTGATGGGAGCCCCAAAAGTTTTGAGGCTGCTAAATTTGCCATTCGCTTTTCAGATCTTTTTGAGAATTGTTCTCTCACATTGTTCTACGTAATTGAAGAAAGAATCCATCAGATAAGGTCCTATCCCGAAGGAGAATCCAGCGATCTTCATGAGAAATTCAAAACTCAAGCACAAAAATATTTCAATAAAGTTATTAGTGATGCAAGGGCTATAGGATTTAATGAAAATTTAATTAATTCGAAAATAGTTCAAGGGGATCCCGTGGAGGAGATCGTAGAAATCTCCAAAGATTATGGTTTAATAATCATTGCCAGAAGAGGAAAGCGGCATGCAATAGAATATCTTATGGGACATGTTACCGAACGGGTTTTAAATCTTAGTGAAATTCCCGTACTTGTTGTTCCATAAACTAATAAATGAAATTCTTCCTAAGTTGAACACGAAAATTATTATTTAAGGATAACAAAAAGATATTAAAAATTAATTATCTATATATTGTTTCTCCGCCCTTCTTATCAACGCTAATAACTCTAAATTTCTTTTCTTCAAAATTAAATGATTCAATCTCACTGAGCTCTTTTTGTAAGACTTTTGGAAACATATAGTCGATTATATGCTTTAAATATCTTTAGATTCGATACAATTAATTGGTTATAAATCCAGAATGTTAAAGATTCCTTGAAAGATCATGATTAAAATCTTAAATTATAATTGAATAATGATATTTAATAAATCCATTAATTCTCATAGTTATTAAAAGGTTTTACTATTTAAGATTAGCCTCTATAGATAATTCACATAAATAAAAAAGGGTTAAATTTATAATCTATTTGTTAGATACTTCTTATCGATATTAGTAAAAAACAATAATTTGCCCGTGATTAAATCTTAGTTTTAAATAGCATTAAAAAAAAGAAGCCTTCATTAAATTTAATAAATAAATTCTTTTTTAATACTATTATGAATTTTTCTTGCTTTCATTAATTTTGAGAAATTAAATATCCCATTAGCTTTAAGGGACTTCTATTTTAAACCATTTAGGGTTTTTGAAAAAGTGATATTTAAAAAGAATTAATATATTAGTTTATTGGATTTATAAATATCTAAGCTAGCAAAAATGCTGCACATAAACATACTAGACAAGTTATTGGAAACTTTTTTAAAAAAAATTCCCGAGTTATCTGCGGTTCTTATTGTGGATTTAGATGGATTGATAATAGCTCAAAAGTCTGTGAAGGGATTTGACGAAGAGATTATCGGAGCAATTATGAGTATATTAGATCAAACAATGAGTAAGATTAAAAGATTTGCAGAGACTTCTTATGGAAGTGGAACATTTGATACAAATGAGTTTCGATTATTTTACCTGGAATTAGGGGTTGCTCTATTCGTTTTAGTGGCAGATCCCTATTCCGAATTTGAAAAATTTATTCCTTATTCGTATTTAGTAGCCGATAAGGTATCGCTTCTATTAAATAATAGAAATCCCCCCCTTAATTTACCCGAATTAAAAAGATCTGGTCATGGAATTAAGAGACCTAAAAATGGATCACTTGATAACAAAGTTATTTTTAATCAAATTTTGATTATCGGTTCAAAAAAGGTGGGAAAGAGTACCTTACTCAATATGTATATTAAGGGTGAATCTTTGGAAAAATATAAGCCTACTATTGGGGCATCATTTATAGAAAAGGACTTGAAATTAACAAATCGGATAAAATTAAAATTTTATATATTTGATTTGAGTGGTATAAAAGCTTTCGCAAAAGTTCGACGTTTTTTATATCCTCAAACTGATGCGGTAATTTTTCTTTTCGATTATACAAATGAGAGGAGTTTAAAGGAAGTTACTGAATGGATTGAAGAAGCAAGACATTTTATAAAAGAAAAAGATATTCCCTACGTACTTGCTGGCAATAAAATTGATTTAGTGGAAGAAAGAAGCTCTTTAAAAGAGGAAGCTCAAACATTAGCTGATCAATATAAATGCAATTTTTTCGAGATTTCTGCTATGACAGGTCAAGGAGTGGATGAATTATTTACTCATTTAGTATCAATATTTATGTAATTTTTCCAGGAAAAGTTTATCAATCAACTGTTTTCATATTAAATAAAAGTCAATGTGATTAAATTTGACAATAAGAATTTTGTTAGCAGATGATTCTACTTTTGTCAGAAAAAAAATTATTGAGGTTATTAAAAAAGATTCAGATATTGAACTCTTAGATTATGCTATAAACGGAATTGAAGCAGTAGGAATGGCTGATTTTTATAAACCTGATGTCCTTCTTTTAGATTTAATTATGCCAGAGATGAATGGACTCAATGCTTTTGAAAAAATTATGAATAATTATCCAATCCCAACAATTATTCTTTCTGCTTTAAATCCCAAAGATATGGATATCTCTGTTCAAGCTCTTTTAATTGGTGCATTTGATTATATTATTAAACCAAAAAGTATGGATTCCGATTCCTTTACTCAATTTAGTGAAGAATTAATTTTAAAAATTAAAGCAGCTTATGATTCAAGTATTGG
Organism: uncultured archaeon; assembly: GCA_964653985.1. Taxonomy (GTDB): domain Archaea; phylum Asgardarchaeota; class Lokiarchaeia; order Sigyniarchaeales; family SOKP01; genus CAZZIC01. Next base: position 8,189 of record CAZZIC010000018.1, on the reverse strand, counting down.
AAGTAGTTCAAAAGCTAAAGATCAAAGTGCATTTGAGAGACAACAATCTTTCAGACAAAATATGGTAAATAAAACCTTCAAATTTGGACGATATATTAATGAATTAAAACCAATTGGAGAAAAGGAAGAAATCAAAAAACGCACTGAATCAGTGTCAGTTAAACCGAATTTTAAGAAACAGGAATATTCTAAAAGAAAAATAAAGGAATTTAAACAAGATCAAATAAAATCAACGAGAAAGAAAAAAGTTAAAAAACAAATTAAAAAAAAAAGTAAAAAGTTAGAGAAAGAAGAGAAATCGAATGTAGATGAAAAGAAAAAACAAAAAAGTTTACTAAAAACCGAGCCAGTTCATAATAGAGAAATACACCTAAAAAAAATCAATAAACAGATAAATAAATCTAAATCAAAAATCCTTGAACCAAAAATTTCTTCAAAATTAAAAAAGAAAAAAGAATTTAAAAGTAAGAATTTTACTGATTTAACTCCAATAAAAAATGTGAAAATAACTTCTAGAATCATAGTTATTGGTGCAAGTGTCGGAGGGCCAAAAGCGATAAGAATAATTCTACAAGACCTTCCTTCTAAGATTCAATCTTCAATATTAATAGTCCAACATATTAAAAAAAATTTCACTAGATCTTTTGTGAATAATCTAAATCAATCATGTAATATTCGAGTGAAATTAGCCGAAAATGGAGAAGTAATTAAAAATGGACAAGTCTATATTTCTCCAGGTGCTAAACATATGGAAGTTTCTGTTAGGGACCGTTTCCCCATAATTAAAACTTATAGCGGTAAATCCGTAAACTTTTGCATTCCATCCATTGATGTACTTTTCATCTCAGCAGCCAGAGTCTTTAAAGATGCAACTTTAGGTATTCTTTTAACTGGAATGGGAGTTGATGGTGTGAATGGATTAAAAGCAATTCATACATTTGGCGGAAAAACAATTGCTGAATCAGAAGAAACTTCCGTTCTCTTTGGTATGCCTAAAGTAGCGATTAAACATGGTCTGGCTGATAAAGTTCTTCCAAATTATAAAATCTCGGAATATATTACTCATTTCTCAAAATCAAACTGAATTTTCTAAATTTTTCATTTGAGAATTATGAATTTTATTCGTTTTGTTTTATTTTGTATTTAAAAAAGCTTGAATATAAAAATTAAGGTTATTCATGTAAATTTAGTTTTTTGTCAAAAGAAGCTAAAAATTCTCGTTACAAAATTTCTAGAGAAATTTAAACAAACAAAAGTTGAAATAAATGTCTGAAATTAAAAAATACGTTGCGGAGCTATTTGGTACATTCACATTAGTATTTATGGGTTGTGGGAGTGCAGTTATTGCTGAAACCCAAATTGGCTATGTTGGAATCTCGTTTGCTTTTGGATTAGCTGTTTTGGCCATGGTTTACGCTATAGGTCACATTTCAGGATGCCATATTAATCCCGCTGTAACGGTTGCTATGATGACCGCAAAAAAAATGGAACCCAAGGAAGGAGTTATCTATATCGTTGCACAATGTGTTGGTGCTATTCTTGGTGCAGCTATCCTTCTTTTGGTAGCAATGGGGCTTCCTGAGTACAATATTGCAGTTGATGGGTTAGGACAGAATGGGTTTGATGCGGCTTCACCTGCTGGGTATGGTATGCTCTCTGCATTCATAGCTGAGGTCTTTTTAACAATGGTGTTCCTATTTGTTATCTTTGGTGCCACTCACAAAAATGCCCCAAGAAATACAGCTGGAATTGCGATTGGATTTGCTCTAGTATTGGTGCATTTAGTTGGAATACCAATTACGGGAACCTCTGTTAATCCAGCAAGAAGCTTAGGACCAGCAATCTTCGTCGGTGGTACAGCTTTAATTCAACTCTGGCTATTCTGGATTGCATCTATAATTGGTGGAATTCTCGTAGCAGTTATATGGAAATATTTCCTCGGAAAGGAGTTTGAATTGGACGAGCAACCAGAAAAATAAACCAAATCCTACCATATTTTTTTATTTTATAATATTTTTTCTTTTTAAATGATATACATCTTTTTTGTTTTTTCAGAATTTTAAATCAAATTAAGGATGTTTAGAAAAATTAATTAAAAATCTTAGATTATGATTAAAGTATATAAGGCCTGCTATTATTTTAGCGCTCGTAGTATAGTGGTATTGACTTCTAGTATGAGGTTACCATACGCATTCTGGCTTCCCAAGCCAGAGACCCGGGTTCGAAATGGACACGAATTTATCGTAAAACGAACATCCCGGCGGGCGCATCTTTTAACTATTCAAGATTTATTTTGAATATTTTTACCAAGATAATCCTTTTCTAAATCTCAAATCACTAATAATCGATTTGGATTCTCCTGGTGGCACTTCTAAAAAAGAATAAAACTCATTCTGCCAGAACGCTTTCCCAGAAGTAATTGAACGAACTTCTTCAGCAAATTTGATTGAATTTCTAACTGGTAACAAAATTTCAAGCGTAGCTTGATATTCGTTCTCTTGATCCACTTCTTTTATTTTAGCAGAGAATTTAGAGACTAACGAAAGCGTATTTTTAATATATGTTGGAGGTAATTGAAGGATTGTATGATAAATTGGTTCTAACAGAATTATTTCCGCTTCATTCAATCCTTTTTTAATTGCGTCATAGAATAAGGTAGATAACTCTGTAAATGCTGTTTCTTCCTCAATCTTTTTAATAATCAAATCTTCTATAATGAATTTTACTTCAGTAAGTTTTTCTCCAACAAGTGGCCCATTAAGTTGAATTTTCTTTATAATTTCTGGGATAATCTCCTTATAAGGTTCTTCCAATGTAGTTGAACTATTATTTATAAGAATATTCTGATCTTGATCAGCTTTCCAGAATCCCTCTATTTCCTCTTCCTTTAGACCAGACTTTTCTTTAAAAGCTTCTTTTAACTTATTTTGTGGTTTAATCGTTTTATAACTTCCTATCCTAAGGAAGGACGCAGTCTTTTCGTCTAGACGCTCGATTCTCATCTTCAAAAGGTTTTGATCTCCTTCAGATTTCGATATTATAAGGGAGGAACTATGACGACATGACTCTTTAAATACAGGTCGTGGATCAGAAATGTCGACTTTCACCCCACGTTTCTCAATCTCGTTTGCAGATACCTCTAAGTGTAAAGGACCCATTCCTGATAACAAAAATTCCCCATTTTCCTCATTAATATCAAAATTTAAATTCGGGTCTTCCACTAAAAGATTCTCAATGATTGATTTCATTTCTTCTAAATCTCGCAGATATTCTGGCTCAATTGAAACTGTTACAACGGGAGTAGACACGTATTTGACCTTTCCAAATGGAATAAAGCTATCTGCAAACTCACTTTCAATCAATGATTCTCCACTTTTGATATTTTTAAATCCTTCAATCGCCACGATGTTTCCAACGGGAATCTCATCAACGTTTTCTCTTCTTTGTCCCATAAATAAGGAAATTTTCTGAATTTTATCAACCTTGTTTTCCTTAGATAAATAAACTTCTTGTCGATCCAAGCATTTCCCTGAGAAAATTCTTCCCGTTGCTACCAATCCATGTTTTTCGGATTGTACCTTGCTAACACATACGATTAAAGGACCATCAGGATCACAATTTTTCATATACTTTCCCAGTTTTGATGAAACATCACCTTCCCAAATTTTTTGTATTCTATAGTCTTGGGCCTTTTTTGGATTGGGAAGATGATTAACCACCATTTCAAGTATGGCTTTGTGAATTGGAAAATAAACGGGTAGATCCTCATATTTCTTCTGGGAATAGATTTCCTTTCTATAACGGTTTCTGATATCTTTAAACTTAAGATCGCTATTTTCAAGAATTTTTACAGTAAAACCCCATTTATGGAGTGCGCTTCCGAATGCAATATTACCCTCTGAAGGAGAAACTTGCCATTCTCTGTCAAATGGAGGATTTGCATGACGCTTAATTAATTTATTAAAATCATTTATAATGCGAGAATATTTTTCTCTAATTTTTTCGTCTGAAAGTTTTAACTCTCGGATTAACCTATCAACTTTGTTAATGTAAAGTACAGGTTTAACACCTTCTTCCAATGCTTGCTTAATAACGGTTTCAGATTGACTTATTATTTCTTCTACAGCGTCTACAACAACGATTACTCCATCAATCAATCTTAAGGCACGAGTTACCTTCCCTGAAAAATCCAAATGCCCCGGAGTGTCCACAAGATTAATCAAAAAGGGCTCTTTTTCCTCAAGGCTCTTTTCGTAATAGAGAGAGATATTCGTGGATTTCATAGTGATTCCTCTCTCTTGTTCCTCTTCTAAATAATCCAACACTCTTGCCTCTCCCGCTAAATCGGGATTTAATAATCCCGCCTCACTTAACAATGAATCAGAAAGTGTGGTTTTTCCGTGATCAATATGACCAACTAAGCCGATATTTCGTATAGCTTCTGTTTTATGCATTAGGTTTAAGATTTCTGATATTTCCTTCCTTCGAGGCATTTTTCTTTCACTTTTTCTAATTGTTCAATTTATATTTTTTCTTATTATGCTTTTGTTTAATAGTTTAGCATTCTTAGTTCAAAAATTAGAAGTGGGAAAGGAATTCTTCAGAACTCAAGATCTTCTTCACTTCTCATATGAGATAAGGTACCTCACTTAATAGAGAATCATATGGGTCAGACTCATCATTAGACTTACTTTCCCAATTAAAAAAATGATTTAATTCATTTATAATTTCACTTTACCATCAATTCTTATAATACGAGCATCTCTGTGCAATCGATTATCACAATAAAGCTCGATTGCTTTTGGAAATATTTTATGCTCCCACTCTAAAACTCTTTTGGAAAGGCTTTCAATCGTATCTGTATCATATACTCGGACACACTTTTGAATAATGATTGGACCATGGTCTTTCATTTCGTCTACAAAATGAACTGTGCACCCAGATACCTTAACTCCATACTCTAAAGCGTCCCGATGAGCATGCATACCTTTAAAACTGGGTAAGAGTGCAGGATGGATGTTCATAATGTTTCTATCAAAAGTTCGAATAAAGTATGGGCTGACCAATCTCATATAACCGGCTAAAGCAATTAATTCACAATTATGCTCTTTTAAGACTTGGACCATCTTCTTATCAAATTCTTCTCTTGTTCCTTCATGCCTATCAGAATCTATAAGGGTATAAGGGATATCATGCTTTTCGGCTCTTTTCATACAGTAAGCTCCCGCTTTATTACATATCAAAACCTTTACGGTCGCTTTTCCTTTAAGTATCCCCGTTTCTGTGGCTTCTACTATGGCTTCAAAATTTGACCCACTTCCAGACGCGATAGCTCCGACTTTAACAACCATATCTTAAAGTAAGATAATCTTAAAAAAAAATCTTCTCTATTAACCTAAAATTAATATCAAGACTTATAGATTAAATACTTGATTTAAGATTTGTCTTAAAATGTCAATAGAAAGGTTTTTATTTGATTAAAATATTACTAAAGTAGAATTACAAAATAATTCTTTCTGAAAACTATTCTTCCAATGAATGATGGTATTTGTTGGAGAATAATGTTCTATTTATTGAATAAAATATATTATCAGAACAGATTCATACCCAAACGTAAATGAATTTTAAAGTGTAATTAATATAACTTCTAACAAATTAAATATTGTAATAATTTAACTTTATAATCGAGCTACGGGGTAACAGAGTTAGAAAGATTTATCCAAATAAATAATTAAAAAAATATATAAAAGACGAAATTTATGAGTTTTGAGACAGAATTACAAAAAATTAAAGATGAGATAAAAGAAAATCTCCCTCCTGATATTAAAGTTCAGAGAATCGAATTCGAAGGTCCAGATGTTGCTGTATATTCAGCATCCGATGAGGAAAGTTTGGATGTTATAGAAGACTCCGATATTCTGAAAGATCTCGCAAAAAAAATGAGAAAAAGAATTGTCATCAGGTGGAATATTGATAAAAGAAAAGATCCCGAAGAAACAGATGAATATATACGAAATCTTGTGGGAGAAGAAGCGGAAATTACTGACATTGAATTCGACCATACGAGGGGCGAAGTGATAATAGAAAGTGTAAAACCCGGAATTGTTATTGGGAAAAAAGGAGTAAATTTAAAAGAAATTAGGGCTAACACTTTCTGGCAACCGAGAACTATAAGGACTCCCCCATTGACATCAAGGACAATACAATTAATTAGAGGTATGCTCACTAAAGAAAGAAAAACTCAAAAAGATATCCTCTTAAAGATTGGGAAGAGAATCCATCGACCTATTCTTTTTAACGATTTAAATATAAGAATGACGGCACTCGGAGGATTTAGAGAAGTTGGTCGTTCTTCGATCCTAATGCAAACAAGGGATAGCAATATTTTAATAGATTGTGGATTGAATGTCGGGAATCCGAATGATAGATTTCCTTATTTTGAGGTTCCAGAATTCTCTATTAAAGATCTAGATGCTGTAATTGTTTCACATTCACATTTAGATCATTGCGGAATGGTACCCTTCTTATATAAATATGGGTATAGAGGTCCTACTTATTGTACTCTACCGACAAGGAACTTGGCGACGATGCTTCAACTTGATTTTGTGCAAATCTGTGAAAAAGAGGGTAATCCAGCACCTTACTCAAAAAGAGACGTTAAAAATACCGTTCTTCATACAATCCCTCTTAGTTGGGGAAAGGTGACGGATATTGCACCAGATGCTAAACTTACACTCCATAATTCTGGACACATTTTAGGTTCTTCGATAACTCACTTGCATTTTGGAAAGGGAGGATATAATTTTGTATATACAGGAGATTTCAAATATCAAAGGACCCGCCTTTTAGAAAAGGCAAATGTTAAATTTCCCAGAGTTGAAAGTTTATTAGTTGAATCAACTTACGGTGGACCACAAGATAGAATCCCCAGTCGACAAGAATCCGAAAGAGAATTAAGACAGATCATAAACTCCACAGTTAACCGAGGAGGTAAAGTATTAATCCCTGTATTGGCTGTAGGAAGAGCCCAAGAATTGATAATTGTTATCGAGGAGTTCTTGTCTAAAGGATTAATCGATGAAGTCCCTGTTTTTTTGGATGGTTTAATTGCCGAAGCAACTGCTATACATACTGCGAATCCCGATTTTTTAAGTAGCGACCTCAGAGAGAAGATACTTCACCAAGGACGTAATCCTTTCTTGAGTGAATTCTTTACTACAGTAAATTCTTATGATGAGCGTGAAGATGTAATTACGGGAGGCCCTGCTGTAATCCTTGCGACCAGTGGAATGCTTATAGGTGGTCCATCGGTTCAATATTTAAGAGATCTTGCCAATGGTAAAGATAACTCTATGATTTTTGTATCATACCAAGTATCAGGAACACTCGGGAACCGCATTCAAAGAGGATTCAGAGAGTTTCAATATATCGATAGTAGAGGGCGTACTCAACTAGTAAAAATAAATTTAAATACATTCACTCTAGAAGGTTTTAGCGGACATTCAAGTAGAAGTCAAATTTCCCAATTCTTAAGAAGGATCCAACCAAGACCGAAGATGATTATTGTAAATCACGGTGAAGAAAGCAAGGCTATAAGCTTAAGCAAGATGGTACATAAAAAGCTTCGAAAGAGCACGAAAGCTCCAAAAAATATGGAAACTCTTTTACTTAAATAACTAGAAATAGCACATCGCTTCTTCATAATTTTTTTAATCTTTTCTTACTATCTTTCTCATAATTTTTTAAGCTAGTTCGGGATAATGTAGAGATGATCCTATCTTCTTTAAAAGAGATAACCAGATCTACTAAGAAAAATTAATTTTTTTAAATAACAATTATTAGATTATTTAATCTAAATTGAGTTTATGTGGTATTTTTGAGTCTTAAAAATTTCAAGTTATCCGACAGAATTGCGACAATTTCCCGAAGAATAGTGCAAATTATTTCCTTTCTCTTTATTAACTATTTGATTTTTGAATTTATTTTTTCAGCGGATTTGAGCGCTTTAAAAGACTTTGTAAGGATCTTACCTATTTTAAATTCAGCAAGAAATCCCCTTTCTGAAGGTGCTGGAACAACTGAATACATATTTTATTCCATAATTCAAGGAATCTTTCCTTTAATAATTATTGGAGGGCTTCTCTTGGTTCTCTTATTGACCAACCGATTTTTTTGCGGTTGGATATGCC